>NZ_KV793036.1:0-171954 GCF_001808345.1 Staphylococcus sp. HMSC06C11
TTACCGACAAGAATTAATTATACGCTTTATTGATAATGAAGTCAATAACTTTTTATAATTAATTTTATTGTCTTTTTTTAGAATTAAGTTGATTTGTTTCGTTCAACAAATAAATACTATACAGGCTTTAGAGAGTTTTAACAACAGTAAAATTTACACTAGCTTAACAAAATCACTACACTATACCTCCAATAACCGAACTTTATGATTTTATATCGAAATAACTATCGTTTTTAGAGACAAAAATGAACTTTGCGATAAATTATACAATCTTACTATAGCCATTTCACAAACTTTAAAGAAATTTTATTTTTTTTGAAGTTAGTTACTTCATTATTGTTTCATAGTCTCAACTACTTTAATAATGTCAGCCGTTTTAGTTATAAAACATAAATGCATTATCCTCTCTACGCTACGTTTAATGAATTATTTCCTCTTATTTAGGAAAAACTCAAGGACATAAAATTTAAACTTATAATATATCTAAAATTTTCACCCCCTTAATTACTAACCAATTACGTATGCTATTTAAAAATCACATATAAGCAACTCTTGGAAAACTTAGCTGAGAATTTACACCAAAAACATGAATCTATAGAATCCCTATTATTAAAATAAAAAGCACAAAGATGATTTCTAATTCACAACATCTTTGCGCTATTACTCCTTTGGGTATTTATAGCCCGTTCTTATTAATTTTAAATCTACATTTCGGTTCTACCAGCAATCGCTTTAGATAACGTAACTTCATCTGCGTATTCTAAATCTCCACCAACCGATAGTCCTTGTGCTAAACGTGTTACTTTAATACCAATTGGCTTCACTAATCTCGAAATATACATTGCTGTAGATTCTCCCTCTAAGTTGGGATTCATTGCTAAAATAAGTTCTTTAACTTCATCACTTTTTAGTCGCTCAACTAATGCTGGGATGTTAATATCTTCTGGCCCTATACCATCCATTGGTGATATCGAACCATGTAGAACATGATATAAACCTTTATACTCGCGCATTTTCTCCATCGCTATAACGTCTTTATCATCTTCAACAACACAAATGACCGAACGATCACGTTGCTTATCTTGGCAAATGTAGCAAGGGTCATTTTCAGTGATATGACCACAAACACTACAATAAGTAAGTTCTCTTTTAACATCTACCAATGCTTTAGCAAATTGAACAACATCGTCTTCCTTCATATCTAAAGTATGAAAAGCCAGACGTTGAGCCGTCTTAGGTCCAATGCCTGGCAGTTTCATAAAACTGTCTATAAGTTTAGAAATTGGTTCTGGATATTGCATGTGTTATCACATTCCAGGGATGTTTAAGCCTTGAGTATGTTTACCTAAACGTTCTTGAGTTAACTCGTCAGCTTTATTCATCGCTTCATTAGTAGCAGCTAATACTAAATCTTGAAGCATTTCAACGTCATCTGGATCTACAGCTTCTTCTTTAATTTCTACATCTACAACTTCTTTATGGCCAGTAACTGTTACAGTAACCATACCGCCGCCAGCTGTTCCAGCAACGCGTTCTTCTTTTAATTTTTCTTGTTCTTGAGCCATTTTCTTTTGCATTTTTTGCATTTGTTTCATCATTTGTTGCATATTTCCGCCACCGCGCATAATATCATTTCCTCCTTGAAATTAAACAGTCTCTATTAAAAATTAGCTTTTATTATATTATACATACGAATATATTGCTTGTCATGTATCAGTCTTCGTCTATCATATGTACTGTTTCTTCACCAAATAAATCTTTAGCCTTTTGGGCCACATCAACTTGTGCTGGCTGTTGTGCCTCTCCTGACTCGCTGTTATTTTCACCATTAGCGTTACGATTTTGAATATATTCAGATCTAACTCTTAACCATTGATCCGAAGGTACACCAACGACTTTTACCGTTTTATTTACTATATTACAAACTACACTCTCTATATTGTTACGCTTTTCATCATCTTTATTTACAATTTCGCAATGAATCTCTTCCTCAAACTTAACTAACACATGATCTTCACTCGCTGCCACTGGTTCTGAGTTTTGGAGTAAACTTACTAATGATTTTTTGTCATTACTTTTAGCATGATCAATCACTTCTTGCCAGTGGTCTTTTAATAATTTTATGTCTTCTTTATTAGCTTTATCTAATACTTTAGCTATTTGTTGCATTGAAAATGCATTTTTAGAGCGTTGAACTGTACGTGTAGGTTTCTTCGGTTGTTGTGTTTGACCACTATTCGAAGCACCTTGCGCTTTCAGTGTTTTTAATTCATTTTCAAGTTGCTCCATACGTTGAAGCAGTACATCATTATCAGGTTCAGTAGCTACAGCTGTTGTAGCCATATTCTGAACAGTCTGTGGTTGCGCTTTAATCATTTCCGCAAGTTTAACTAGTAACACTTCAAAATGAACGTTTTGGTTAACGCTAAAACGAATTGAAACAAGTGTATCATTAATGATATCAATCATACGATATAGTGTGTCTAATTCAAAACTAACTAAAGCATCATATTCAATTGATTCATTTGATGTTTTTATCATTATCGTATCTCTAACGAAGTAAATCATGTCGTTAATAAGTCGATTCACTTCTTTTCCTTCTGAAATAAAGTGATGATATCTACCAAAAGCTTCTTTGACATTCCCCTCAACAACATCTTTGAACAAATCATTTAATGCCGCTTCATCAACGCTACCAGTCACGTTTAACGCATCTTGTAGTGTCAAACGCTCGTCCCCAAAAGCAATCGCTTGATCCATGATACTTAAAGCATCACGCATACCACCTTCTGAAGTTTTAGCAATAAATTCTAATGCTGCATTGTCATACTCTAGTGACTGTGATTCAGCTACGAACTTTAGGCGGTCTACAATTTGATCCATACTAATCGCTTTAAAATCAAAACGTTGTGCTCGAGAGATAATAGTAGGAGGAATTTTATGTGGTTCTGTAGTCGCTAGAATAAATATCGCGTGACTAGGAGGCTCTTCCAAAGTTTTAAGTAAGGCGTTGAACGCCCCCGTCGTTAACATATGTACCTCATCTATAATATATACTTTATATTTGGATTCACTTGGTGCGTATTTCACCTTATCTCTTATATTTCTAATCTCATCCACACCGTTATTACTCGCCGCGTCAATTTCAATCACATCAGAATTTGTACCTTGAGTAATACCTTTACAAATCGCACACTCATTACAAGGTTCTCCATC
This sequence comes from Staphylococcus sp. HMSC06C11, assembly GCF_001808345.1. Taxonomy (NCBI): domain Bacteria; kingdom Bacillati; phylum Bacillota; class Bacilli; order Caryophanales; family Staphylococcaceae; genus Staphylococcus; species Staphylococcus sp. HMSC06C11. The sequence goes on from NZ_KV793036.1 coordinate 3,217, forward strand.
ATCGCTATTAAGGCAATTAATCGCCTTGGCAAACACTTTTGCGATACTTGTCTTCCCAGTTCCTCTGGGTCCACTGAAAATGTAAGCATGTGATTGTTTACCTTTAGAGATGGCATTACGTAACGTTTTCGTGACGTGTGTTTGTCCAACAACATCATCGAAACTTTGCGGTCTATACATTCGATACAAAGCTTGGTAATCCACTGTAACACCTCCATTAACAATTACTCATCATTATATCATGTTCGTAACAATTCTTTTCAATGAAAAAATTAATCAAATACTTCAGGTAACATAACAGTCATACCATGAAGTGATGCTATGTCTGAAGTTAAAAATTTCACACTTAAGGTATCATCGTTACCTAATTCTTCCATAACAATATCGTATTGTTTCGCATCAACGTATCCTATGTGATTGAAAAATTCAGTATAGCAATGAACAAAAATTGCTGGATACCCTTCAGCTTTGGCACGCTCTTCTACTGCTTGCATTAAAGCTTTTCCTAGTCCTTGTTCACGCACATCTGGTTGTACTGATAAAGCTCCAACTGCTAGTGCAGTAGTTTGATGATTATTAGAAACTAATAAAATTTCTCCTAATAAGACATGGCCAATGACATCGTTCGTATCATTTTTAGCAATAACTTCTAATTCAGAATTATAATTCTCGGATTTTCTGAGATTCTTAACTCTGGCACGTTCTTTCCAACTCATCTCTGGGTCTTGATCATAATTTTGTTCAATGCTATCAAGTGATCGTTCATAATCAACTTCAGTTAAAGTACTTAAAAATATTTGCATGTATCCTCCAATTTTTCTATCAACTTTTTAATGATATATCAATACACGTTATATATTATTTGCTTAGTTCGTTATAACCTTAACAAATTATTGAAAATTAATCTATTTAATGAAAGAAGAGTGGGATAGAAATTTAAATTTGTAAAAAATTAATTTCACTATCCCACTCCAACTTGGTTTGTATATAAAATTTTTTATAATTCATCTCTAGTAGAGGCTAGCTGACAAAGTTGTTTAGAAGTATGAGAAGCTCGGTTCAAACATATTTCCAGATCAGTTAACTACTGCCAAAATAAAAAAGGCTACGACAATCTGATATGTCCCAGCCTTTTATCTATGTGATATTTGCTTAAATCTCATAATAATACCGTGCACCTTTGTATCGAACGCATATCATAAACGTTACCGAAGTCGACAGCTAAATCTCGGCTACCCTACGGCACATATGAGGATCCACTTAATGCTGCTTCCGTCAGGACCTGACATGGTTCATGGGTTCATATTGCATAGGACCGAAATCTTCAAACACTACGTGCTTCGGGCAGACTTCACAAAAATGCGCCCTCAACAAAGGAATTAAGTCTCGCATAAAGCGGATTTCGAGTACAGGGAACCGCTACCTCCCCACCTAGCACGGTAAGATTTATAATACTATAATTTCATATCCCTTTGCAAGCGTAAAAATTTCATCAACAACTTATATATGAGTTTAGATTACTCTTTTAATGAACTCAAAATTTCGAAATGATAGGCACATTGCTAATATATAAAAATCGATAAATTTAAAAAAATTCTATTTGTATGTATGAGCAATTCAGTTAGAGGAGGGTAAAAGCAAAATAAAAAAGGCAAATACTCATTAAAATAAGTACTTGCCTTTTATATCTATTAGTCTTGGATTTTAATTCTAATGGCGGAGGAAGAGGGATTCGAACCCCCGCGGCCCGTTAAGGCCCTGTCGGTTTTCAAGACCGATCCCTTCAGCCGGACTTGGGTATTCCTCCAATGAACACAATAACAATCATATAATAGCGTTCATTAAAAGTCAATATAATTATTTTGTGTCTACACCAGAATTTTTTTATTTAAATATTGGTCAACAGATCGTGCTACAGCGCGACCTTCTTTGATTGCCCATACGACTAAACTTTGACCTCTACGAGCATCTCCAGCTGCAAAAAATTTAGGATGATTAGTTCGGAAGTCAATGTCATTAGCAACTATTTTATTACGTTCAGTTTTAATACCAAACGCATGAGGAATAGTTGTTTCTGTTCCTATAAAACCAATTGATAATAAGACTAAATCAGCTGGCCAAAAACGTTCTGGACCATCTGACATTACCATGCCTTCAGATGTCTCTTGCAGCACTTGAGTGTACAATCCTCTCACACGACCAAGACCATCTACATCATAGCGCATTGTTTGTACCCCATAAGCTCTTGGTTCTTTACCAAATTTTGCTTCATATTCTTTATGCGCATAATCCATTTTAAATACAGGCATGGCTAAAGGCCAAGATGTATTACTTTCAAAGGTAATTTCTTCAGGCTGCTTAGTATACTTGTTAAATTGTACGATTGATTTACAGTTTTCACGCAATGCAGTCGCTACACAGTCGGCGCCTGTATCACCTGCACCTATGATAATAACGTTTTTATCTTTAGCAGTAATAGAAACTTCATCAATTTCTCCATTGAGATATTGTGTTTGTTCAGTTAGGTAATCCATTGCAAAATGAATACCAAAGCCCATACGTCCTTCTAAAGGTAAATCTCTCGCATTCTGCGAACCCGTACATAAAACAATTGCATCAAATGCATCTTCAAGCTCTTCTTTACTAATATCAACGCCAATCTCAACACTTGTTTTAAACTCTATACCTGCCTCTTTCATTAACGCTATACGACGACGTACTACATCTTTATCTAATTTCATATTTGGGATACCGTACATTAATAAGCCACCTGGTTCATGTGCTTTTTCAAACACGGTCACTTGGTACCCTTTAATGTTGAGTTCTTCAGCAGCTGTAAGTCCTGCAGGTCCACTTCCTACTATTGCAACTTTTTGCTCTTTACGTTCTTCAGGATACTTTGGTTTAACCCAACCATTATCATAAGCTTCATCTATAATAGTACGCTCAATACCTTTAATTGCAACGGATTCTCTATTGATTTTCATGACACAAGAATTCTCACATGGCGCGGGGCATACACGTCCAGTAAATTCCGGAAAATTATTTGTCTCACTCAATCTTTCATAAGCCGTTTTAAAGTCTTGATGATATACTAAATCGTTCCACTCTGGTATATAATTTCCAATAGGACAGCCGATAGTTTCTCTTCCATATAACTGTCCTGTTTGGCAAAATGGTGTGCCACAATCCATACAGCGTGCACCTTGAACGGAGGCATCTTCCTTAGTAAAGCGTTGTTGAAACGCATCATGACCAGAAAGACGATCTACCAAAGACAATTCTGATAAAGACTGTTTATTATATTTCATAAATCCTTTAAATTCGCCCATGATTATCCCCCACTTTTTTAATAAACTACTGCTGGTTGTAATTCTTCTTCAATACTTTTCCTATCATCATAAAATGCTGCGAGTGTCGCTTCATCTACTTGTTCTATTCGTCGTTTTTGTAAATCAATTTTTTGCATCATCAATTTGTAATCTTTCGGTATGACTTTCACTACATATTGGCTTACATTTTCAAATTGATTCAAAATTTGTCGTGCTTTCGTACTACGTGTATGTTTATAATGCGCTTCAAGCATCTCTTTAATTAATGCTTTTTCCTCATCATAGCGAACCTCACTAAATTCAAGAGTTTCTAGTGCATTGACCTTTTTAAATTCTTCAATACTTGATGGGAAGATATAACTTACGCCGCCACTCATACCTTGGCCAAAGTTTTTACCAACATCTCCTAAAATAATGACATGTCCACCAGTCATGTACTCTAGTCCGTGGTCTCCAATACCTTCTACCACAACATCAGCGCCACTATTTCTAATACAAAAACGTTCTCCCGCCTTACCATTTATATAAGCTTTTCCTCTTGATGCTCCATAAAAACTTACATTACCTGCGATAATTTCTTGTTCTCGCTCTTCATTTGGCGCATTAACAATAACTGTTCCACCTGATAAACCTTTACCTACATAGTCATTCGCATCACCAGTATGATGAATCGTCAAACCGTGTGGCGCATAAGCAGCAAGACTTTGGCCGGCATGCCCTTCTGTATAAGCGAATATTGTATCCTCAGGAAGGCCTTCTTCTCCGTATTGACGTGCAATGGCACTACCTGTGATAACGCCTACATCTCTTTGTTCATTGTTGACCACATAACTTCCTGTGAATGAATGTCCATTTTGAATACTGTGCTTAGCATCTGGATATAGATAATTCAAATCAAAGCCGATATCTAAGTGATGATCTTGCATTATTTGTTTCGTATTAGGTCCTTCAGACTGTTCGATAAGATTCTCTATTTGAATTGCTGCAGCTTTGCTTCCAGAAGTTAACTTAGAAGAACGCTGTAGTAAATCTGTTCTACCTACTAACTCCTCTACTGTCGCTAGACCTAGAGAAGCTAAAATTTCTCGTAGTTCTTCAGCAATGAAATACATAAAGTTGACTACATGTTGCGCCTTACCTGTAAATAGCGCACGTAAATCTTTGTTTTGCGTAGCAACTCCTACTGGACATGTATCGTTGTGACATACACGCATCATGATACATCCCAATACAACAAGTGGGGCTGTCGCAAATCCAAACTCTTCCGCTCCAAGCGCACAAGCGTACGCTACATCTACTCCAGTGAGTAACTTACCATCTGTTTCTAACTTCACTCGACTACGTAAATGATTTAATTTCAATGTTTGATGTGTTTCCGCTAATCCTATTTCCCAAGGAACTCCAGCATGTTGAATACTGGTCTTTGGTGAAGCCCCAGTACCTCCGTCATAACCACTAATGACTATCTTATCGGCGAATGCTTTAGCTACCCCTGAAGCGATGGTTCCTACACCTGTTTTAGAAACTAATTTAACTGCAATATCCGCTTCTTTATTCGCATTTTTTAAATCATGAATAAGTTGAGCTAAATCTTCTATAGAATAAATATCGTGATGTGGTGGAGGAGAAATCAATCCTATACCCGGCGTTGAACCTCTTGTTTCAGCTATCCACGGATAGACCTTTGACCCTGGTAATTGTCCACCTTCCCCTGGTTTAGCGCCTTGTGCTACTTTGATTTGAATCTCTCTTGCATGTTGGAGATAATCACTCGTTACACCAAATCGTCCGGACGCAACTTGTTTAATTGCGCTCGTCTTATTACTTCCATCCTTTTGCAATTCATATCGAGACGGATCTTCTCCGCCTTCACCACTATTGCTTTTACCACCAATTTGATTCATCGCCTGTGCCAAAGTTTCATGCGCTTCAGCTGAAATTGAACCATAACTCATAGCACCAGTATTAAACCTTTTCACAATTTCACTTGCCGGCTCCACACGACTAATATCAATGGCTTTTTGTTTTTTAAACTCTAACAGATGACGTATGTGATCTGTACGTTTATCATTGACTGCCTCTGAAAATTCTTTAAACAGTTCATAATCATTTTCTCTACAAGCATGTTGTAGTAAAAAGATTGTACGAGGGTTAAATGCATGATGTTGACCTTGTTGTCTCCATTGAAATGTACTACCTGATTCTAAGTAATCTGTTGCATTACTTTGTCGCGCTTTATTCTCATTGTCGATTTGTTCAATACTTATTCCAGATATTTTTGACTGTGTTCCAGTAAAATAACGATCTATAACATCTTGAGATAATCCAACTGCTTCAAAAATCTGCGCCCCTTGATAACTTTGCACAGTTGAAATTCCCATTTTCGCCATAACTTTTATGACACCTTCTGATAATACGCGTGTATACGTTTCTACGTTCTCAATTACTGAACCAGATAACTGTCCTTTAAGTGTCAATTGTTCAATCGTACGTTGCGCAAGATAAGGTACGATTGCATTAGCACCATATCCAAGTAGACATGCCACATGATGTACCTCTCTAGTTTCACCTGTTAGAGTTACAAGACTTGTATCCATTCGCAATCCTTCACGTATCAGTAACTGATGAACATGACTAAGAGCAAGTAACATTGGCATCGCATAACCTTCCTGTGAGACAAGTGTTTGATCATCTAGCACAATAATCTTAGCACCGGATTTTACTGCTTCAATTGCTTGTTCTCCAAGTGAGTTTAATGCACTTTCAAGCTCCCCTGTATACACCGTTGATAGATGGGTTACATTGAAGCAACTTGAGTCTATGGAAGCAAGTTGTGCCTCAGTAATAACAGGTTTCTTCAATTGAATACGTTGTAGCGCTGTCTCATCAGGATGAAGTAAATTACCTTCTCCACCTAAATATGACATTTCACTCGTTACAATCTTCTCTCGATAAGCGTCGATAGGAGGGTTAGTGACTTGCGCAAATAATTGTTTAAAATAATTAAATAATGATTCTGGCTTATCATTAAGAACAGCAATTGGTGCGTCATACCCCATCGCTCCAATAGGATCCTTTTTGCTACTAACTAAATCAACCATGTATTTATTTATATCTTCTTTAGTATAGGCAAATTGCTTTTGCAGACGAAATAACGTATGTTCATCCCAATCAGACGGCTCATAATCTATTCGATCAAAGCGATCATCAATTTTAAATGTTTCTAACCATTGTTGATAAGGTAATTCGCTAGCTATATCTGCCTTTAAGTCATTGTTTTCGACTACTTTATTTTGTAAAAAGTCGACGAGTAACAATTTGCCTGGATTAAGTTGTCCTTTAAAAGCGACATTCTCTTCCGGCACATCAACTACACCAACTTCAGAAGAAAATACAATAAAGTTATCTTTAGTAATCGTATAGCGGCCTGGACGTAAACCATTTCTATCTGTAAGCGCACCAATTTTATCGCCGTTACAAAATGAAATCATCGTTGGACCGTCCCATGGTTCCATTAAATAGCTATAATATTCATAAAAAGCACGCACATTTTTGTCATTAGCTTTGTTATATAACCAAGGTTCTGGAATCAATAACATTGCTGCTTTTTCAGGTTCCATAGCCAATGAAAGAAACTCAAGCGCATTATCCACAATAGCTGAATCACTTCCATCTTCATCTACTATGAAATGAACTTTATCTTTTTCATCTCCAAATAACGTCTCAACCAATTTATTTTGGCGTGCTCTCATCCAATTCACATTACCTTTAATTGTATTAATCTCACCATTATGCATGAGCATTCGGTTAGGATGTGCACGTTTCCAGCTGGGAAAAGTATTTGTGCTAAATCTTGAATGCACTAATCCTAATTTAGATTGAAACGTTTCATTCTGAAGATCTAAATATAATTCTTTGATTTGATCAGAGCGTAACCAACCTTTATAAACAATTGTCCTCTTGGATAAACTTGTGAAATATAACTCCAGTGATTGCTCTTCTCCATATCTCTCAATCTGTTTTCTCGCTAAAAATAATTGTTTTTCAACATGTTCAACGCCTCTAATATCTACAAAGATTTGTTGAATGTAAGGCATTGTATCAGCAACATGTTTAGCTATCGCATTAGTATTTACAGGGACATCTCGATAACCAATAACTTTGAAACCTTCATTTTCGAAATATGAGTTAAAAATGGGTTCATGAATCGAATCTTTAACTTTTTCTTTAGAAAAAAATAATCCCACAGCATAGTTACCTTCGCCGGGAATATTAATTTCATCTAATTGATCAAAAAACTTAAATGGAATTTCAGTCATTATGCCCGCACCATCACCAGTGATACCGTCAGCACCAACGCCACCTCGATGGTCTAACCGACGTAACATTTCTAAAGATTTTTCAATAATATCATGAGACCTTTTATTATCCATATTGGCATAAAATCCAATACCACACGCATCATGCTCTTCACGATAATCATATAAACCTTTTTTTAATTTCTCATTGTACATGATGCACACTCCTCTTATTAGAATTTTCTGACAATTTTAGTTTGATAATAATTACTATAATGTAATATATTTATCTGTTCAATATATAAATTAGATATAACTCATCTAAAAAATAGAACAATTACTCAAATTACTGCTATAATACACTTATACCATTTTAAATTTTAGAATTTTTCGTCAATTAATAAGGAGTGGCTATTGTGGAGATTAAACAACTTAAATACTTTGTAGAAGTGGCACGTCGTGAACATATATCAGATGCCGCTTTAGAATTAAACATTGCGCAGTCAGCGGTAAGTCGTCAAATCACACAACTTGAGAAAGAGTTGAACGTAACCCTTTTTAAAAGAAGTGGTAGGAATATCATCCTCACCTCCGAGGGAAAGAAACTCATGTCTCAAGCTACTCAAATTCTCAAACAAATGGACCACACGATTCAATTATTCAAACAGCAAGCTTCTACAGATCAACGGACGATTTATATTGGTTACGAAGAAGGCGACATTTCACAAATGATGTTGCCACTATTACAATCCTTTGAGCAACAAAGTGAGAGTATTATAACGCCGCAACTCTTGAAACATAATCACATTGTAGATCGAGTAAATTCGGGCCAACTCGATATAGGGCTTATTGAAATGACTAAGGATATAACAACACAGACAGAACTTCATGTCACACCTTTATTCGAAGAGAAATATCATATGTATGCGCCTAAAGACCATCCCATTACTTTGACAACTCAACCCCTTTTAACTCAACTTGAAAATGAATCATTATATTGTCTCATGCCTTTCGCCAACTCAATAAAAAAGAAACTCGAACAATTAATTAAAGCAAATGTGTATACATTATCGAATAAACAACTTGCTCAGTATCTCGTGCGTCAAAATAAAGGATTTATTATTAGCAATGAAAATATTCATCTTAACGAAAGCGAAGATTGGGTCCAAATCCCTCTTTCACATACTGAATTAAAAAGAACAATATGCGCCATCACTAAATATGATAATAAGAAAAAAGATATAGATTTAGTATGGCATTATATTCATACTATGATTAATCAAACGGCTCAATTTTAGTTGAACACATCGTTAATCACACTCGCTTTATTTATAAAATCCGACGAATCATTCAATTAACTCATTTTATAAATTTTTGTAATCATTGATTAATGGGCGTATAATCACTATGTCAATTTAATACACTAAATTGAGAATTGAGGTTCAAATATGCAGTTCAAATCTTTTTTTAAACAGCCTTTCAGTTGGATGATTATAATTTTTTGTTGCATCTTTCTTGGCTTATTTATATTTACGTTTTTTAACGATAAATTTTACAATATGCCGATAGGAAAAATTACAAATGTACATCCTATTCACACTGAAAAAATTACGGATGAACAACACAATAAAGATATTAAATATAAAGAAAAACTCACTTTAGAAATTTTGAATGGTAAATTTAAAGGTCAAACAGCAACGATTGACCACCAATATGTAAAATCTCAAGCGGACTCGGAGTCATTTTCCAAAAATGACAAAGTGTTATTACATATTTCTAAGAAACCTAGTGATGCCAATATTATAGAGAAAAAACGTGATGGTTTGGTTGTGGCAATAACAGGAATCTTCCTACTCACAGTACTCATCGTTGGTAAAAAAGTTGGCTTACAATCAATATTATCACTAATCATCAATACAATTGCCGTCATAGGGGCAATCTATATACACAATCAAAATGGGCAAATCAACTTATTCCTATTAATGACGATCGCGATTATTGTCTCGACAACGTTAACCCTATTACTTGTAACTGGGTGGCACATGCGTACACTCGTCACAATAGTAAGTACACTCATTGGTACATTTCTTTGCGTTGGAATTACAGAATTAGTGATTAAAATGACAGGTGGTAACGGGATTAAGTATGAAACAATGACCTTCCTTACACTACCTCCTAAAGACGTCTTTCTCGCTTCCGTCTTAATTGGAACGCTCGGAGCTATTATGGACGTAGCCATTACGATTTCAAGTGGAATGTATGAAATTCTTCAACGTACTCCAAATATAACAATGGGTCGTTGGGCGCTTGCGGGACGTCACATTGGCCAAGATATTATGGGTACAATGACCAACATCTTACTTTTTTCTTATCTGTCTGGAAGTTTACCAATGTTTCTAATTTATTTGAAAAATGCTAATACAATCACTTACACCATTTCAATGAATTGGTCATTAGAAGTTGCTAGAGCCATGACAGGTGGCATAGGCATTGTGTTAACAATTCCTATTACCATTGCATTAATGGAAGTATTGCTAAAATTGAGAGGTGCTAAACAATGAGTGCGATAACAATTTTAGGCTTATTACTCTTGGTGCTAATGATAATTTTCGGAGGAAAAAAAGGTCTCATTTCTTTCTTCACACTATTTTTAAACTTCATCATACTTATTATTAGTATCATTTTAATAATTTTTGGTGTACCGATTTACTTAGTAACTTTTATCTTCTGCATAGTTATTGCTGCTGTGAACTTATTCGTGTTAAATAGTTATAACGTTAAAACACAAGCAGCATTTATCGGTACAATAATTACGACACTCATATTGATACTAGTTATTTTCCTATCGGTTAAGGTAGGTCATCTTCAAGGGTTTGCGACAGAACAACAAGATGAAACATATGTGTATTCAATGAATATTGGTATTGATATGATAGAGTTTATGGTTTTTACAATCGTTTTGGCTGTTATAGCCGCTGTAATCGATTTAGCCATTACAATTAGCTCACCAATGTATGAATTAAGCGAGACCAATCCGGAACTAAATCAAAGACAACTATTCACTTCTGGCATGCGAGTAGGTAGAGAAATTTTAGCTACTTCTGCCAATACTATTTATTTAGCATATTTTGGGGGTCAATTAACTTTATTTTTCTGGTTCTTTAAATTACATTATTCTTTTGGACATATTATTAATTCTAAAATTTTCGCTCAAGAATTTGTGTCGATATTACTAGGAGGCATTGCAGTTGCACTCAGTATTCCAATAACTGCATGGGTAACTGCTTTGATGATTAAAAATAAAAAACGTAAAAATTCTACTCAATCACAACATCTTAAGAATGATTAATATATTTAAAGACCCCAGTGCCTTATTCTCTTAGCATTGGGGTCTTATTATTATGATTAAATTTTTAGCGACATCACGTAAACAGGTCGCCCTATTAATTCACTATCATGTGTGTGGCGATAACCAGCTTGCTCATATAAATTGATTGCTTTCTCATTATCTGTATTTACTGCTAATGTAATTTCATTAATGCATGGATAATGTTGTTTAATATATGCAGGCAATATTTCAAGGGTCCTCTTACCTATGCCTTGTCCTCTATAACGTTGATCAACACTAAATGATCTAAAGAAAATGGCCTTTGGATTATCAGTGAATGGTTTAGGCCCATTTCCTTCGTGTAAAGTGAAAAACGCGATACACGACTCATTATTCATAACTAACGTAGGATGTCTATCACTATCTTGATTAGCCGATTTGATGTTTTCAACTGGTGATTTCGTAAATTTATAGTCACTTTCTAGAATTTCTAAGTTTTCGACTTGCTCAAATAATTCCGGTTCATATGCTTTTAAATACACATTTTTCACCTAGCCTTTAGCTTTTTTAGAAAATTGGTCTATCCAAGTCAATACGGCAGGTGCTATGTTCTCTGAATCATTGATATTAAACCATCTAATATCAGTAATTTCATTGTCAGCAGTTATACTGGACCAATCAATAGCATTTGTCGTTTTAAATCCGTTTAATTCAGTAAGCGTATCTGGTTGAGGATATGCCTTTCCAACAACGGTGCCTATAAATTCTAAATCAGTTTCAGCCAAATCGAGGCGTAACTCTTCTTTAAGTTCTCGTTGTAACGCCTCAACATAGCTTTCACCTTCATCGATTTTACCACCCGGGAAATAATATTTGTCTCTATTACGAACTTGAACGAGTAAAATTTGATTTTCTTTCTCTTCAACTAAACAAACACATTTAATCATTCGAATAAACACCCTACCCTATTCTTTATTACTTCAAAAAGCTTTTTATATTTAGTATTATGTTATCATAAATTAAATGATGAAGTGATTGAGTTCAAAATGGATAATTTTGAGTATAACAATATATCAATCATTTATGAGCGTATGCTTTTCATGCAAAGATATCATTCGGAGGGAATTTTTTATGGCAAAACAAACTGGCGCTGTACGTTTATCTAACTTATTTAACATGGCAGGTTTCATCGTCGACGGTTATAATGGAATACGTCACGATGCTAAAAATAAACAAATGGTATATTTATCATTGGGTCTAAGTGCTATCGGTACAATCATCGATTTTTATGTATCTATTAAGTCACCATCAAAATTACGTAAATTAGGTGCGCTTACTTCATTCGCGATAAACGGTTTACGCTTATTTACTAGTTTCCGTAAAGTTAAAAATGAATATTAAAGATTATGATTGAGAAAGGAAGACGAAACAATTAGTACATTCTTAAAGAATGTACTAATTGTTTCGTCTTTTTATATTCGATTTTCTTGTAATTTTCATAAAAATCTTTAACATGTGTGATAATTAATTTTTGATAGTATTCTAATGCAACAGTATGAAGGTAACTACTAAAGGAGACATTTACATGCTTTACACTGTCACAACAACACTTCCTATTTCTCACGGTGGAAGAACCCAAGCTCTTTTAAGACGTATCAAACTTATAGATGAAGAATTTAACTTACCTACTAAAATTCTTACCACAAACTATTATGGCAACTACCCAAGTGTCTACAAACGTTTTTTAAAAGAAAATAAAATTACTAAAAATATAGAGTTTGAAAATATGTATGAATGGTTGTCTAATTTCAAACTTTATAAGGTTCCCAAAACTTTTATTACTAAAAATCCTAAATACGTTAAAACTAAACGTAAAATTAAAGGTCTAAAATATGAATTAGGCAAAGACCAAAGCGAGGTTCATTACTATAATAAGAAGTCATATGTCCGTTTTCGCAAATATTATGGCCAATCTAATGTTCTTCAATATGAAGACTATATCTCGCCTTCAACTGGTTTAAAGTATGAGCGACATGAATATAATTTATATGGCTTACTTCACAGAAAAATTTTCTATGTAAATAACTCATCAATAAGACACAGTGATGAATTAATAGATGCTGAAGGTACCATGTATTGTAAAAGATATTTTAATAATAATGAGAAAAATAAAATTATCTGCGTCGAGTTATACGAAAATGGCAAAGTTATTAAAACTTTTAAAAATGATAAAGTACTTGCGCAGTATTACTTTCAATCGCGTTTTAAAGACAACGATGTGGTGTTTAGTGATGCAAGATTTTTAGATGCACCATTAATTAAACAAACGCATCAAACTAAAAATATCTTAGTCTTTCATAGTTCGCATTTAAAAGAGGGTAAAACTAAAAAATCTTATAAATATGCTTTAGAACATAGCAATAACGTGGATAAATATATAGTACTTACGCACCAACAAATGCAAGATATTCAAGAGATGTATCCTATTGAAAATGAACGCTTTGAACTCATACCTCATTTTATAGAACTCAATCATAGAAAAGGTGAAAATGAAGTTATACAAGAAGATCGTTTCATTTATATCGGTAGATTTAGTAGTGAAAAACAAATGGATCATTTAATTAAAGCTTATGATAAGTTTGTTAAAAGTGGTCATCAAACAAAATTACATTTATTTGGTAGGGATGAAGATAATCAATTACCTATGATGAGAAGCTTGATTGCTGAGTACCATCTTGAAGATATGGTTAAAATTTCAAAATATACAAAAAAGCCTTTAGTAGAATTTGAAAAATCGAAAGCTTCTATATTAACAAGTAAGTATGAAGGTTTTGGATTGACTATTATGGAGAGCATTGAAATGGGTTGCCCTGTTCTATCATATGACGTTCGATATGGACCTAACGAAATTATCAATCATGGAGAAAATGGTTATTTAATAGAGGAAAACCACATCGAGCAATTAGCTCATCGAATGATAGACATTGTGGAACATCCATTAAGAAATGTAAGAAATCAAGAGAAATTAACATATTCTGCAGCAGTAAAGAATTATCATCACTTACTAAGAAATCTCAATTTAAACATTTAAACACAGTAAAGCTGACGAGGATGAGTGACCTCGTCAGCTTAATTTATTGTTTAAATGATATATCACTTAGTGAATAAATTTATAATTTCTAACTTGATATGAAGGGATAGTTCTATAAGTCATGTAACCTGGTGCTGCACTCCAGTTCATTTCAGAGACTAAAATACCACCATCACTATTCACGCGTTCAACAAAGGCTACATGACCGTAGTAACCAGCGTCAGTTTGAGCAATTGAACCTACTGTCGGATTATAATCAATAGTATAACCATCTGCAGCTGCTGCGTTGTCCCAATTATTTGCATTCCACCAATATGTGCTGATACCTTTTCCGATTTCAGAACGACGGTTAAACACGTGCCAAGTACATTGACCCCATGTATATAAGTTTTGGTGGTAGAAAACTGGCGTATAATAGCCACCACTTGAAGTTGATTTACTAGTAGATGAACTACTTGAACCTCCACTACCTCCACCTGGCACTTTTAATTTTTGACCTGGGTAGATAAAGAAATTAGAAAGTCCATTTAATTGCATGATTTTTTGATATGAAGTACCGTACTTACTTGCAATTAATGATAAAGAGTCACCATATTGAACAGTGTACGTAGATGTACGACCTGAGCTACTTGAAGTCGCTTTTTTAGAGCCACTTGTAGATTTAGACGTTGATACTGATCCAGAAACCTTTAACTTCTGACCAGGTACAATTAAGAAGTTATTTAAACCATTTAACTTCATAATATTTTTATAAGTAGTTCCGTATTTAGCTGCAATAGATGATAATGAGTCTCCCGCTTTTACAGTGTACACTGAACCACTATTAGATGATGTCTTAGATTTTGACGCGCTAGATGATGATCCTGATACTTTAAGTACTTGATTAGGGAAAATTAAGTTTGAAGTTAGGCCATTAAGTGATTTTAATTTAGCAATTGAAATACCGTATTTATGAGAAATTGACCAAACTGATTCTCCACTTTTTACTGTATGTGTCGTTGCTGCATGTGCTTGCGTAGTTGCTAAAGCACTAATTGCTGTTGTTCCGATAAGGGCAGTAATATATTTTTTTTGCACTTGAAATCCTCCTCTACTTGTCTTTTTTTATCCCCGAATTTTTTAATACAAGCACATTATACTCTTTAATTATGTATAGGATGTGTGTTTTAGATGACATTATGATTACAAAATATTATTTCATTTAAAAAATAGCACTCCAGACAAATATCATTTTGCCTATCTAAACTAATACAATTTATCATAAATTACAATGACAATTTTATTACGAATTCACTAATGACAACTACACAGTATTACCCTCACAACTGAATACAATTTTCATTCTATTTAAAAAGTAATATCAAAAGATAAACGAATTAAGTAGAACATTCAATAAAAACAAAGATATTTACATAACTTTCATAATGCCTAAAGCAAGAAAATACTGCCGTCAAAATGATATTTTGTCGGCAGTATTGAAATGAGTATTACGTCTTAAATATAAATTTGTTAATTATTTTTTAACTAAGTCATCTTCAATTTCTTTGATTTCTTTTTTAGATAAATCTACTGCTTTTTCACCATCTTTAGTGTCTTCTTTAAGCGCTTTTTGGGCTTCTTTAGAATGATATAATTCTACAATTTTCTTGTATGTTTTATTATCCATATCTTTAGAATTTACTGCTATAACATTAATGTATGGTTTCACAGCGTCTGAACTTACTTTTTCTAAATAAATTGGGTCCTTCTTAGCATCTTTACCTGCTTTAGTTGCTACACCATTATTAATAACTGAAATGTCTACATCTGATAATGCACGTGCTGTTTGTTGTGCATCTACAGCTTTGATTTTGAGATCTTTGGGATTGCTTTCAATATCTTTAGTAGTTCCATTTAAACCGAAATTCTTTTTCAATTTAATTAATCCAGCAGACTCTAATAATTTAAGCGCACGTGCTTGATTAGATACATCGTTAGGAATGGCTACTTGAGCGCCCTTTTTAACATCTTTAATATTTTTAATTTTATCAGAATAAATACCCAGTGGCGCAAGAACAGTTGTACTTAGCGCTTGAATTTTAGCATCTTTATGCGCTTTTTTATATTGATCTAAAAATGCAAAGTGTTGAAAAGCATTCATATCAATATCACCGTCACTCAAAGCTTTATTAGGTACGTTGTAATCTGAAAAGTGTTTAATTTCTAAATCTATATCATCTTTTTTAGCTAATTCTTTTACTTTCTCCCAAGCTTTTGTATCATTAGAAGCTACACCAATAGTTACTTTTTTGTCATTATTGCCTCCACAAGCAGCTAACACAATAACTGCCGCTATTAATAAACCAAGAATTTTCTTCATCTAGAAAATGCCCCCTAACAATTGTAATTTTCAATATATAATTAAGTACTTAATTTCTACGAATAACCCTTGAAATAAAGTTACCTAATGACTGAATAACTTGTACGATAATAATTAACACAATGACAGTAATAATGATTACCATAGTATCGAAACGTTGATAACCGTATACTAATGCAAGATCACCTATACCGCCGCCACCTACAGCACCTGCCATAGCCGTACTACCAATAAGACCTATAATTGCTGTAGTTATAGCTAAAATCAGTGAACCTAATGCTTCAGGTAACAAAAAGTAGCGTATAATTTGAAGAGGTGATGCCCCCATCGCTTTAGCTGCTTCAATAATACCGTCATCTACTTCCAGTAAAGAGTTTTCTACTAAACGCGCTATGTACGGCGCTACATAAACCGTTAGAGGCACAATAGCCGCCGTCGTCCCTATAGATGTACCTACTAACAATTTAGTAAATGGCACGATTGCTATAAGTAAAATTATGAAAGGGATAGATCTTAAAATATTGATTATAGGATTTAAAATTTGATGTAACACTAGGTTTTGCCAAATACCATTTTTACGGGTCACTACTAATAAAATCCCTAAAGGTATACCAATTAACGCACCAATTACTAGTGCTACAGTAACCATATACAATGTTTCATATAATGCTTGAAACAGTTGGGATGCATCTAAACTTGAACCAAACATATTTATTGCACCTCCTCAAATTGAATATGCCGTTCAGTGAAATATGTTTCTGGATTAAATCGTTTAAACTGCGAATCATGCTCAAATCTCAACCACATATAACAAACGGTTTCATCTTGAATATCTGACATAGATGAGAAAAGTACATTCACATTTAGCTGATGACGATAAATCAATTCATTTAATAATGGCCTCTGGATTTGTTTCGCGTCTAAGAATAATTTATAGTCAGAGAAATCATCTTTTCTACTTCGGTTGAACGATTCTCGCAAACGTTTCGAAGGTTCAGTACTAATGACTGTTGATACGAAGTTTTTAGCTGTTATTGTTTGAGGATGACTAAAAACGTCTTTTACTGTCCCCATCTCCACAACTTCACCATTCTCCATCACTGCAACACGATTACAAATCTTTTGAATGACACTCATTTCATGGGTAATCATCATAATCGTTACACCAAATGTCCGATTGACATTGCTTAATAACTTTAATATCGAGCTCGTTGTTGCAGGATCTAAAGCACTTGTAGCTTCGTCACAAAGTAAAATTTTGGGATTTGTTACTAAAGCACGTGCGATTGCTACACGTTGCTTTTGTCCTCCTGATAATTCATCAGGAAACTGATTCTTCTTATCAGCTAGTCCAACAAACTCTAGCATTTCATTAACCTTTTCTTTAATTTCATTTTTATTCTTTTTACTCAAAATAAGGGGCATAGCCACGTTTTTATAAACTGTTTTAGAATTGAGTAAATTGAAATGTTGAAATATCATTCCGATATCTTTTTTAACATTTCTTAAATCTTTTTCTTTATAAGTATCAATTTCATGACCATCTACAACAACTTGGCCATCCGTCACTTTCTCCAGTTGATTAACTAGTCGAACTAGTGTACTTTTACCAGCACCACTATATCCAATGACACCAAATATATCGTGTTTATCTATCGTAAATGAAATATTTTTCAAAGCATGTACAGTCTTATTCTTTTTCTTAAAGACTTTGTTCACATTACGAAATTCAATCAATTCGACTCACCCTCATCAACTCTGATTATACTTATCTGAATATTTGAATTATATTGAATTGTCTTAATACCGTCAATAGTATTTTTTGATTTTTTTAAATCTAATAAATATTCTGAATAATTAATATCGTTTTTCGTCCTATGATGTTGGTGAGCATTCTTTTTGTCCTCTTAAATATCTTGAATTTTAAGCAAATTAATTCATTATACTTATGCTTTTTAATATACTCAGAAGCACCTCATTTCTATAAAGAAAGGAAGAGATTATGAGTTTAAGTGAATTTAAAATACCAACTTCAACGTCAATATTGTCAATGAAGCCTATTGTAGTACCCGCTTCCTATAGAGGAATAGATTTACAGCTAAAGGTCTCTTTCCCTAATGAAGGACATCAACTTCCTATTATTTTGTTAGCACATGGATTTGGTTCATCTATGGAGGGCTATGGACCCTTAGCTGATTTTTACGCGAGTCATGGTTTCATAGTTATTCAACCAACTTTTCTAGATTCAAGAACGATAAATTTAGATAAAGATGATAAAAGACAATCAGAACTCTGGAGATATAGAGTGCAAGATATGAAAAATATCATCGATCATTTAGATCAAGTCACTGAAGAAATTCCAACATTACATCAACGAATTGATAAAGATAATATTGCAGTAGTGGGTCATTCATTCGGAGGTCAGACTGCCGGCAATCTACTTGGTCTACAAGTCTTTGATCCATTAACAAATTCTTATACCGATTACCTAGATTGAAGAGTGAAAGGCGGTGTACTGTTAGCAACTGCAGGTGAAGGTGGAGATAAATTAACTCAATTCGCCAAAGATAACTTCCCATTCCTTAATCCGACATTTAAACACATGTCCAAACCTGCTCTTATAATTGCTGGGGATAAGGATGATTCTCCATTAACACAGTTAGGGCCTGAATGGATGGAAGAACCTTACTATTTAAGTCCCGGTAAAAAATCATTGCTTAAATTATATGATGCCGAACATTCTCTTGGCGGCATAGCTGGATATGAAGTGAAAGAAACCACAGATGAAAATCCAGAGCGAGTATCATTAGTACAGTATGTTACTTGGGCATATTTACGTTCATTATTGGATATTGAACACGATAGTTGGAATCATGCTCAATCCGTTTTAGATGATAAAAATGCAATGGGAATCATTCAATCTAAAATGCATTAAAATTACAACTGCACACTCTAAAAATTGTTTTATAAAAATTAAAAAAAAACGGTAATGTTTATTCGTCTAAATAAACATTACCGTTTCTTTAAATGATTAACTAATTTAATGTGTCTAATGCATGACTTAAATCATTCACAAGATCATCTGTATCTTCAATACCAATTGATAATCGAATTAAGCCATCAGTAATACCTTCTTTTGCGCGGACATCCGCTGGTATAGAAGCATGTGTCATTAATGCTGGTACTGAAATAAGACTTTCAACTGCACCTAAACTTTCAGCTAAAGTGAAATATTTTGTAGCATGAATCACTTGTTTAGCCGCTTCAGTGTCTTTCACTTCAAATGCAATAACACCAGTGTGTCCACTTGCTTGAGATTGGTGAATATCATGATTCAAATGACCTTCTATACTTGGATGGAAAACTTGTTGAACTGACGAGTGGTCTTGCAACATTTTAACAATACCTTCAACATTGCGATTGATTTGTTCCATACGTAAACCAAGTGTTTTAATACCTCTTACTAATAAATAACTATCTTGAGGTCCAAGAACGCCACCTGTTGAATTAGAAATAAAACCTAAACGCTCACCCAATTCATCATCAGCAGTTGCTACTAAACCAGCGACCACATCACTATGTCCACCAATATATTTAGTTGCCGAGTGTAAAACGATATCAATTCCGAAATCTAGAGGATTTTGATAATAAGGTGTCATAAATGTATTATCAACCACTGAAATAAGATTGTGTTTTTTAGCAATTTCAGCTGATGCTTTTATATCAGTTACACGTAATAATGGATTTGATGGTGTTTCAATGTATAACATTTTAGTTTCTGGCTTAATGTATTTTTCAACATTTTCAATGTGCGTTGTATCTACAAAATCAACTTCTACACCAAATCGTGTAAATACTTTAGTTAATGCACGATATGTTCCTCCATAGACATCAGAGTTTAAAATTAAATGATCACCTTTATCTAACAACATTATAACTGCACTAATCGCAGCCATGCC
This sequence comes from Staphylococcus sp. HMSC06C11, assembly GCF_001808345.1. NCBI lineage: Bacteria > Bacillati > Bacillota > Bacilli > Caryophanales > Staphylococcaceae > Staphylococcus > Staphylococcus sp. HMSC06C11. The sequence continues at coordinate 23,584 of NZ_KV793036.1, forward strand.
TGAACCAAACGCGAACCCATGCTTACCATGTTCTAAATCCGCAATAACACTCTCTAGTGACGCACGTGTTGGATTAGCTGTACGTGAATATTCATACCCTTGTCTTAAATCACCGATATCATCTTGTAAATACGTACTTGTTTGATAAATTGGCGTTGTTACTGCTCCAGTATAATCGTCAGTTGTATGTCCACCATGAATCATTTGCGTTTTTTTATTCATTGTCATTACTCTCCTTATAATTGAAAATTTGTTTCGACATATAACGGTCACTACCATCAGGGAATATCGTTACGATTACGCCTTTTTTAATGTGTTTTTTTAATTCTAAGGCACCTTGCAATGCAGCACCAGATGAACTTCCTACTAGTAATCCCTCTTTATTAGCGATGAGTTTGACGTTATTAAAGGCATCCTTATCTGAAATAGTAAATATGCCATCCACTAAATCTCTGTCTAAGAATGTAGGCCACTTTTCAGAACCTATGCCCTCTGTCGCATGCGCGTGTATTGGGCCTCCATTCAAAATAGATCCTTGAGGCTCAACTATATAATTCTTAACTCCCAGTGTTGTCATATGTTTCGCAACACCAGTAAATGTACCGCCTGAACCTACACCTGCTACGAAATAATCAATATGGTCTAATTGATGAGTGATCTGTTTGGCTAAGGTATTCGTATATGCACCAGGATTGTCTTCAGTACCAAATTGATTCATATACAACGCATTGTATTTTTTAGCATAAGACTTCGCTTCTTCTTGCGCCCCGATCATACCGTCAACTTTTGGTGTTCGCCTAACATCTGCACCTAACGCTTTCATAATTGAGATCTTCTCCTCTGAAAAGCCCTCCGGTGCAAAAATAACGCATTTGACTCTGAAACGGTTCGCAGCTATGGCAAGTCCTATACCAGTGTTTCCAGCTGTCGCCTCAACAATTGTGCCACCTTCTTTGAGACGCCCATCCTCAATTGCCGTTTCAACTAAATATTTTCCTAGACGATCCTTTACACTGCCTCCAGGGTTGAATTGCTCTAGTTTCGCATATATTTTTACATTTTCATCACTAAAACTTTCCAATAACACCAGTGGTGTCTGCCCAATTAAATCATAAGCTATCATATTCCATCTTGTCCGATTAACGCTCTACACGTCTCACGAACGTAACCTACTTTCTAATTTATGTTTTTTAAATTCTTACTTATCAGGTATGAATTATAAACGAAACCTTCCCTTTTTGCAATTTTCGAAAATGAAGAACACATACTAAGCGAAGAAATCAAATTACTTTTGCGAAATATAAAATCCTTAGAAATTAATTAAAAGTCAATCATATGTGATTATATGTGCAACATGTTATCATTAAAGTGAATAGAGCTAAGTTAAAGATGTATATACACATCTAAATATATGAATCCAAAATTGAGAGAAATTATAAACTAAAGGAGATAACAAATTATGACGAAACGTGACTTGTCCTTATCAGTATTTACGAAAGAAAATTTTAAAAATCTACGTTATACATCGTCTAATTTTAGAAATTCAATGTATGATGAATTAGAAGTTAATAAAAGTCGTTTTAAAAACTGCAACTTTAATGAAGGTATTTTTAAAAATATAAAAGCGATTTCTAATAGTAAGTTCACTACATGTGGTTTTAATAATTGCATCTTTGAGAGTGTTCATTTTTATAAGAATCAATATAAAGACACAACATTTGTGAATACATCATTTGATGAAACTGTTCTTAATAACATGGTCTTCCAAGATATCTTGTTCGACGAAAATCTCGCTCGTAATGTTAAAATGACGGATACTACATTCAAAAACGTTAACTTTAAAAATGTTGAAGTTGATAATGCTTCATTTGAAAATGTTAAATTCAAAAATTGTGCGTTCGATAATGTAGTCATTAAAAATGCTACAATGTCTCAAAAACTTATAAATGAATTACAAAAGCAACACGTCGAATTAGAGAATGTTCAACCTTCAAAGTAGATTTAATATAATTATGTTTAAGATAGGTCTAAGCTAGGTAAATTAAACCTAAATTAAAACTTTTGAGGAGGCCTTTATATGAATGTCACTGGCCATTATGAAGAATTTGATAAAAGTAATTTAAATAAAGAAGATTTAACATCTTTTGATAAAATTAAGCAAAATATAGAGAAAATTAAACAACTTAATGATTCAAATTCGGAAGATAGTAAAAAGCTTGAACAACAAATACAAAAAGATTTAAATGATTGGAAAGAATATTTAAAAGATGAGTTTAGACCTGATAACGAACCAGAAAAAGAACGTTTATCCAATATTAATGATAAGGTTAAAAGTGATTTAGATGCAGCTTTTAATTATAAAAATGGCGCTAAAGTAATGAGTTTATTAGAACCTGCTTATCAACGTAGTAAACGTGACTTACCTTATGGTAGAGCGCTCATCATTTATAGCGATAGTAGCATTGTAGAAAATGCTAAAACGTTCTTCGAGTCTAATGAAGAAAATGAAAAATTAGCACATTTTATTTTAGATAAAAATATTGAATTAAGCGAAGAAATTATGTCTGATGATTTTGTAGAGTTACTTAAACTAGATAAAGCATATCTTGAAGCATACTTTAACTAAAAAATAAGGGATCGTTACCAATGAATTATTTTTCTGGTAACGATCCCTTTTATACTAATTGAACGATAAAGACTAATATAATCACCACTGGCATTACAAATTTAATTAAATAATACCAAGGTAAGAATAATTTGAACTTGTCTTTACCAAAGCTCTCTTGTAATAACTTTTTATCTAACAATTGACCTACAACTAATGTGGTACCTAAAGCACCTATTGGCATTAAAATGTTTGAAACAATAAAATCCATGTTATCGAAGATGGTGCCCGCACCTATTTTCACATCACTTAAACTACTAAATGAAAGGGTAGCCGGAATGCTAATCACAAATACTAATACACTGCCGATGAATGCTACTCGTTTACGTTTGCGATTATCATTTTTAGTAAAGTTAGATACATTTAACTCTAACAATGAAATAGAAGATGTCAATGCTGCAAATAAAAACAATACTAAAAAGATAAAGTAGAAAATCGCTCCAAAGTGCATTTGATTAAACACTAATGGTAAAACTTTAAATAATAAACCAGGACCTTCTTGAGGTTGGTAACCAAACGCTTTTAAAGCTGGGAAAATGGCTAAACCTGCTAAGATAGACACTAGAATATTCATAACTACAATTGAAATTGCTGAAGATTTAATAGTCATTTCTTTTGGTGCGTAGCTTGCATAAGTAATCATTCCTGTTGTACCAAGTGATAAAGTAAAGAAAGATTGCCCTAGTGCAAAGAGCACACCTTCCATTGAGACATCATGAAGTCTTGGTTGTAAAATATAGCGCACGCCCTCTAGCGCACCGTCTAAAGTTAAAGATTTTACTACAATAATTAATAAAAAGATAAATAATAATGGCATCATAATTTTAGATGCTTTTTCCAAACCTTTTTCAACACCGAGCATAACAATAATCATCGTTAGAAAAATAAATATCCCCTGTCCGAGTACTGTTAGCCAAGGATTACTAATAATATCTTCAAATTTGATACTAGTTAGAGAAATGGGCTTGAAAGATAGTGCTTGTACAATAACATTGCCCATATAGATGATAATCCAACCACCTATAACACTATAAAATCCAAATAATATTAATACGGCTAAATTCCCGTTCCATCCAATGAGATTTAACCATTTCTTACCAGTTAATTTACTATAAATTTGAGTCGTATATGTACGCCCCATCTTGCCTACAGTAAATTCCATTATGAGTAACGGAAGTCCTACAAAAATAGTGAAAATCAAAAACATTAATAAGAATGCGCCACCGCCGTATATTCCGGCCATGTATGGGAATTTCCACATTGCGCCTAAGCCAATTGCAGAACCTGCGCTAGCTAGGATAAAACCGGTAGATGTCTTCCACTGCGATTGGTTGCTCATTTTACCAACTCCCTTTAAAGCGCTAAAGTGTTTTTGTGCTTAAATACCACTGTATCACGAGTTGATTTTAAGTGCAATGTACCTATATATTGTCAGAATAATTAGATTTAACATTTTTGAATTTTAACTTTTACTCATCATCTAATCCATAAACAATATTTTGCCCCTCAGATACTTCCTCAATATCTAAACTCTCAATATGATTTACATTAATATAACGAACAATATCTTTTTTGATATATAGATACGGGAGTTCATCAAACTCATCTATAATACGTCTCACACAAGTGTCATAGTCGGGACCATTTTCAAAAGTTTTAAATTCTGTATAAGTTTTACCTGAAATAGTTGTATAAGTAAGTAAGAATGTGCGTTTCATAAACTATTAGTCTCCTTTAATATTTTATAGCTCTTACTCGTTATCGTTAAAAAATTCAACAATAGCTTGCTCTAATGCTTCTCGTCCCTCTCCATATGTCATTAAATGACCGCTTCTTTCAAAAGAATTCAATTCTTTATCCTCACTAGCAATATGGTCAAAAATAAATTGCGCACTATGGGAATACGCCTTATCATCTTGCTCGCCATACATTACCTTAGTTGGAATTGTAATTCTATCAAGATGAGACATGATATCATCAATGATATTTTGAAAAACCTCAATTTGTTTATTATACTTTTGAATATTTTCCAATTGATCAAAGCTTTCTGCGTCATCGAAGTTTAAAATTTGATTCATTCTTCGCCCGTAAGTTTCAAGTCTTTTAGCAATACCACTCTCACCTTTTTTATGAGGTGCTGACATGACAGCTATTCGCTCTAAATCAAATTGCTCAGCTAGCCTAAGCGTAAACAATCCTCCTAAAGAAACACCTGTAGCATAAATATGTTGATAACCTTCGTCCTCTAAGAAGTGATAGGCATCTTTAACTTCATTCCACCAATCATTAATATTAAATTGTGTAAATTGATCTAATGGTAAACCATGACCTGGATAGTTTGGCACATAACAGGTAAAACCTTGGTCATTTAAAGTTGTCGCTAAGTGCTTGACGTCGCGCACTGTACCTGTAAAAGAGTGTAATAAGAGAATCGCTTGGTCACGATTTCCCTTTAAATAAATTGGTTGAGGTGCTTTAATCTTCATTTCTTAATGTCACTCCTAATATAATTACGTTTTCTCAATTTTAGACGGCTCGCATGATACAGATAGACTGAATCATTTAAAAACACATTATTACTGAGCTATTCTATTTATTTTAACAAATGGATGATGGTATCTATGACATCCATACATGATGATGTTGTTTGATTTCTTCAGCTATTGATATGCCCTGCTCATAACCAGCATGTCCAATATTAATTAAATTATCAGGACTATAAATGTTCTCACCAATAGCTTTTTGACTATCATTATTTGGTGTGACAGTAATTACATTACTATTTTTATTTAATTTATTTGCATCATCGTTTACACTAGGTAGATTTCCATAACCATCAGCTAACGGGGCTATGATAATGATATTTTTAAAATCTTTAGCTGCCATTGCATTTGCTGGAGAAGTCATTCCTCCATCAATCCAATCTTGATTTAATAGGCGTATATGAGGCCATAAACCTGGTACAGCACCACTTGCTGCTACCGCTTCTTCTAACGGTATGTTGCTCTCTTTATTGAAAGTGGCTAGCTGTCCAGATTTGGCATTAATAGCGGTTATAAAAAGATTACCTGTCCAATCCACATTACCTAAGCGCTGACGGACTGCATGCATACGTTGGTTTAATGGCATTTTAGATGGATGCGTATAAACAATATCTCCAAGCATTTGACCTACTTTAATTGGATCATCTTTGCCTACAACAAATGCATTTTGCCAAAGACGATATAAATCCGAATTTAATGAACCTCTATCATTCGAACTAATTTGAGATGGTAATTCTAAATAATAGGATTTCATATCCACTTGATTTGCTAATATAGCACCAATAAATGAACCAGCTGATGTCCCAATAATCGCATCGGCACTAGATACATTTATATCATTTTCAATTAATCCTGCTAGAACACCTGCTTCCCATGCCATTCCTGTGATTCCACCGCCGCCTAGTACAAGTGCTTTATCATTTCCCATATTATCTAAACTCCTTATATCACTCTAGTTTTTCTTATTATTCCGTAAAGTAAACAAAGGGTAAGCCATTATAAATAGTAATACCCATACAACTGCTAATGTTCCACCGCCAATAACATCAGTAAGATAGTGTGCATGAAAATATAATCTGCAAAACAAAATGCTTATCCAGAGTATGCTTGTTACAATTATAATAATGATTCGAATCACTTTTACTTTTATAACAGGTACAATTGTAAGCATAATCACTAAAAAGAGTAAGGTACTCGCATTAGAGTGACCACTAGGAAAGGACCATCCAGAATCAATAGCTAAATGACTAAATGGACGCTGTCTTTCCACAGTTTGCTTAATAAGATAATTAATCCATGTACCTGTAGTCATTAATAATAATACCCATATCGCTTGATGTTTATTTTTGAAAATAAACAAACATATAACGAGTATTGATGCTAATTTAAGAACGGCACTTACATCGCCAACTGTAGCACAAAAAGTCATATATAAATTTAAAATATCACCTTCATATACTCTTGGTGGGTGACCAAAGCATTGTGTAAACCACTCTAAAGATGATTTATCTATAACTTTGAGTAAGTGACAGTTTGTCATTGCACCATACATCATAAAACTAAAAATAATAAGCAACATGATAAGCAAAGGAATTGTTACTTTTATTAAATTCAACCTTTCAATCTTCATTTAAACACCTATTTCTCTTAGTTGTGATAGAAGATAAATCATATTCTTGTTCTTCTTAAAACTAACTTTTTACAACTTATTAACTTGATTGCCTTTTTCATCAAAATTTTGAGGTTTTAGCCAAATTTCATATCTCTTTTTTATTTGAGGCCACTCTTTATCGATCATAGAAAACCATGCAGTATCACGATTTCTATTTTTATAAATAACTGCCTGTCTAAACACACCTTCAAAGGTAAATCCTAAGCGTTGTGCAGCTTTTTTAGAAGGCTCATTTAAATGATCACATTTCCATTCATATCTCCGATAACCTAAACCTTCAAAGACATATTGTGCTAATAAAAATTGGATTTCAGTAGCAACTCTTGTACGTTTTAACTGATTAGAATAATGTACATTACCTATCTCAATTGAGCCATGATTTTGATTTATCCTCATTAGTGAGACATAGCCTAATGCACGTTGCTGGTTGCGATCGATAATTGCGTAAAATACTGAGTCCTCCTTGTGTATTAAACGTTGGATGTACTTATTAAATTCCTCTTTGTGTAGAATTGGATTCTCAAATAAATATGTCCAACTAGGCCGACTATCTTCCTTACCTAAAACTTGAAACAAATCGTCAATATGAGATTCATTTAATTTAACTAATGAACTATACCTTCCGTCTAATTGTTCTTTTTTAGGAAATTGGAATTGATAATTATGAGATACTTCATCCCCTATAGGCTGATTAAATTGATTTATTCTCATTGAATACGCCTCACTTTAACCACAAATTCACTTGCTAAATGATTTATTATTTCTCATTCTACCTCAAATTCTAATCAATTACTTTTTCAAACAATCTCTTGTATTAATTTATGCACTAAGCTATCATTTATCATTAAGATTTTATACTTATTACATGAATATTAATGTATAATAAGTTTTATCTATTTTATATATGTTAGGAAGGAATATTTTGAAGGATAAGCGAATACTCATTTACATTGCTCTCATTATTACACTTATACGCTTTTTTATACCATTCCATCCCAACTTTGACACGTTATTATTATGGTTATTTATACTTTATATAATCCCTATTATTTTAAGTTTAATTGCATTTAAATCTGAAAAGTTAATCGCCACAATGGTTATTATTCCTAATTTAATGGGAATCATCTATCGTTTAGTTGTATACGTCAATGATTTATTTCATCTAAAATAAAAAACAGCACTATCTCTTCGATAGTACTGTCTTCATTCCGTTTATTGATTTATTCTTTTTTCAAAATTATCTTCTAATTTAAAAACAATCACGCGCTCACCAGTAACTGTGCTTAAATCACTATGAAATGTCACAACTTTTACGCCTGTCAAATCATAAATAATCGCATTTAAATCATCTTCTCCTGATTCGACAAGTTCTGAACGTGTACGCTTAATATTTAATAAGCCTTCGTTCGTCTTACATACACGATATTCAGCAGGTGTTAATATACCTTGTAAATTAACAATTATCATATCGCGTAATATGTCAGTTTTTACAGATAATGACCCTCTACCTAGAAAGTCCTTTTCCCATTGCGTAATAGCTTTACTTATTTCGGATTCATAAATACCTTTAGTCTTTTTCATAACTAGACTACTCCTATATCTTGATTAACTATAGTTTAACATTAATCTAGATATTTCCGAAATCGCGTTAATTTAGATCACAATTCTTTATCACACTAATTAACAATTACCAATCTTTCCAGCTATTATTTTCATCAATACTAGCAAGTCTGACCCAACGATGATCAACTTTACGACGAAAATGATCATTTTCATTTAGCAGGCGTTGAATATGCGCATCAGGCGCTTGGATAACTACAAGGAGGCGTATTGGCGAATGATACATTTCATTATCTCCTGCCATAACAGACTGCCACGGCAGCCCGTACATTAAATCACTTGAGTTCCCTTGCATCACACCTACACCTGAAGTCACAGATTGTGTCGTCTTATTTCCACTACCATAAAAGTGTGGTGCCACTGTAGACGCATAATATTGTAAGTTAATCCATTGAGCAACAAGGGCAGGGCCTGAGATAATCGTGTTTAAAATTTGGCCATCTTCATCTTTCGCCCAATCATAATTGTGTAAGAATGCTCGCCCCTCTAGATCACTATTCTCAGTAATTTCACGTTTACCAATTATAAATTCTGCATTTTTAGCTAATCCCCATTCAGGTCGAACTTCGCTCCAATCACTTGCATAACGATGCGCTTCACCAATAGGGTCCTTGTGATGTTCATCAATACTCGGTAATTCACCTAGACGTTCTAAATTAGCTTTATAGCTTACCTTAGGCATTGCTGCTTCTAATTGATCAAAAGCATGTTGTGCGGCTTCACTTAAGTGTGGCATGTAAATGTACTCTAAATAATCTACTGATGTTTTATGTTCTGCAGCTATAAAAACAGTGTCCTCAGGAATGTGAATTCCTTCTTGGGCTAACCCTTCTCTTACAGATGGCATATTACACATGGTAGCTAATAATTTAGCGTTAAATCCACTCGATGCCCCCCCACAAGCGCCACACTCTAATGTGGCATGATAAGGATTATTATGAGACTCACTACCATGACCGCCTAAAACTACAAGTGGTGCAAAGTCTTTTGTTAAATCCATTAATTGTAAAGCATTTTTAGAAAATTGAACTTGCTCTTCCTCAGTAAACCCTATCGGTAATTCAGAGTATTGACCGTGTTCTCTTTCAATTGTTAATTTGGCATCAGGTTTACGAAGCCATTTTTTTGTAAGACGATTCACAAATTGATGTGCTTTCTTCGGTAAAATGGTATTAGCAATAGTATTAATACTGAGAAATGGCCCACTTAGTTCGGGTAATAATAGACTAGGTAATACATTATGCTTCATTAGTTTAAATGTATAAAACATCGAAGTTACAGAACGTTGTTGTTGATTATACATATTTAACTCTTGTCGATCAGCATATTCCTTAATTTTATATGCAGGTTCTACCATGACCGGTAATGAATTATGCGTAAATTGCTCATCTAGCACTTCTTTTTGAATAGGTAAACCAAAGAATCCTGCTATACCTATCGTTTCAAAAGGACCTTCACTCTCTAAATGACGTCTAAACGGTTCAGAACGTACATCAATACAGAATGCTAGTTGTACTTGTGTTCTTTGTTTATCATGTATCTTACGTGGTGAATCATAGATTTTTTCAACTAATTCATTTTCATGCGTTTCTTCCCACGCATAAAGCCACAGTTTCTGGAAATATGCCGGACTAAAAGTTTCTACTAATTTTAAATAATCACTCTGTTTAGACGCCGGTAACTCTAACCATTCACTCACAGACATGTTGCTGTGATAAAGTAACGTATGAACTTGCTCCAAACCTTTTTTTATATGAAAAGGCAGTCCATTAGAGGTATCAAATTGACTATTAATCAGCAATGCTTCCATAGACAAGCGTATAGCTACATATTCAGTAAGTAAGTCTTTTTCAAATTCATTTTTTTCTGCACGGTAATACATCATTCCAGCCCAACCAGGTAATGATAATAAATGACTTTCTACATATGCTTGCTGGTTTTCTTCCTTAATGTTCAAATATTTAAAAGCTTGATAAATCGCTTCATTGACGTCATGAGATAGCATTTTAATTTTTTGACGTTGTTCTTTCTGTAACATTGGGTCGTGTTGTGCTAAATGTAACCATGCTGTATAAAAACCTTTATCACGTTGTGGCATTGTCCAACTTGATTGAAAATCGTCTAAATATAATTTTGACCATTTAATCATGTGTGCGTCTAAAATATCGATAAGTTTTTCTCCGTTTGAACTAAGACGGTCAGCACTCTTAGCTCTAACACGTGTTTGACTCACAGAATCTTTAAAATGATCTTTCACCCATTCTTCTAATTTTGTTTGATCATTTTCATTAAAATATTCCTCATCAATGTGAGATAAATGTTTAGCATTATCCATATATGCGTGAACTTCATTTTCAGAGAGAGGCGTATCAAAAGCGTTTATATCTTCTTGAAGAACGTCTTCAAACACCTTCTTATCAATCTCTCCATTTTTAATTCCTGCATGAATAGAAGCATGGTTAGGATACATATCAATATCTCTTACCTCTCTAATCCACTTTGCAACTTGATCAAAGGTACGATCTTCTAAACTTTCCCATGGATTGCGTGCAGCAAATATAGAAATAGGTGATAAGGGTGTAATGACACGTTTTGCACGTGATACCAATTCATTCATATCTTGTTGATATTGAGTCATAACCTTTCTCTCCTCTTTTATAAATATTTCTTCAGATAAGTTGGGTGACTTTCGATTGATTTCGTCTTGGCTTCACCTAATTTAACCAGCCACAAATACAAAACAGCAAACGCTTTTGAATCTCTCTGACGTGCAACCCAAATACTAAGAACGCTTCCAAACACTAAAATTAAAATACCAATGATCACACTCATTAATGGTGGATGAGCAACATTCATATAAACATGACTTAATGTATTGTAGAAATAATGATGTGTAACAATATAAACAAGAGCAACAATAACAATCATTATAATACCTATCACTCTACCGATTAGTCCTCTACTAAATGCCACCATTTGATTCCATGATACCATTAGCGACCACGCCAATATTAAAGCACTTAAAATTTCATATGCACTGCGGTCACTACCTAACCAAAATAAAATAGCAATAATAATTGCTAAGCAACGACCTAATACTACCCAACTATAAGAACGCTTAGCGCTAGGTGGTATTGGTATATTAAATCGTTTCACAACCGAACCTGATTGTAAGAATAGCGTTGCTTTAAATACACCATGTAAAATTAAATGAATAATCGCTGCTGAGTAAACTCCTAAGGCACATTGAACAAGCATAAAGCCCATTTGGCTCATCGTAGAACCAACTAATTGTCTTTTATAATCCACATGTACCAAGCTGATGCCAGACCCTAGTAATACAGAAATACTTGCGATAATTAACAAGATAGTAATTGCTAATGGGTCATTAAAGACAGGTGAAAACCGTGTTAGTATTATGCCTCCCGCATTCACAATGCCCGCGTGCATAATTGCAGAAACAGGCGTAGGTGCAGCTACTGATTCAATTAACCAACTTTGGAATGGAAATTGAGCAGCAGGTACGATTACTGCTAAAACGATGAGCATATCAATGATGAATCTCATACCACTAGTTATTACGTCATCGTTTGCTAAAGTGACATTAATATGCCAGTTTCCTGTAGCTACATATAATAAGATGACAGCAACAAGTAATGAGAGCCATCCCAAAGCAAATGACTTTCCAGATACTTTAGCCGCCTCGTAAGGTATCTTCCAAGAACGATTTACTCTTATGAGTAGCGTTAAAGAAAGTAACGTTGCTCCCCAAAATAAAACCATCAATCTCAAATCTCCACTTAACCATGCAATAGATGCAAAAGATGTGATTAACGTAAATAATGGAAAATACTTGCGGTAATTACGGTCACCTATTAAATAACGAACTGAGAACTTTTGAATAATAAAACCTAAAATAAGTATGAAACTTCCCATTAACCACGCGAGATGATCCATTGTAAAAGGCCCAATTTGTTCTCTATCACTAACATTCAATAGTCCTATAACACTTATAATAATTGGTAGAACAATGAGATAAAGGTGTATTTTAATGTATTTAATTGGTACTGATGGAATGAGAAATATTAATCCACTCAGTATAGCAATGACAAGTGTTATAAAAAATACTATTAAAATGATGCTCATACTTAACATTGCACGTCCCCCACTTTTCAAAAATGACTTCTATTTCACTTAATTTCCATAATAAAAAAGCCTACAATAGTTAATCCCTTCACCACCATTGAATACAATGATGGTTTAAAAGAATTTATAACTACTGTAGGCTTCAATTCAACTCAAGTATGTATAGAGTAAACATGTTAATCAATTAAACATGTACTATTATTAACTTTATTTAAATAAGCTGCCTATATATCATTTATAGCAAAGTAAAAACTCTTTCTTCTTCATCAATTTGGATGTCGAAATCCATAATCGCTAAAGTAAGACTTAGCTGTTACTTTTGCGCACATTAGTATAAATGTAATTCATTTTAATACTAATGTCAATTTAAATTGGCTTGTCACACCAATTTTTCTACCTAAAATAAGGTTAAATTGTGAAGTGAAGAACAAGCTCAAAATATGAATGTAAAGGTTTTGTAAAGGTTTACACTACTTAACTACATCTAGGAATAATTGTGTGTAACTTAATGACCTAAAAATTTCACTTAGGCTATTTAATAAACGAGTTAGGGAATATCACACCCAAAACATCACTTTCTCGTTAAACTATACATATCAACTAAGCAAAGGAGGTAATTTTAATGAGTGATATCATCAATCAAATCGTTAAAGTTGTCAAAGGCTTAATTGAAAAATTCACTAACAAATAAGTTTATTGATTCATTTAGCTATTACTCATAGCTTATGAATATTCAATAAAAATTCTCTAACATACAATGTTGTGAAGGGAGGCAACAAACATGGGTATCGTTACAACTATCATCGAAATCGTTAAAACTATCGTAGACTTAGTTAAAAAATTCAAAAAATAGTCTATAATTTTTATCCAAACCACTACCTAATAAGGTAGTGGTTTTTTTATTTGCAAATCACTTACTACTTGAATAATAGATCTCCCCACTATCTAATCGCCCTTTCTTTTTGTTTATTTATATTAAAAATTAAAATAACTATTGTAATAAACATATTTATACATATAATAGAATATACAGCATGAAATTTGCTAACTCTTAACTATGATTTCAATGCTAAAAATTTAATTATTACTACGACATCGAAAGGAACGACATACATGAGAAATCTATCAATTTTAGATATTTTATCAATCTTATTCACACTAATTAGCGTGTTTATTTGCTATACAACAATGTTCACTAATCTATATAACGAAAGTGGATTTAGTTTTTGGTATTTCCCAGGTGCAACATTTTTCGTTATATCTATCATTGTTAACATTTTAGGAATGTTTAGAAATAATAAATCACTTAATATTTCTCTATTCTTCGTTAACTTTTTTGTGTTACTCATTTTCACTACGCCATTCGCTATTGTCTAATTAGATCATTTATTTTCATTAACAAAGGGAGAGCTAATTATGAAAATATCTCAAATCATTAAAACTGTTATTGCTGGTACACTGATTTCAACATCCACTATTACATTTAGTTTGTACCACAGTGAAAAAGCTAAAGCTGAAGTTGATCATTATTATCGAGACGGGTTTCAGTATCCAACATATGTTACAGCTTTGAATAAAGCTAAAAAAATCAGTAATAAGAAACTTAGTATCTCGCATTACACAACTACTAAACAAAGTAAATTAAAAGCAATTGGTAGAGTATCTAATAAGAATGGCTGGAAAAAAGGAAGCAACGACCCAAAAGTAAGAAAACAAGATTCAATGGGAACAGGAACAGTGATAGGTTCGCATACATTTATTACGAATGCCCATGTCATTGATGACAGATATGGTAAAGCTGCAGCTGCTAAATACATTTCATTCGATATGAATCGAGATGGCAAGTCTATCCCATATCATTTTCATGCCTCAAAGGTGATTAAAGTACCTCAAAGCGATATTGCGGTAGTACATACTAAAGAAAATATGGGCAAGTATGTTAAACCTATACGAATCGCTACGGACAAAGAAATTAAAAGTTTAAAATTCAACTCGACACTTTACTCATTAGGTTATCCATGGCAACATAATGATAATACTAAGGCATATTTTAATCGTTTACGCTTTGTACAATTTTCTGGAAATGGTTCAGAAATACTAACAAAAGATATTTTCAGATCAGGCGCTTCAGGTTCACCGATGTTAGATTCCAAATTCAGCAAAATTTATGGCTTGAGAACATATGGATATAATTTAGATGGAAAATCAACAGACCAATATGCGAAACAAGAAATGGCTGGTGGCGAATCATTTAAAGGTTCGGCAGGTCAATTTGTTAGAAAGAATATTAAATAAATTAAAACAGGTTATTGCAGGAGTGCTTAATTACATTCACTTTTACAATAACCTGTATTTTTAATGTATTTTTCACGTGGAACAATCACTTATTTTCTTGAAACTCAAGACTCTAAGTTCACCCAGAATAGTAAATGATACGCATCAACTCCTCACTACATTCTTTTATCATATTTCCATTGATAAGGATCGTAAAGTAATCGCCAATCTTGATTAATTTCTGAAGTATTTATTAAACAAGCATCTAGCTGTCTAGTTATTTCCTCTTGGTCTAAGTCAGTTCCTATAACAACAAATTGCGTATGACGATCCCCATATTCTAAATCCCATTCAGCAGCTACTTCCGCACGTGCTTGAAGTATTTCTTTCTGCTTTTGTTCAGGCATGGTAGCAACCCAATATGTTACAGGATGAACATCACATGACGAGCCTGCTTGCGACAATAAACAAGCTACACTATTATGTTGTGCAAACCAAACGATTCCCTTTGCTCTCACGATATTGCTAGGTAAATGATCGAACCAATCTTTAAAACGTTCTGCGTTAAATGGGAGTTTTCTGCGATAAACAAATGATGAAATTCCATACTCCTCTGTTTCAGGCGTATGATGTTCATGACCACCTTCTGTAAGCTCTTTGATCCATCCCGCAGACTCACTTGCCTTCTCAAAGTCAAATAACTGTGTATTTAATACTTCTGATAAATCAACTTCTGAATTTACTGTTTTAATCATCTTTGCTTCAGGTTGTAACGCTCTAAGAGTCTGTTCTAAACGACCTAATGCCTCTTTACTTACTAAATCAGTTTTATTGATAATCATCACATCACAGAATTCAACCTGGTCAATCAGTAAATCTGCTATTGTGCGTTCATCAGCATCCCCTATACTTTCATCTCTATCAGCTAATAAATCTTCAGATTGTATATCGTTAACAAAACGATTCGCATCCACTACAGTTACCATAGTATCTAACCTACATAAAGCGGTTAAATCAATCCCCAATTCTTCATCTATATAGGAAAATGTTTGCGCAACCGGTACAGGTTCTGAAATTCCTGTAGACTCAATGACAATTTGGTCAATACCGCCCTTTTTAACTAAACGTTCAACTTCTTTAAGTAAATCATCTCTTAAAGTACAACAGATACACCCATTTGATAGTTCGACAAGTTTTTCATCCGTTCTAGATAACCCTCCGCCTTGAGCGACTAAGTCTTTATCAATATTGACCTCACTCATATCATTGACTATGACAGCAATTCGACGCCCCTCTCTATTTTTAAGAATATGATTAAGCAATGTTGTCTTTCCAGCACCTAAATATCCACTTAGCACTGTCACTGGTATCTTAGCCATTCATATAACCTCTCTTTATGTAAATAGTAATTATTACGTTTTACATTTTATAGAAAGTTGGTTTAAGTATCAACCTATTCTTTTGAAAATGAGTTTAGCAATAGCACAAATAAAAAAAGTTAGTTAAAAACGTTTCTCGTTTTTAACTAACCCATAACGAATTGTTTAATTTTAAAATGTGCCATTAATGAAGTAATTTAATACCCATGTAATACCATTTAGGCGGTCTTTAACTTCAGCATGATACGCATTAAAGAACGTCTTCTCTAATTTCACTTTAATTTGACCACCGTCATCTACTAATCGTTGATACACACGTTCCAATTCTTCTTGCGAATCACATTCGATAATGAGGTGAGGATTTTTAGAAATCGGATGTTTATGGAAAGTATCTGCGAAATGAACAAAAGTACTCTCTCCAATAATCAATTGGGCATGATACGTTTTACCATCTTTACCCATCAGAATTTCAGTATTTGCCTGAAATACATCTTTATAATAACTTAATGATTTATCTACGTCTTTTACATAAATAAATGGACTGACAGTCTTCATATACCCCTCCATAATTTTAGTCTTAAAGTTTGTTTAACAAATATATATTAAACTTTCGAAAATTTCAAAAATCTTAATGTTTAATTTTTTACGTTGTACTACAATTCAATACAACAAAGCCACTCCTTAATGGAGTGGCAATTTATTTAAAACTTAGGTCCACCATGTACTAGAATACTTCTTAAGAAGTCGAAGACTTTTTTCGCGAATTGAATTAAATCACTCATGAAATTCATCTCCTCTCAATTATTTCTTTACATTATTATTATAAAACCTTTAAGATATAATGAATAAATTTTGCTTAACTGACAGACTTGAATACTTAGACGTTGAAATCATCACAATATATAACATTTAAATCTATATTTATACACTTATGAATTTAAATATACAATTCCAATCTTGATGATTATGCAATTTTATTACTTTTATAGAAAAATAATATACTGAAAGAGGTTATAATTGATAACAATCCGAATATTATCCAACTTTGCTGAATAATGTCTAAACACACACCACCTATGATTGGCGCTAACAAAGCTCCCAGGTTTTGCAACCCAGCTAACGAATAATATGTCCCTTTAAAATTATCATTAGATAATGCATCAATACGTATATCCATCATTGTAAAAACCAACATTTCGCCTAAAGTAAACACGACCATTGATATACATTTTAAGATAACATCATCAATTATCCCTAGAGCAAATAAACTCACAGGTAATAAGAAGGCCCCCGTAATCATTGCTGTTTTAATGGATGCGCGTTTGCTAAAAACATAAACGAAGAATTGACATGTGATAACAGTAATTCCATTTACTGAAAGTAACAACGCAAATAACTTTGAGGCATTAAGATTTTTATAATATATAGCAAAATATTGGGGTAATATGCTAGTCATAACGGTATAACCAAACACAAACAGGATCAATCCAATGATTAAATATGAATATGCTCTATCATCACGAAATGTAGTATACATACGACTAATATCAACTTTCAAAGTATTATTTTTATTTTGTAAATCTATTTTAAGTACGTAAAATGCATATATAAACGCATTGAAATTGATACAATAAGCCATAAAAATGATGTAACAAATAATATGTACACCTAAGAATTGTAATTGTACTGACACCAATGGAGCTAATGTAGCTGAAATGTTAACAAGATAATAGCGTATATTAAATACAAATTCCTTATTCATTTTATCAGTGGATAATGCCAAAATTGTTTTATATGTCGGCGAAAGAAGACTACTTCCAATACTATTAACTAAAGCAAATATAACGAAAAATAGACATTTACTGATTAGAGGGAAACATAGGAAACTCATTGCCGATAGAAATAAACCAACAAAAATAATGACTTTTTTATCGATTTTGTCTATAAAAGGCGCCGCTATAAAACTCATAAATAGAGATGTAATCGCAAATGTCGAAACTACCAAACCTATTTCCAAACCACTTAAATGATAATTTTGAGCTAAATAAATAGATAAAAAAGGTATAATCAGAAAATAGCTAAATCTTTCAAGAAATGTAGCTAAAAATAATATATATATGATTTCAGGTAAATTTTTCAATAAAAACTCCTTTATTCTATTGATGATGTTCCCATATAACATTTTTTTCATACCATTCATTGACAATATTAATTCTAGAAATAAGTTCATTTTCACTGTTGCCTTCTATTACAACAGATATGATATGATCAACACTTAATTGCGCATCGTTATATGTTTTATTTTTTTTAGCAAAAATTTTAGTCGCTACTACCCAGTCAAAATCTAAATTTTTCTTAATTCCTTTATAGACGCCACGTTGAGGTGGAATCAAAACAAAACCAGAGTATCGTTCAACTGGTTCTTGTGGAATTGAAATAGTATGTTCCTCAAACATTTGCAAATATAAACTTTCTTTATTTAAGTGTATATACGTCGAATTTTGAATCACTTTTCCTATTTCTGCGCCTCCAGTTCTACTGCCTATTTCACAAAAATAAACTTCGCCACTGTTAGTTACGAAAAATTCAGCATGAAATGAGCCGTTTGGAAAGCTAGGTAATATATCTATGACTTTTTCAGCTTGTGCTTTTAAAATTTTATTGATCGAATTTTTTTCTTCAATCATAAAACTCGATAAAGGTTGATTTTCTTGAAATTCTAAACAGCCTTTATAGTATTTAGAAACATAAGAAACGATGACTTCATGATTTTGAATTAATCCATCAACATGATACATTTCTCCATTGATAAATTCTTCGATTTCATAATTATTTATATTTAGATTTTTTTCAAAAAAGGCGTCTATGTCTTGTTGATTCTTAATAATATATACATCCATGGATCCTGAACCATAGATTGGTTTTAAAACCACAGGATAGCTCGTTTGTTGAATAAACTTTTCAACTTGTGTTTTAGAAATTACTTTTTCAAATTTAGGAATATTTACAGATGAATCATATAGTAATTGTTTCATCAATATTTTATTTCTATATGATTCCGCACTCATCAATAACTGACCGGGACAATGTAGTATCTCTCTTAACCGCGCACTCCGTACAACGTCAAATTCCGATATGGATAATACATTTGTGATATTGTACTTTTTGCTTAGCTGTATCGCTTTAGTTTCAACCTCCACGTTATCCATGTAATTTTCAAATGCTTCAATTAATAAAAAATGCTGTGAATTGAATGTATGTTCTTTTTCTACTGGACAAAAAAGAATAATATTTTCTTTAGCATTAGGAAACCATAAATCGTAAGGCGTTTTGTTTCCATCGGTACTAGACAATATAATTACAGTCATTGTATCTCAACCTTTATAAACGATTCGATTTCATCGATAGTATTTTCAATATCTTCAGTGCTTTCTCCTTCTAAAATAATATTTGCAATGAAGCAACTAGAGAAATGTTGTGGTGGCATAATGACTTCATCGCCTTCTTCTTTCAAAGGTATGACGGCAATGACTCCGGGAATTTCCATAATAAAATCTAGACCTGCAATTTTTTTGAACAGTCCACTTTGATGTGCACGTATACTATAAAAGCATAATTTTTTATTACCATTTTCATAATCTGGCCAGCTATCTTTAACATTATTTCCAATAGCAACATCAATGATTTTTTCGATAAATGAGTGACCCGAAGAGAGTCTAATAAGATGCGACGTTATGAAGCCACCAGCTGGTCTCGCTGCAATCTCTATCACTTTAAAACCAGATTCCGTCAACCGACCTTCTAAATGAAATGCACAGTGATCAATTTTTAAACTTTGAATCGCTAATTTCGTTTTCTTTTTAATTTCATCTTTCACCTTTTCAGGCTTATCAGAAGGGAAAAATGCAATATATTCTAAAGAAAATTTAGGTGTTACCCTTTTATCAGTAATTCCAGCAATAAATACTTCTTTATTTTGCACAACACCTTCGACAGAGAACTCTTCTCCTTCAATGTATTCTTCATAAATATATAGATTAGGGTAGTAACTATAAACCTTATCTTTATTTGGGGAGGTAGAATCCAATAATAAATTAAAAGTATCTTCCAAATGTGCTTTACTTTCAATTTTAAAAATACCTTTGCTACCAGAGGCACCAACTGGTTTTAATATACCTGGCATTCCAATATTAGCTACTGCCTCTTTTAAATCATTCAAGCTTTTAACCTCTTGAAAATTTGGGCAAAGCCCCTTAACACTCGACATAGCTTGTCTCATAAAATATTTATTTCTCACATTTTGTACTATTTCTGGATTAATACCAGGCAAACCCAATTCTTTGTTTAAAAATGACACAAGCTCTACATCTTTATCTGACCAAGTAAAAACACCACTAATTTTTATATTTTTGTTGTATTCAATAACTGTATTAATCGTTTTTTGAATATCATAAGAATCTATAATAATTAATTCATCTACTAATTTTCCGATTAACTTAGGATTTTTATCTGCCATTAAGACAACACGATACCCTAAATTTTTAGCTTCTATAATAGGTTGAACTCTTTCTACCTTATGGCTTCTTATATTTATAAACAATAAGGTTTCCATATCCTAACCACCCACTTTATCTTTAGTATATTTATTTTGGTACCATTCTCTACTATAAATATTGATATTTATTTCTTTCTTGGTTTTTTTACATATATCAAACCAAGATTGAAATAATGACTTCAATATTTCTTTATAATATATAGCGATGACTAGGTCATTCTTACTGTAATCACTTCCGCTTTGCTTCATTAATCTTAGATCAAAAAATGCGTTATATATTGTTGCCCCATTTTCAATAAATCCCGGACAACGTATGGCATGTTTAACTTTAGCGAACACATGTCCTTTATGATGCTGATCACTCCACATAGTTATGTCAGCCATAACAGGTGGAAAATAAAAATGACGAGTGATCCTTGTTTGATTATTCAAAAAATTTCCCGGGGTATAATGCCAACTGTTATATTCCATTCTTTTACTTATAGCGGTAAGTATTCCTGCTAATATTTTAGAATTATCTTGAAATGCATCTTTCATGAGTGAACTTGGGATAACACAACAAAAATATTGATTTTGTCCCCAGTTAAAAATTTCTTCTAACTTATCTTTTTGATGGGCTTCATAAAATTTGAGTGGCGCTCTAAAACCTCTAGCCATACCTATATCGGATGAAGTTCGGTCAATTGCTTTATTGATAATCATATCCATAATTTTTTCAATCATTTGATATGGTTCTTTATCAATATTTTTCTCTATAATTTGGCAAAAATAATGATAATAATCTTTTTTGAATTTAATTGAGGTAAATTTTTCTAAATCAGTTTTTAAGCTACCGTCATTTAGTTTAGCTAGTTCGCTTTTATCGATATATCTTTCCTCTTTATGTAAATTCAGACCATTGATATACCTGTAGATTAAATAGCTATTTTCAATTTCTTTTCTCAACGAATATATACGTGCCGCTTGTTTTTCTAGGCTAAGACTACTATTCGTCTCTCTTTTCAAAATATGACTATATTCTTTGATTTTTTCATTAAAATAATCTTTTAAAAATGACAGCGAGAAATGTATACCATTTACTTCCTCTCCACGTGAGGGAGGTCCAGATTTAAGTAATAGATACATATTAAAAACAAAAATTTTTTCTGCTTTATCCCATTTTTCAGCACTTTTATAGGGCAAATCATTTAATAAAAAGTCCTCTGTATCTCCATCGAATTCTTTTATCAAATTATTATAATTATAAAATGTACTAAAAGTTTTATCTTTAACATAAAGCAATATGGGTGCCATGTGATAGATATTAAACTTAATAAATTTTATTATTTCGTTAATCTCATCTTTGCTTTTACCTTTGAAAAAGTTCTTTACTTCTTTATTGTATATTTCTTCTATCTCTAACGCTTTTCTTATCTTTTCATTTATGATTTTTATCACTTGTTCATTTACAACGAAGTAACCTAATACAAGTGCATAATCATCAAAAAAGTTATCCGCACCCAAGAGTATTCTTCCATATTCAGTTATACCGAAATAAATTCTATTTTCATCAACATTTTCTAACTCAGAAGTAAAAACGATTCTAGAATTATGTTCGGTTAAACATTGATAAATAGCATTTTGTTCTATATTGAGACTTTTCACTCCAACAGATTCAGCTATTTTCCCATCTAACGTAAAAAGCGTACGAATAATTGTAGATGGATTCTTTAAACGCTTAACTTTATTTTGAACTTCTAACAATAACTTGCCAAAACCATTTTTATTCATATTCATCACTCACCCTTTTCATTAAAAGGATGTTGCGATATTTTAATTGATTCTGTTGGACATCCCTCAAGTGCATTTTTCAAATGTTCAATTTCATTAGATGGCACCGATTCACATCCGCGGTTATTATCTAAGCACGCATATGCAATATCTTCTACATCATATTTAAATAAATTAGGAGCAGCTACTCCACAGGCAGCACATGAAATACAATTTTCTCTATCTACATAAGTATAATAGTTCATATAGAATCCCCCTTATATTCAATTCTCAATGTGCAAGTGGAAATATTGATATATTAATCATGATTTTCTAAAAGAATGATAGCTAGAAATACATTGCTTATACAAAAGATAATTTCTCTAAAATCATATTATTTTAATTTTATATAAATCCCCTTTTCCCACAATCCCAAAATAATTTTAACTTTTCGAGTGTAATTTTGCAATAAAGATGAAAATATAAATTAATAAAATAATAGAAGATAGCTTCATTAAACAAAAATATAGAAAGAAATACATATACTTTAAATATTTATGCAACAAAGTTTTTATTTTTTTATATTTCATAATACAAAGCAAATAAATAGTGGTAATAAACTTCAGAGTGGGTTTAAGTTAAATTGTTAAAACGGTAGGCTAATAGTTATAACTTAATAAATCATCATTTCTTTCCTTCTGTTTATTAAAGTGAATAACACACCAAAAAACCTTTAACCACAATGGCTAAAGGTTTAGAAATGCGTAATCATAACGTATTCAATATAAAAATAAATAGGCTAGAGACCCTATTGTTATGATGTCTCTAACCTACTTAGTATGATTATTTCATTATTCCCATTCAATTGTACTTGGGGGCTTAGAAGTAATGTCATAGACGACGCGGTTTACGTGGTCAACTTCATTTACAATACGACTTGAGATCTTTTGTAAAACTTCCCAATCAATACGAGCAAAGTCACTTGTCATTCCATCAATGGATGTCACTGCACGAATACCTACAGTGTGATCGTACGTACGATAGTCACCCATCACACCTACCGATTGAATGCCAGGTAAAACTGTGAAATATTGCCAGATATCTCTTTCAAGACCTTCTTCTCGCACAACTTCACGTAAAATTGCATCAGATTCGCGTACAATTTCTAATTTATCTTCAGTAATTTCTCCAAGTACACGAATACCTAAACCGGGACCTGGGAATGGCTGTCTCCAAACTAAGTGCTCTGGAATGCCTAATTCAATACCTAAAGCACGTACTTCGTCTTTAAATAACGTGTTAATCGGTTCGATAAGCTCAAATTCCATATCTTCAGGTAACCCACCTACGTTATGGTGAGATTTGATTGTTTGAGCCGTTTTAGTACCAGACTCAATCACATCAGTATAAAGCGTACCTTGAGCTAAGAAATCTACATCCGTTAATTTAGCCGCTTCATCGTCGAAAACATAAACAAACTCATTACCTATAATTTTACGTTTTTGTTCTGGATCAGACACGCCTTTTAACTTGTCCATAAAACGGTCTTGCGCATTAACACGAATAATATTCATATCAAAGCCTTCACCGAATTGCTCCATGACCATATCGCCTTCACCTTTTCGAAGTAAACCATGGTCAACAAATATACAAGTTAATTGATCGCCGATTGCTTTATGTAACAACACTGCTACCACTGATGAATCTACGCCACCACTCATAGCACATAAAACTTTACGGTCGCCAACTTGTTCACGAATCTTCTCTATTTCAATTTCAATGAAATTCTCCATTGTCCACTCGCCTGTACAATTACAAACGCGACGTACGAAGTTTCTTAATAAGTCATTACCATATTCAGTATGACGTACTTCTGGATGGAACTGAACGCCATAAATACGACGTGATTTATCTTCAATCGCAGCATAGTTTGTACTAGGACTATCTGCAATCACTTCAAACCCTTCAGGAATCTCAATGACTTTATCAGAGTGGCTCATCCATACAGTTTGTTCTGAAGGTAGTCCAAAGAATAACTCATCAGATTTAGCATTGATAATAGCCTTTCCATATTCACGCTCGTTTGCACGCTCTACCTTACCACCTAGAAGTTTTGTCGTTAATTGCATTCCGTAGCAAATACCTAATACAGGGATACCTAAATTATATATTTCAGGATCAATTGTAAATGAACCTTCTTCATATACAGAATTAGGACCACCCGAAAGTATAATTCCTTTAGGATTCATTCGTTTGATTTCTTCAATTGAAATCTCATGATCATGTAATTCACTGTAGACGCCCATTTCACGAATACGTCGTGTAATTAATTGATTGTATTGGCTACCAAAGTCTAAGACAAGAATTAATTCTTGCTCTTTCGCCATCTCCATAATTGCGAATCTCCTTTATTATTGTGATTTTTATGTATAAAACTTAGAGAAACGCTCCTCCCAGTGCTATACTTCGCTATCATTTTTCATCCGATTATCCGAAAAAGAATTTCAAGCTAACATATAACATAGTCATGAAGAGCGATCTCTAAAATAATGAATGTATTTCAATTCCTAATTAGAAAGAATAATTTGGTGATTCTTTAGTAATTTGAACGTTATGAGGGTGACTTTCCGCTAAACCAGCAGGTCCCATGCGAGTAAATTGGGCTTCTTCACGTAGAGCTTTAAGGTCTTTCGAACCAGTATAACCCATACCTGCTCTTACACCGCCCATAAGTTGATAAACAGTGTCTTGTAAAGGACCTTTGTATGCTGTACGTCCTTCAATACCTTCTGGAACAAATTTTCTAGGAGCTTTATCTTCTTGGAAGTAACGGTCGTTTGAACCTTTTTCCATAGCACCTAATGAGCCCATACCACGATAAACTTTATATTGTCTTCCTTGGAATACTTCAGTAGCACCTGGGCTTTCTTCAGTACCAGCTAATAAGCTACCTAACATAACGGCATGTCCACCTGCTGCTAATGCTTTGATAATATCTCCTGAGAATTTAATACCACCATCGGCAATAATAGCTTTGCCATGTTTACGTGCTTCAGTCGCGCAATCATATACAGCAGTAATTTGAGGAACACCAACACCTGCTACAACACGTGTCGTACAAATAGAACCAGGTCCAATACCTACTTTAACAACGTCAGCGCCTGCTTCAAATAACGCACGTGTAGCTTCAGCAGTGGCAACGTTACCAGCTACAACAGTTACCTCAGGATACGTGTCTTTAATGTGTTTAACTTGATCGATAACACCTTTAGAGTGACCGTGCGCTGTATCAATGATTAATGCATCGACACCCGCTTCAACAAGTTTTTGAGCGCGGATTTCAGTATCTTTAGACGTACCGATAGCAGCTGCTGCTAATAATCTACCGTATTCATCCTTAGCAGCATGTGGGAATTCAAGTACTTTTTCAATATCTTTAATTGTAATTAAACCTTTCAATTTACCATTTTCTACTAAAGGTAGCTTTTCAATTTTGTGTTCTTGTAAAATTGCTTCTGCTTCATCTAAAGTTGTACCTACTGGAGCTGTGATTAAACCTTCTTTCGTCATCACATCTGAAATTTTAATTGAGAAATCTTCAATAAAACGTAGATCACGGTTAGTAATGATGCCTACTAAATTTCTGTCAGAGTCGTTATCAACAATTGGAACACCTGAAATGCGATATTTACCCATTAAAGCTTCTGCTTCGTAAACACTTTCATCAGGAGTTAGGAAGAAAGGATTAGAGATGACACCATTTTCAGAACGTTTTACTTTTTGTACTTCATCAGCTTGTTCTTCAATGCCCATATTTTTATGAATAACACCTAATCCACCTTGGCGTGCCATTGCAATTGCCATTTTTGATTCTGTTACTGTATCCATACCTGCAGAAATTACTGGAATGTTTAATTTAATTTTATCTGATAATTCAACGCTTAAATCTACGTCACTTGGTAAAACATTTGACTCAGCTGGAATGAGTAATACATCGTCGAATGTTAAAGATTCTTTAGCAAACTTATTTTCCCACATTTAAAAACCGCCTCCATTTTTATTTATAATTAGTTACATTATTTCACATTTTCATCACTTTGTTTATAGTTTATACCATTAAAAAAGAAATTTAAGATAATTGCCGAAATAGCACCCAATACAATTCCATTTTGAGTTAACCAAGCGAATTGATCTCCTAAGCTTTTGAACGCTTGGGGAACGGCACTAATACCTGTTCCTAAACCAACAGATACAGCAATGATTAATAGATTGTTTTGATTATTAAAGTTAATATTTCCTAAAATACTTACCCCATACGCCATTACCATTCCAAACATGGCAATCATAGCTCCCCCTAATACAGGGAGTGGGATAATATTCGCTAATGCACCTAACTTAGGAATACAACCACAAATGAGTAGTAAAATAACCATCCCATAAATAACGTTGTTCTTTTTCGCACCTGATAGTGACACAAGACCAACATTTTGTGAATAAGCAGTATATGGGAATGAATTAAATACAGATCCTAAGATGATGGCTAGACCTTCCGCAGTGTAACCCTTACGAAAATCTTTTCTCTCAAGTTTTTTACCAGTTATCTCACTAAGTGCGTGATAGACACCTGTGGATTCAATTAAACTTACGATTGCTACAATAAAGAAGACAAGTGTCGAACTTAGATCAAAGCCAAAACCTGAGAATCTAAATGGTAAAGGTAAGCCTACCCAGTGTGCATCTCCCACTTGTTTAATATCTACAAGGCCAAACACTGCTGCCAAGGCTGTACCTAGAACTAGACCTATTAAAATAGCTATCGATTTTAGGAAACCTTTAGTAAATCTTTGTAATACCAAGATGATAATTAAAGTCACGCCACCTAAAATTAGATTTTTAGGATCCCCATAATTTTTAGCACCTTCTCCACCTGCTAGATAATTCATTGCGACAGGCATAAGATTAATTCCAATTATTGTAACTACACTTCCTGTTACTACAGGTGGAAAGAATTTAACTAAATAGGAAAAGAATGGTGCAATAATAACAACTAAAATTCCTGATACAAATAATGAACCATAAAGTACTCCTAAACCTTTTGTCTGCCCAATTAAAATCATCGGAGCGACTGCTGTAAATGTACAGCCTAAAACAATAGGTAATCCTGTACCTGTTATTTTATTAGCTTGTAAAAATGTTGCTACACCACACATGAAAATATCAACTGTTACTAAATAAGCAATCTGTTCAGAGGAGAACTTCAAACTCGTACCGACTATAATAGGTACTAAGATTGCTCCAGCGTACATAGCTAAGAGATGTTGAAGACTTAAAATGAAATTTTTCATTATTGCTCACCTAAGAACGTCACTTTATTACCTTTTAAAGAAGCTACTTTACATAGCGACGTTACATTTAGACCTTCGTTCTCAAGTCGTTGACGTCCGTCTTGGAAACTTTTTTCAACCACAATACCAATACCTACAGTTGTTGCTTTAGCTTGTTGCACGATATCATTAAGACCTAATGATGCGTCTCCATTTGCAAGGAAGTCATCAATAATAAGAACTTTGTCGCCCTCTCCAAGAAATTCTTCAGAGACAATAACTGTGCTTGTCTTGTTTTTAGTAAATGAATGAATCTCTGTGCTATAAAATCCATCTTTCAAAGTACTAGGTTTAGCTTTTTTTGCGAATAGACAAGGAACATCAAAATGGAATGCCGCCATAATAGCAGGGGCTATACCGGACGCTTCAATAGTTAAAATCTTTGTTATTCCTGCGTCTTTATACGCGTCATAAAATGTCTGACCTACTTCATTCATTAGCGTTGCATCAATTTGGTGGTTTAGAAATCCATCCACCTTTAAAATCTTCTCATCGATGACTACACCGTCTTCTTTGACTTTACGTCCTAACGACTCCACTCAAAAAACCTCCTCAAATAATTAATAATTTGAATAAATTAGATATAAAAAAATCCTCAAACTAAAATTTAATAGTTTCAGGATCTACGAGTGAACATGCAATACTTTGCATTAAAGCAAAAATAAGAAGAAGTTACGCAAAATTAGTCCTAAAAACGTTTATTAAAATTTGATAAAGCTTAATTACAATTGCGCTAAAGGTATTTATGTACAAATACTCACTTCATAGCTATAAGACATATCAAAAACGTTTTACTTTGTGTTGTTTTACGATCTAAACTGCTCTTAATGTATTGTATTGTTACTCATAGTCATGTCGTTTGAGGCGACACGGTAGAAACTTCTAAAGCCATATTCTCTAGATTATATGAGTCATATAAATTATTTAATGATAATAGCAAACTTTTTGTGTATTTTCAATATGGTTAGAGGTAAGTTAATGATTGCAATATCAACAATTAATTGTGAAATCGCTTTAATTTTCAACTATTAATTCATATTGGAAAAACCTAAATCAAAATTATATAATTATATATGTAAAAGTTTTATATAAAAGGACAAGGGTATAACTTTGTAAAGCAAGTTTTAAGATGAAGGGGCGATAACCATGGCAGAAATTACTGTAGTAAATGACAAAAGTGAATTATATAATGTCATTAACCAAAAGAAATCTGAAGGCTATTTAGAAACTGAATTAGCAGTTATTAGTAAAAGTAAATTACACTTAGATGACCTACACAATTCTCAAATCTCTATGATTGCCACAAGTGGTTCATTTAGTGATCGCATGTCTCGTTTATTAACTGGCGAAGATGGTGAAGAGGCTGTTCTTTCTCGTTACAATTTAACTGAAGATGAATTAGAATCACATAAAAACGACATTTTAAATGACAAATTATTACTTGTAGCAAATCGTGATCGTTCTTCTCACGATGAAGTTGAAGAGAATAATTCAGCTTATGAAGAGATAGATATTACGCATTATGCTGCTGAATCAAAAGGTCCTAAATCATAAGTTCTTATAATTAGAACGTTTCAATTTACGTCACCACAATGTTTACGTTAAAAATCGTAGACCTTGTGGTGCTTTTTTATAAATAAATCACTCACAGGCAGTGAATAGAGCTTATAATTATCCTATAATAGAATAAATAAAATTTGATGGGGGCAGTGTTATGGAGTTTAAAACGATTCAAACCGCTAAAGATCCTTTATTTGAAAAAGCACTCCAATTATATGATGCAAAATTAGATATAAGTTTAAGTGAAGATAGTTCTATATTTAAACGTTCACTTGAAAATAACAAAACTGAAAATGACTATGCATTCGTTGTAGGTATAGAACATGACCAAGTGGTTAGCCTTGCTACAGCTCACTATGAAGCGACAACCAATGCCGCGTTTCTAATCTATTTAATCGCCCAAGATGGACCTAATCATGACGAGCTCATTACTTTAACGTTAGAGGAAGTCGAAAAACAACTTAATCTTTTATCCAACGAAGTTCATGATAGAGACATTAATTTTATTATGCTCGAAGTTCCAAAAGAACCAAAGACTGTTGATGATAAAACTGATAAAATTCTTGAACATCGAAGACAATTTCTTTATGAACATGAATTTGAAAAGCAAGAAGAAATTGACTACATTCATCCAAATTACGCCTTGAATGAAGAATCTAAAAAAGTTGACTTATTTATTAAAGCCAATATCGAACTCACGAAAGACATATACGGTACGAGTGTTAAATCAAATTACATTCTTAAATATGTCTTCGCTAATGGAATTTCACGCGATATTATTTATCCCCTTTTAGAAGAAATGAATTTAAGAACCCCTCTATAGAACAACTTGAAATCACAAGCGAGAAAGAGTAAACTATCATATGAGGTAAGACTGACGTTTCACTGACCGAAGACAAACGTCACTATACATAAACCAAATATGAAGGGACTTTTTCAATGTTAACCAAAGAATTTGCACAACGTGTCGAACTAAGTGAAAAACAAGTCCGTAAAATCGTACAACACTTAGAAGAACGTGGATATCAACTTAGTAAAACTGAATATCGTGGACGTGAAGCTACAGATTTTAAAGAAGAAGATATTGAATTATTTAGAGATATCGCTGATAAAGTAAAGCAAACTAATAGCTATGATTTAGCATTTGATGAACTTGAAAAAGAAAAAGATTTCTTACAAGTAATTGTAAAAGATGAAGATAGCCAATTACCTACTGACCAAAATGTTGCGCAGTTAGTTGAAGATTTACGTAGCGAAATTCAAAAAATGCGCGAAGAACGCCAAATGCTTGGCCAAATGATCAATCAAGTTCATCAACAACAGCAAGAACTTAAAGATTTACAAACTGAAATCACAAACAAAATTGATGCGAACACTGAATCTTTAAAAACTATTCAAACTTCACAAGAAGCTATTCAATCTTCTCAAGAGAAACAAGCAAAAGAAATCAAGAAGGCGAATACGCAATCTAGTGAAACTGTATCCTCACCATCATTAAGTGAGAATAAGGAGAAAGTTATTTCTGAAAGTACATCATCTACTAAAAGTGAAAGCGCAAGCACATCTGACTCTCTCTCTACATCTCAATCAGAAAGCAGTAATTCATTAAACGGAAGTGCATCAAATTCTCAATCACCAAGTACCACTGTAAGTACTTCAGAACAACCAGAGTCAACTCATAGTGAATCTACTATTAACTCTAACTCAACAACATCGTCTCATTCACCTAACGAAATGAACACTCAACCTAGAGAAGAGAAAAAAGGATTCTTTGCGCGTTTATTTAATTTATAAATGAGCATACAACTTCTAAACACTTATCTGAGTATGTGTTAAATACACATATTTAGGTAAGTGTTTTTTAAATCACCGTGTTTCATCGCAACTACCCACACCCTACTCTACACATTCTCTTTTATTTAATTATTCAGAAAATTATTTCTATATTATTTTCATAAAAAATGAATTCAACTACCTTGAATTCTATAATCGCGAGTAATACCCTTATTATATATGTCGGAATACTATATTTTAGAACAAAGGAGTATATACATTATGGAAGCATTCTTCACTATTATTAACGTAGTAGTGTTAATTATTTTCATTATTATGTTAAACATAATGGCTAGAAAACATGTTTCATTTCCTAAACGTGTATTTACCGCTTTAGGTATAGGGATTGTATTAGGAATAGCTTTACATCTTATATTCGGAGCAGAATCGAAGGTATTAAAACAATCCACAGATTGGTTTAGTATCGTGGGCGATGGCTATGTTGCCTTACTTCAAATGATTGTAATGCCACTGATCTTCGTTTCAATTGTGGTAGCTTTCAGTAAAATCCAGATTGGAGATAAATTTGCTAAAATTGGGACATTCATTTTTATGTTTTTAATTGGCACTGTAGCCATTGCAGCTATTGTCGGCATCATTTACGCTTTAATCTTTGGACTTGATGCTTCTTCAATCGACTTAGGTAGTGCAGAACATTCTCGCGGTACTGAAATTAGTAAGCAAGCTAAAGATTTAACTGCAAACACGTTACCTCAACAAGTTCTTGAATTACTGCCAAGTAATCCATTCTTGGACTTTACAGGTCAACGTACGACATCAACTATCGCAGTTGTCATTTTTGCAACTTTCGTCGGTTTTGCATATTTACGTGTTGCACGCAAAGAACCAGAGTATGGAAATCTGTTAAAACGTGGCATTGAAGCTGTATACTCAATCGTTATGGCCATTGTAACTTTCGTTTTAAGATTAACGCCATACGGTATACTAGCAATTATGGCTTCTACATTAGCAACCAGTGACTTTGCGGCAATCTGGACTTTAGGAAAATTCTTACTCGCATCTTATGCTGCTTTAATCACAATGTATCTCATACATTTAATCATTTTAGGAGTATTAGGTGTTAATCCAGTTAGATATGTTAAGAAAACTTTAGAAGTGCTAATCTTTGCTTTTACTTCTCGCTCAAGCGCGGGTTCTCTGCCATTAAATATCCAAACCCAAACACAACGTCTAGGTGTACCTGAAGGTATCGCAAACTTCTCAGCTACATTTGGTTTATCAATAGGACAAAACGGTTGCGCGGGAATTTACCCTGCTATGCTAGCAATCATGGTTGCGCCTGTGGCACATGTACACATTGATTTTCAATTTGTCATTACGCTAATAGCTGTTGTTATCATTAGTTCATTTGGTGTTGCAGGTGTTGGTGGCGGCGCTACATTCGCTTCCATCTTAGTACTATCTACGTTAAACTTACCTGTGGCACTTGCAGGTGTACTCATTTCTATTGAACCGCTCATAGACATGGGGCGTACTGCATTGAACGTGAATGATTCAATCTTAGCTGGTACAGGTACTGCACGCTTAACAAAAAATTGGGATAAACAAACATTTGAATCTAATAATTATGGGGAATTATCTTCAAACTGATTTGAACAATAAGTAAGACGCACTCACAACTAAGTGGGTGCGTCTTTTTTTATTTGCATTAACGTTTTATAAATCCAGCTTTATTAAGTTGGTCTAGCATATCTAGCCTAGTTTTTCTTCCTAAGAAAGATTCAATTTGTTCGGTCCAAGTTTCAGTTCTTTCGCCATTTGTACGTTCTTTATAATAATCACTAACCACTTGGTCATATTCATCTAATTCACGACGTTGTTTATCATTACTTGCATCGTAACTATTTTTATGGAAAATGTGTTCAAATGGTAAACGTGGTTTAGGCTCACCATCTTCATCCTCAGCGGGTTCTCCTACAGCCATACCAAATAGAGGGAAAGTATAGTCAGGTAAGTCTAAAATTTCACGAACACGACCTACATCATTACGTAGGGAACCTAAATAAACGATACCGTAACCCATATCTTCAGCTGCTACAGCCATATTCTCAGATACAAGAGCCACATCAATCGTGCCTACTAATAAGCCTTCAGCTGAACCGTATGAGACTTCCATATCTGAATCCACTTTTTCATTTACTAAACTATGACGGTAATAATCTAGA
This sequence comes from Staphylococcus sp. HMSC06C11, assembly GCF_001808345.1. Classification (NCBI taxonomy): domain Bacteria; kingdom Bacillati; phylum Bacillota; class Bacilli; order Caryophanales; family Staphylococcaceae; genus Staphylococcus; species Staphylococcus sp. HMSC06C11. The sequence continues at coordinate 57,150 of NZ_KV793036.1, forward strand.
ACGAAGACGAATAAATAACCATTATCTAACACATAAGGTTGCCCTGAAACTTCTTTTAAATTTTCTTTAATTTCGGGATCATCAACACCTATAATTGAGTAAGTCTGAAGATAACTAGAAGTTGATGCGCCTTGTCCAGCCTCAACTAATTTCTTCACAGTATCATCACTAAGAGGACTATCTTTGAACTTTCTTACTGAATGATGCTTACGCATTAAGTCGTATACATAATCTGACACACTAATCACTCCTAATAAATTTATACACATATGATAAATCCTAATTTGTCTTTAAATATTCTATACCCTGAACAAAGGACTTTTAAATTTATTTGCACACAGCTTATTTAAAAGTTATCATAATAGTATTAATTTTCAGATATTTTAAGGAGAGATATCATGACTCAAGCTATTAAAAATATTTCAAATGCCCTTTTCAATTCTTTTAAAAATAAAAAACCTATTGATTTTGTAAGCGAAAATTACAATATCACTGAGGAAGAAGCTTATTTAACTCAAGATGATTTAATTGAACAGCTAAAATTTAAAGATCGTACACATGTTGCTGGATACAAAGTGAGTATGACGAGCGCTACAACACAAGCAATTGCTCATACTAATGAGCCTGCTTATGGCACTATTTTATCAGATAAAATAGTAAATAATGGTGACGCTGTCTCACTTTCTTCATTATTTTCCCCATTATTAGAACCAGAAATTATGTTTATTGCAAAAGAAGACTTACCTTATGATGCAGATTTACAAACAATTATTCTTAATACTGAAATCGCTGCCGGCATTGAGATACCTGACGCAAGATATAAAGATTGGTTCCCGAATTTCACTCTTGGTGATTTAATTTGCGATGATACTGCAACAGGATTGATTGTTGTAGGAAATAAAGTAGATCCTTTAGATATAGACGCATTTGCGCATGTACAATTGAATTTATATAAAGATGAAGAATTAATTGCTACAGGTGACTCATCTGAAGTATTAGGTAACCCTCTCAATGCTGTACTTTGGCTTATTAAAAAGTTACATTCCCACGGTAAACAAATAAAAAAGGGACAAGTCATTTCTTCAGGAACATTCATCTCTCCGCTTAAATTAGAGTATGGTACGTATCGTGCAGAATATAGTGGAATAGGTACCGTAGAGTTTAAGGTTTCTAAATAAAACTAAACCAAATAGAGTTAAATTCAAAATAGTAACAATTATTTTGAATTTAGCTCTATTTTATTTATATAAACTGTCATAAAAGAAAATTGAGGGTACAGATGTTATCATTAATGTATAGATGTAATAAAATTACACTCCATTATCAATGAAACATGTTTAGTTGAGAATGATATGTGTTATTTATGGTATAAGAAGTGGTTGGAAAAGAATATTACATTCGATAAATTAAGCTTCTTATCACTTTATAGTTCGCATTGTTCATCTCTAACATGACGCTATATAAAGGCTATTGTTATTCATTTTCTCAATTAAAAAGTTTCTCAAGTTGACTATTTAGATTGTAGATGTGATAATACTTATCAAGAGATTAGAATTATTATAAACAAACAATTATTGTTAACTAATTCTAATTTATACTTAAAAATTTCAGGAGGTATTTACCTATGTCTTTAATTAACAAAGAAATCTTACCTTTCACAGCGCAAGCTTATGATCCAAAAAATGATGAATTTAAAGAAGTTTCTCAAGAAGATTTTAAAGGTTCTTGGAGTGTAGTATGCTTCTATCCTGCTGACTTCTCTTTCGTATGTCCTACAGAATTAGAAGATTTACAAAACCAATATGATAAATTACAAGAATTAGGTGTCAACGTATTCTCAGTATCAACTGATACTCACTTTGTACACAAAGCTTGGCATGATCATTCAGATGCAATCAGCAAAATCCAATATCAAATGATTGGTGACCCATCTCAAACAATCACTCGTAACTTCGATGTATTAGATGAAGAAGTTGGTTTAGCTCAACGTGGTACATTCATCATCGATCCTGATGGTGTAGTTCAAGCAGCTGAAATCAACGCTGACGGCATCGGTCGTGACGCTAGTACATTAGTTAACAAAATTAAAGCAGCTCAATATGTACGTCAACATCCAGGCGAAGTTTGCCCAGCTAAATGGGAAGAAGGTTCTGAATCATTACAACCTGGTTTAGACTTAGTAGGTAAAATCTAAGGAGGCATTAAAAAATGCTTAATGCTGATTTAAAGCAACAATTAAAACAATTATTAGAGCTAATGGAAGGCGACGTTGAGTTCATCGCTAGCCTTGGCTCAGATGATAAATCTAAAGAACTTAAAGATTTACTAGATGAAATTGCTGATATGTCAGCACGCATCACTGTAACTGAAAAAGATTTAAAACGTACACCAAGTTTCTCTGTAAATCGCCCAGGTGAAGAAACAGGTGTTACATTTGCAGGTATTCCATTAGGTCATGAGTTTAACTCACTTGTATTAGCGATATTACAAGTAAGTGGCCGTGCTCCTAAAGAAAAACAATCTGTGATTGACCAAATTAAAGGTCTTGAAGGGCCATTTCATTTCGAAACTTTCGTTAGTTTAACTTGTCAAAAATGCCCTGACGTTGTTCAAGCATTGAATTTGATGAGTGTTATTAATCCTAACATTACGCATACTATGATTGATGGTGCAGTTTTCCGTGAGGAGTCTGAAGACATCATGGCTGTACCAGCTGTCTTCTTAGATGGTCAAGAGTTCGGTAATGGCCGTATGACTATTCAAGATATTTTAACTAAATTGGGAAGCACTCAAGATGCTTCTGAATTTAATGATAAAGACCCTTATGATGTTCTAATCGTAGGTGGTGGTCCTGCAAGCGGTAGTGCTGCTATCTATACTGCACGTAAAGGACTACGTACAGGTATTGTTGCTGACCGTATTGGTGGTCAAGTTAATGATACTGCTGGAATTGAAAACTTTATTACTGTTAAAGAAACAACAGGTTCTGAGTTTTCTTCTAACCTTGAAGATCATATCTCACAATATGACATTGATACGATGACAGGTATCCGTGCTACTAATATCGAGAAAACTGATTCAGCAATTAAAGTTACTTTAGAAAATGATGCTGTACTAGAAAGTAAAACTGTGATTATTTCTACAGGTGCAAGTTGGCGAAAACTTAATATTCCTGGTGAAGATCGCCTTATTAATAAAGGTGTAGCATTCTGCCCTCACTGTGACGGCCCTCTATTTGAAAATAAAGATGTCGCAGTTATCGGTGGCGGTAACTCTGGCGTTGAAGCAGCTATCGATTTAGCAGGAATTGTTAAGCATGTTACTGTATTTGAATATTCATCTGAATTAAAAGCAGATAATGTCTTACAAGATCGTTTACGTTCTTTATCAAATGTTGATATTAAAACGAACGCTAGAACTACTGAAGTTCTTGGTGAAGACCATGTTACCGGTATTAGTTATGAAGATTTAAATAGCGGTGAAACTCAAGTAGTAAATCTTGATGGTATTTTCGTTCAAATCGGTTTAGTTCCTAACACTGCATGGCTACAAGATGCTATTGAACTAAACGGACGTGGCGAAGTAGTCATCGATCGTGATAACGCGACAAACGTTCCTGGTGTATTCGCAGCAGGTGACGTGACAGATCAGAAGAATAAACAAATTATAATTTCAATGGGTGCTGGCGCTAACGCTGCGTTAAATGCATTCGACTATATTATCAGAAACTAAATGATAATTATTTACCTATCATAATATCTTCACACTAAAAGAGCCTTAATTGTTAAGGCTCTTTTGCTTCAGACTGTTGGCAAAGTATCAGACTTTGTCGGCAGTTTTTTTATATTCAATTAATATTGTAACGATGTAGTTTTATATCATTGGATCAGAATAGTGAAAATGATTTTATACACGACACAAAATAGTCATACATCACTATGAATTGTAGTTCTTAAACATTCAAATATTTTTTCATAAATGATACTCTATAATGTGTGTAATAACTAAAAATAATACTTAATTATAGAGATGTTAAAGGAGTTCCATCATATTATGAAAAAAAGAGTAATTTTAAGTTTACTAATTGTGCTCGCCTTGGTACTTTCAGCTTGTTCAAATCAAAGCGAGGATGATAATGACCAAAATAGTCATAGTAGTACTCATGCACCTAAAAAAGCTAAAAATATGAAAGAAAAAGACATTTTCTCCTCTAATAAAAAGGGACAAAAAATAAGTGATGCTGAAATGAAAAATGCTCTTAAAACATATTTACAAGCTAATAGCGATATTCTTGATAATAAATACGTAATGCAACATAAGTTAGATAAACAAAGTGATAGTAGCCCTAAAATCACTAAATCTCAGGCAAACAAATTAAGCGAATTATCTAATTTAGCTGTTAAAAATGATTTACGTTTCAAAAAATTTGTTAAAAACAATCACATTCCACAAGAATATAAAGATCCAACACAACGTATTATCAACTATTTCAACGCTTTAAATAGTACAATTGCAAATGTTGATGAAGATATTGAAGAATTAAATTACCAACCTCAAAATTCAATCAATGTCGTTGACGTACCTACTAAATATGCAGGTGACGTCAATAAAAAACAACAAGATAAAATCACTAAATTCCTCGATAAAAAAGGAATTAACACTGAAGTATTTAATAAGTAATCAATTAAAAATACCTCTATTTGATGAGATTTAACATCAAATAGAGGTATTGCTTTTTAACCTTTGAAAGCGCTAACAATTTACTTCACACTAATAGTGTCTAATGTATTTATTGTATAGAAACTAAAAATTTTACAAATTTTATTAGGAGTGACTCGATGAAACTACGTGTAAGTTTTATAATTCTAGCGATACTAGGATCAATTGGCGCGATTTTAACACTTGCTAAGTATCCGAGCGGCCCAAATACTATTAATTATGACGAGCCTTGGCAAATATTCACTGCTATCGTTACTCTATTAGTGAGTGCTTTACCAGCTTTAATATTAGGATTCTTCAATAATTTAGTATGTAGAATCGTATCGGCAATAATACAAATTTTTGCATTAATGCTTTGGTTCATCTTAGCCGTAGTCACTTTTTTAACAGGGTATATACAACCTGGTTTAATGAGTGGTTTAACAGTCGTTTTGATACTAGTAAGTACTATTATCACACTTTCTGTGGGCTACAAAAAGACACAGTCTTATGCATAATTATAAACTTTAAATATTGATTATTAAGACACCCATCAGTCTTATTTCCTAAAAAAATAGTGAATGGATATAAGAGGATTTAGCCTACTCATATCCACTCACTATTTTTATTTATGAACTAAATATGGATAACAGTTCTTAATCTCGGCATCTAAAGCATCTTCTTTATTGAGTTCACCTAAATAAACTAATATACATCTTATAACTACTTGATGAGCAATTATAACTATATTTTCATCGTCATGATTTAACTCCTCATTAAAGAAGTGCTCAATACGTTCATAAACATCTTGATAGCTTTCACCCTCAGGTGCTTTTTGACTAAAGCTATGTCGAAAGTCTTTAAACTCTGGGTCATTGAAGTATCTTTCGTATTCTACATCTTCACTAACCTCTTGTTTATTTTTCCCTTCAAATACACCTAATGAACGTTCTCTCAACGATTTAGTGAACGTTGTAGGTATATTATACGGAAAGATACCCTCATATGTTTGTTGTGTTCTCAACAAATCAGAGACATAAACATGTTCAATCTTCTTATTAGTAAAATAAGTGACTAAATCTTGCGCACTTTGCATACCTTTTTCAGTTAAAGGAACGTCTAATTGGCCACAAAAATATGGTTTACCATGTTTATTATCATAATTGGACTGAGATTCACCATGTCTTACAAGATAGATATTCATTTTATAATACTCCTTAAAATTATATGATTAACTACTTTTACTTAGTAGTAAATTAATTGATAAACCAATTAATACGATTCCAACTACATAGTCAAAAACCACTTTGAACTTAGGTTTACTAAATAATAGTTTAATATATTGGAAAATAAACACACAGAATAAAAACCATAAACATGTAACAAGTACTACTGATAAAGATAAAACAGCTACTTCTGATTTTACTTGAATACCTCCATTTGAGAGAAATTGAGGTAAAATACTCACGTAAAATAATAATGCTTTAGGATTTAAACTTGTACTAAGAAAACCTTGTCGATAAGATGTTAAATAGCTTACATTTCTTACATCTTCCAACGCTTCCTTACTAAAATTCATTGTACTATGGGCGCTTCTAATACTTTGAATTCCTAAATAAATAAGATAACAAGCACCTAATATTTTAATAATTAAAAAGACGTAATATAAACTAGTCAATATGTATATAATGCCGAAAATTGCTAAAGAAGAATAAAGAATATGTCCTGTAGTAATTCCTAATGCTGCTACTATCCCATTCATTTTACTAGAATTAATTGTATTTTTCATCACAATTAAAAAATCAGGACCTGGCACAATGATAATCAGTAACGTAATAATAATGAATGAAAATAGTCCTTCCATACGCGTCCCCTCCTTGATGTCGTTTTATACATTAACAATTATTACATACAAAAAATCATAATGTAAGACCTCCCTAAGACATCCCTGAAGTTCTATAATTGTGAAATTTTAGAAAAAACTCCATTTTCAATATCTTATCTCAAATTGCTATTTTGCGAATTTGATTTATAGTTTTAAAAGAATTTAAAAAATTATTATTGTCAGATAAATGTGAATCATGATACTATTAGAGTGTAGTTAGTAGTAACTACAAAGTCTTTTATATTCATGAACATAATACTCCTGGATGGCGTAACCCAGCGCCATCCTCTTTTTTTGTCTAAAATCTAATAAATCATTATTATAAATTTTTTAGAAACTCTTTCACTTTATTTGAATCTGCAAGTCCTTGTTCTCTGGATGCTGCTGCAATTACTTTTCTAATACTTGGGTCAACTGGATTATTACCCATTTCATTAAACTTAGCTACTACACTAGCATTCGGTATTAATGACAATACTTGTTTGCCTTCTTGTATTAATTGATCAACTTGCTGCTTTAAACTTATAGGCGTATCTACTTGGACATTAGGTGAAAGAATAATTACTTTCTCAGTCTCAGTAGCTAAATCTGCATTTTCCATTGAATAGGATCCGCCATCTGAATATTGTTTACCGTCAATCGTAGTAGGAGGCCATACTCCTGGAAGTGAAGAACTTGCACTTAAAGCTTGATGGATATTTATATTATCTTCTTGCTTCCAAGTCTTTCTACGTACAGTTTCAATATCAGTACCAGTAATTATTAAGTTATCTCCCCATTGGATATCACCTATACGTTCTTTTATTCTTTTAATATGTTCATCTTCTGTTACAGCTACTTGGTATGTTTTCGCAAATTCACACAATTTCTCAACCCAGTCATCTCCATTAGTAGCTTCTTTAGTTATACGTTCATATTCATCGAATACTTCTCCCATATTAGGGTTAGGATTAACTTCATTAATTTCTTCATCAATTTGTTCATTCCAAATCTCTTCCCAAGTTTTATTTGATGCGATTACGGCACCAACTTGTGAACCCGCTGAAGTTCCAATAATTTGTTCAGAAAGTCTTAGCTCAATTCCATGATCAGCTAATCCTTTTAGTAAACCAATTTCCCAGGCAATACCATATTGGCCACCGCCACCTAATACTAAAGTGATTTGTTCAGACATTTGAGCAACCTCCTTATTTAATCTTATAGTATATTTTACCCTGGGACACGTCCTATCATTCGAACAATTGTTAATGATGTTAGGTATGCAAGATATATAAATTTAAGCAATAAAAAAGATGACCCCTTAATGAGGTCATCTCATGTAACTTATCTTTATTGTTTATTTCTTTTTGAATAAACGTAAAACTAATGAAATTAAAAAGATTAAAATAATTGAACCAAGTAACGCTGGGAAGATGTGAATTTTACCTAATTGTGGACCCCAATGTCCAAGAATTGCAGTACCTACCCATGAACCTACGATACCTGCGATAATATTACCTAAGATTCCGCCTGGGATATCTTTACCCATAATTAAGCCGGCAATCCAACCAATGATACCACCGACAATGATCATACCTATTAATCCAAACATAATGATTGTCTCCTTTACTTAATAATTATTTATCCAATAGTAATTGATACCCTTCGACAGATTTATTAAACAAATTTACGAAAAAAATTTATTTTAATTTAAAAAAGAAACATTTATTATCTACTTTCAATAGAAAAAAACACTTACTTTTAAAGTATTTATGCATCGTAAAAATACTAAGTATATTTTAATAGTAACATTGTAAAATTGCCTTCATGACAACAATAATTTGTATGTTAAAATATTTGAGTAATATTTGCTTAGCGCTCATAAAACTCTTATTTTAGGAGGTTTACGTCATTTGAATAGTAAATTGAACATACTCAAATTTTTAAATAAATTTTTCCAAATTATAGGTTTCTTATCAGTCATTACAATTTTATTAATCATTACATTTAATTTTTTCATTTATGGCCATCTGGAAGGTAATTTTGAAATAGGATTTAACATTAAAAGTAAACAAATCTATATTATGACTACGTTAATTATCTTAATTATAGTTTGTACTATTGCTTCTCTAATCATTAGAAAAATTGAATATAAAAAAGAAAAAAATCAATGATTACTACTTTGTAATCCTATAAAAATGCATCGCATTTTTGTAAAAGATCTTTTCTTGTTCTTCTTTAGAGAAGTTTTTCTCAATCAGTTCAATGTCTGACTTCTCAAATGGACGTTTTGCTCGAGTAGATGGTAAGTCTGTGCCAAACATAATCGCGTTAGAATTAATTTCCATCAGTGCTTTAAGAGTTTGTAAAGGATCAACCTCTATTCGACCGAAACCTGTCGCTTTTACATAAACCCCATTACGAACTAAATCTTTTAAATCTTCAAAGCCTTCTTTAGTAAGCCCCAGATGGTCTATTGAAACTTGAGGCAATTCTAAAATAATATCTTTAATTTCACCCAATTTTTTTGATTCAATATAAAGCTCAGTATGCCATCCCACTAAATCATAGACACGCTGTGCAAATGATTTAAGATGTCTTAAATCTTCCGAACCTCCTCTTTTTACATTAAACCTTACTCCTCGTACTCCTAATTCGTTTAATTTTATGATTTTTTCATCAGACGTTTCTACAGGTAGTTGAGTTGTACCTACAAAGTGTCCTTTTAAACTTTTAAGTGCATGTATTAAATAATCTTGATTGAATCCTTGGAATGAGCCAGAGACAATTACACCATCATCGATCCCTAGATCTTTTTGCCATATTTCATAATCTTCTTCTTTAAATTCTGGAGGCATATAACCTTTATTTTCTTTTACAGGATAATCAAAATTAATAATATGAAAATGTGCATCAAAAATTTTCATTCTAGCACCCCCTAATTTTTTATTTTATTAATTTATTACCACAAAAATTAAATATAACGACACATTTAGATTTAATATCACATTGAAAGCTCATTTTTATAATTATAGAATAAAAATACACCAAGATGATATCAGCAAGAATTGGAGTTGTTTCATATGAATTTACATATTCTATATAATTTAAGAACTAAACGCCATTTAGAAATTGAGGAATTAGCCCAACAGTTAAATGAGAAATACGGAACGCACTACGAAGCTCATCAAATTTGGGAGTGGGAAAATCACTACCACGAACCTAAATTTAAAGATGCATTGCATTTAGCTGATTTCTTCAACACTCCATATCAAATGTTTCTTGAAAGTAAAGTTACAGAGTATCAAAAGCATTTAGATGATGTGGATATTAGAATGTAGCACGCGATACAAAAAGAAAAGCTAAGATAGTACGTTTCAGTATAATAAACGTATTACCTTAGCTTTTTTATCATTTCTTTCCTTGATTTAATATTTTAACCCCAGTAACAATGCTTATAATCAAACAGATTAAAGCTAAAATACCAAAGATAATTCCAACAATTAAACTAATAATGAAAACTGCATCAGGATGCGCATGAGCACCATTATGTGCGTATTTAGCATTATTAAAAGCACTTTTCATTATCCAAACAAATATAGTCCATGAAATATGATTAATTAATGAGTTTTTACCATATTTTGACATTGGTTTATCAGCGAATATCCATACGCAAAATGGAAATAGCAACGGCGCGAATAAGATACTAAAATAACTTAAAGCCGCAAGTAATTTTTGATTTTTAGTCATTTCAATATTGTTCATTTCAATCACCTCTACAAAACTTATTAAAACACAAACAATTGCCTTTAATAACCTTCATAGCGATATCTTTCAGTAGTGTAAGTTTATCGATTGGAAAGTTGATTTAAATCAACTGTTTTAAGTTCTGAAATAGGGTAATCTTGTTCAGCTAATATCTTACCTTCATAACCTCGTTTCGCTTGCAGAACAACCTTTTGGGCATTATTAAGGTGATAAATTACCATTCCTTTACGCGTCTCACCTTTTTCTATTTTTTCATCATTCTTAGTAAGCCATTTTCTATAGTGATACAAATGCTTTGTATTCTTTCTCATCCCTAAGGGTTTATCGTTTTGTAAAACTCTAAAACCTTTCTCCCAAGAGTTTTTTACAGTTACACTGTATTTATCAGATTTACTCTTCACTTTGTATTGAATAGCTAAATCAGTAACATTATTACGAGGATCCCTTAGTATGAAAATCCTTTTGATTTTAATTATCTGTTTATCGAGAACCAATTTATTATTCTTAAATTGCACAATATTATTATTTAACATCTTATGTACTAATTTATTTTCACTTTTAACCTCATCTTTTTGAGCTTTACTCTTATCGCAAGAAACACCAAACAGACATAATATTAAAATAGTAGCAAGAATTCTTTTCAATACACTCACCCATAAAAATTAATAATTATATTATACTATAATATTTTACTTCATTTGGTGCAGGCAGGTATTTACTTAGGAGGAAAATTTAAATTCTTACTCCTGGTCTCCATAATCAAATCATTATTTTATTTCTCTATTCATCATCGTCATCATCGAAGAATACATCATAAATAAGTTCAATAATCGTTATAACCAAACCTAAAATAACTATAGCGTTAGCAGTTTTGTTATCAAAAATATGTATAAAATCAATTTTACTTATTATATTAAAAAACCATCCATGTCTATCATTATTTATATTAAAATAATCAAAGACAAAAGCCACAACAAACGTGACCACTAAATTGATAAATAAATTTTTAAGAACTTCCTTTAAATTATATTCCATCGTAAGACTCCTTTGTTTATTTAATACCGTCAATACTTAACTTATCATAAACAAAGTAAATTGATATAAAAAATTAAAAAATTGCCTATACTAATATAAATTACTAATCTAGTTATATATTTAATGAAAAGATATACTTATTACTAAATAGTGGGGCGCATCTGCGCGGAGTGTACTTGAGGTTAACTGTTGTGACGGTTGCCTTTTTTTATGCTCAAAATTTCAAAAACTCTTAAATTATGCCCTTTAACTGCCCTTTTTCTAAAATTTAAAGCACAAAAATAACCCCGTAAGCCTATGCCTACGGGGTTTAACAATAAACTATATATTATTGTTCTTCTTTTACATATGGTAATAAAGCCATATGACGAGCACGTTTAATAGCTGTAGTCAACATACGTTGATATTTGGCTGAAGTGCCTGTTACACGACGTGGTAAGATTTTACCGCGTTCAGAGATAAAACGTTTTAATAATTCAGTGTCTTTATAGTCGATGTGTGTAATACCATTTGCTGTGAAATAGCAAACTTTTTTACGACGACGTCCGCCTCTTCTTGGTCCACCTGCCATGGTTAACTGCCTCCTTTGACTTATTTTTCGTTTTTATACGTTCATTTTAGAATGGTAAATCATCATCACTAATATCGATTGGGCCATTAGCATTTGCAAATGGGTTGTCTGATTGATTAGCGTTTGATGAATTATTGTTATTGTAAGACGTATTTTGTCCTGATTGTTGACCACCGAATCCTTGACCATAGTCTTGGAAATCGTTGTTTTGTGAACGTTGGCCACCTTGTTGTGAATTCTTAGGTTCAAGGAATTGAACACTATCACACACAACTTCAGTAACAAAAATACGACGACCTTCTTGATTTTCATAACTACGCGACTGTATGCGACCATCAACGCCAGCTAAACTACCTTTAGATAAGTAGTTATTAACATTTTCAGCTTGTCTTCTAAAGACAACACAGTTAATGAAATCAGCTTCGCGTTCCCCTTGAGCATTCGTGAAAGTACGATTAACTGCTAGAGTAAATGTCGCTACACTTACGCCTGAGGGAGTGGTTCTGTATTCTGGATCTTTCGTTAAACGACCTACTAATACAACTCTATTTAACATTTAAACGCCCCCGTCTAATTATTACTTATCTTGGTCTTCGCGAATAACGATGTAACGGATGATATCGTCATTGATTTTAGCTAGACGTTGGAATTCGTCTGTAGCTTTATTGTTATCTGTTTTAATACGTACGATGTTATAGAAACCTTCTTTGAAATCATTGATTTCATAAGCTAGGCGACGTTTACCCCAGTCTTTTTCTTCTAAAACTTCTGATCCTTCTGAAGCTAAGATACCGTTAAAACGCTCAACTACAGCTTTTTTAGCATCTTCTTCAATGTTAGGACGTACGATATACATAATTTCATATGTTCTCATAGTTTATTTGCACCTCCTTATGGTCTATGCGGCTTATCAACATTTATGTGATAAGCAAGGAATAATTTTCATTACTCACAATCCAGAATTATAGCACAGAGTATTACTTTTTACAATTCATTTTATAATGATTCTCTCGTTAAGTTCTTTAACTAATGTGATTAAATCCTCCATATTACATCCTAGTCTATCTAATCTCCAAAAGATAATAGTATCTCTTGATCTCGCAATTTCAATTGCTTTATCTAAACTAGGTCTTTTACTTTTTGAACCACTCACAAGTTTTTTTGTGAACATAGATTCTTTGTTGAGTTTTTGAACACACAAATATATATAATTCTTACTTATTTCGATATAGAAAGAGAGTGTATAGAAAATGGTTATTTTCAGTATACTCCTTTTTTATATGATACTAGTTATTAATTGTAAAATCTTTATATTCATCATTAAGGAGCTTTTTTAGTAGAACTTCTATATTATCTTCGCAACCACAAAGACCATTCTTTTTATATAATTCTGTATCTTTATCAGAATTAGTTAACCAAATGGCAGCCATATTAACATCTAATGCTCCCAAGATGTCATTTTTAAAAGAATCTCCTATAAACAAGCACTCTTCAGGATTGACGTTTAGATTAGACGTGACATTTAAAAATGCTTTAGGGTCCGGCTTTTCATAACCTATATTCTGAGATATAAAAATATTCTTTTCGAATATTGATCTAATATCGAGGTTATCAATTTTAGTGTTCTGTTCTTTAAGCTTACCATTGGTAAGGATGGCGATGTTTACATTTTCTTTCAAGGACAAAAGCAAATCATTTATTTTTCTATTAACAGTTATACTAGACAGCAATTTAGTAAAAAAGGATTGGAAATACTTATTAGCTTCTGCATGAGAAATATCTATATCAAAATGTTTTAAAGTTTTAATTAATCTTAACTCTCGCAATTCATCTAAGGTAATAATCCCTTCATCATGCTGTTTCCAAAAATATAAATCATATTTCTTATATAATTTCATAAAGTCACTATACTCTATGTCTTTAAATAACGTATATTCTTCAAAAGTATCTTTATTAGCTTTTATCCATAAATTATTAAAAGAAAATAGCGTATTATCTAAATCAAAAATAACCAATTTCACTTTTCTAGCCATTACTCACACGCCTTTTAAAATGTATGAAGATTGTTTTAAAATATGGTATAAATTACCATTGCCTGCAAAAATATCAAGATCATTAAAGTTGCTTTGAAGGTCTATCCAATAAAGTGATTGTTCATAATTTGCAGGTGGTATATAGTTTTTATTTAGTATACCAGAATAAACATATATCTGCTGTTTGTCTTGATAATATGTTATATCCATTATTGGATGCAATATCACATCATCGCATGTTAGGGATATCTCTTCTAACATTTCCCTATATACACTAGACTTAAGACTTTCACTTTCTTCAACCTTTCCGCCTATCAAATTATACATATTTTTAAAAGGTGGATTAATTCTTTTACACATTAAGATATTTTTGAAGTTTCTATCAAAAATTGGAATTAGATTGGTCTTTTGCAATATCATCCATTCTTTTTATTAATTGAATATTCTTCATATACTAACCAAATGATTGATACTAGAGTAATGATAAGGCCTAAAATTTTCATGAAATTGGGAAGTGGTCCCCAGAGAATCCATGAAATTATCATAGCTACAGGTAACTCTATAGTAGTTAAAGTTGCCATACTAATTGAACTGACTCTTTTTGTTGAAAACATAAGTAATTCAAATGTTATAATCTGACCTAATATAGCTATTGTAGTACCATAAAAAATGACGTTGGTTTTTAAAAGAGAGAGCTCCTGAATATAAAAAATACTACAAAATAAAGCTGTAATTACTGCTATTGCAAATATATATACCTTTATAAATCCATGATTGGTTGTTTTAGGTAATGTAAACATATTTGTTGCAAATGATACTCCAGCAAACAAGCCCCATAAGCACCCTAGGAAACTTATTTGTGTAATATTAGCACCAATTAAAATAAAGGAGCCAATCCAAAGCATTATAATAGAAAGAATGTGTTTATAATTAAATCTTTCTTTGTTAAAGATCACACCTAACAAAAATAATATCCATGGAAATTGGAATAAACCTAGTGATGCTATGCTTGGATTAGTTAATTTGATCGATGAATAATAGCAAATACCTGTTAGCGCTGTAGTAATACCAGCAATATAGTTAAATGGATTTTTTAAAATATTAGGTGTAAAACTTTTATAAGTTGGATTAGAAACTAAATATCGGATTATAAAATATACTAAACCTATTACTAATTGATATAGTATTATATTGATAGTTTCTACACCATTTACATTAGCCATTTTGACTATATTAGAATTAAAACCAAATGAAATTCCAACGAACAAAGCAGCTATTCCACCGATAACAGAAGGTTTTTTAGACATTAAAACTCGCCTCTTAATTTTGGAATTACAAATTTAGCAATGCCACTACCTATTTCAGTGTTACAGTTTGCATGAATAGGTATCCATTTCACATTATGAATCTCATTATCTGGATATGGTTCGCCGTTTATTTCAGTGATATATGTTCTTAAAAATAACTTTTCATTTTCTAACATAGAAATATCTTCATAATCACCAAAAAATTCCATTTTTGAAATAGTTACATTTAGCTCTTCTCTCAATTCCCTTGATAACGCTTCAATGTCATTTTCTGTCCCTTCATATTTACCGCCAGGTAACATATAAAAATTGGGTGCTTTCTTTTTACTAACGGATAAAATACAATCATTTTTTATAATGACAGCAGCAACTTTTTTAATCATAAAAAAGACTCCTTAATATTGGTAATTTTGCATTAAATCTTTTGTTTTTGTCATAAAATGCACGTGTTCTTCACATATATCTAATTTATCTTTAATGTACTCTCCTACTACTTCTTCCGTTGGTTCACTGAAAGCATCACCAAATATAGAAACACCTTCTAAAGATTTAGAAGATAATCCAAATGTCATAAGAGCATATTTAACATCGTCTTGATTTCCAAAGTTATAAATAGGACACTCGTAATCAATACCATATTTAGCTTCAAATTCTCTAAATAATTCTATTGCAACATTCTTTTGCTCAGCTAAATCTTCTTGATAACCTACACAACCATCAACTATTTTTTTAATACCGTGTTCTAAACAATATACTGTCGCAGCTGCATGTATAGCTAATTTATCGCCTAAAAGCACTAGATTTATACCCCATCTTTTGAAATCGGCTTCTAAATTTTTTATTGCAATACTTCTAAACAGTCCATATGTAGGTAAAATTGTTCTCCCTACAATATTATTTGGAAATCTTTCAATCAATTCTTTAACCCTCATTTCTGAAAGTTCACTTTTTATGCCAATACTACTATTACAAGTTATTAAATGTACTTCTTTATCTTGTAGGGATTCCAAACAAGCAACTAAAGAAGAATCTCTTCCACCAGTAAATAAAATAGCAACTTTTTCTCTTTCCATTATTCATTCCTCCATATATTCTTTAATTTTTTTTAGTAAAAATTGAATGTCCTCTTCATTATTTATAAAACTTAAAGATACCCTTATGGCATTAATATCTACGATATCTTTAGTGAAAATAGAAAAAAACTCTAAATGCTCTTTCAATGCCTTACAGTTAATGTTTTCTGGGAAAGTTAAAGTACAAATATTATAATTGTTGTCTGTAACAATACTTATATTAGCAATATCGGAAACTAAACATTTCATATAATTATTTAAACTTTGCGTTTTTATGTAAACGCTTTCAATTTTTCTCGAACCAGTTAAATATTTTAAAACATCGTTCATACCATAAACACTAGGTCTAAACATAGTTCCTAATTCCCATCTTTGTCCATTGTCTTGAATGCTATAATCGTTATAATCATTAAAGTATTCAAAGGTTGAAATTCCAGAAAATATAATATCTAAATCTTTTTGGATATTTTTCCGAACAAATAAAAAACCTAATCCTTCAGGCCCATAAAGCCATTTATGAGCAGGAAAACAATAAAAATCTGCATTAATATTATGTAGATTTACAGGATATGATCCTGCAGCTTGAGCACCATCTACTAGTACTTTCATCCCTCTACTATGTGCAATATCTATAACTTCTTTAATAGGTACTACTTCTCCTGTCTTCCAAAATATGTGAGATATAACTATCATTTTAGTTTTACAGGTAATTAGGTCTTCTAGTTCCTTGATATTAAATCTTTGCTTTACTTTATACTCTTTGATTACTACGCTTTTTTTGTTTTTCAAATTTATTAAAGGAGATATACTTGCAAGATGTTCCATAGAAGTTGTTATTATTTCATCTCCAGTATTAAATTTCATACCATTAAGAACTATATTAAGGCCAAACGTAGTATTATCAGTAATGGTTATTTCCTCACTATAAGCACCAATTAAATCGGCTATCTGTTCTCGTAAATGAGATAATTGTACATTAAACTTTTTTCTTGATCCTTTTCTTGATCGTCCGTAATAAAATTCATTTTTTATTTCTTTTATCATTTTACATTTTAATTCTTTAATTACTATAGATAATTCACCTGTATTAAAATAAAGATTATTTTTTATAAAATTTCCTCCTTTTAAAATAAATAATAACACAAAAAGAAATTTTTACACATTTTCTAGAAATAGTTCATTTTGTGTTCACTTTTATGTCAACAAGTATTAGAAACATTAATATGATAAATCGATGTATGTAAGAAATTTATTTGTCATTTTACTCATTTATCGCATTATTAACTTTTAAGTATAAAAATTAATTTATAAAGATACTGAAATGAGTAAGAATTTATCTAATTTTAGTGAAGAGGTATGTAAAAAAGCTATGCATAGATATTATAAAATTGAACCTTATTTTAAAAGATTAGAATCAGTGAAAGAAATTAGTGAGTCAACTAAAGTCCCTATTCGTGCGCTTTATAATTGGATTAATAGATACAATAGCGATGGGGTTACAGGTCTCATAGATAAAGCAAGAAGTAATAAGTATCGAATAAATACAGATGAAGATATTAAGAATGAATATTTCAGTACATCCCCTTTACATCCCTGCTCATTTCGAATAATAAATTTTTATAAAATTAAGAACTTTTTATGTTCCGTATAACTTAATATTTAAACATTACAAATCGTACTAAATGCGTTGTTGCGAATTGAGTTTAATTGTTATAGCATAAAAATTACATTTTACATATAATTGTACGTAATTTCTAAATTCTCAATAAAAAAGGAGCACATTTATGTTAAAGAAGGTTACATACTCGATAATTTCATTTTCAATGTTAGCGACAAGTTTGGGCATGGTTAACGCAAATGCAGAGGAATCTTCTAAAAGTCAGTCAACAAGTGAAAAAGGAACAATGGGTTATGGCTACCAACAATATTTAAAGAAACATCCTAATCAAAAAAGTAACGCAACACAAAATCGTTCAACGTTCTCAACTAAATCTAGATCAGCTGTAACTAACACTGGAGAGAGAGTATTAGATATTTCAGAATGGCAAGGTAATTTAACTGACGCTCAAGTTAAAAAACTCAAGAAAAATTATGACTTCATCATTATACGCGGCCAGTATGGTTCAGAATATGTAGATCAATGTTTAGAGCACAATTCAGCTTTATTAGACAAAAATAATATGAAATTCGGTGTTTATTCTTATAGTATGTATGAGAATGCTGATGACGCGCGTTATGAAGCAAGAACTTTATACAATCGTGCTCCAAAAGCTTCATTCTATATTAATGACTATGAACAATCTTCAGTAACGAGCGGCGATGAGAATACAGCTACTCAAGCTTGGGCAAATCAAATGAGACAACTTGCAGGAAACAAAAAAATACTCTTCTATTCTTATGAAAACTTTATGGTAAATCACGTTGCAAATGCAGTGAGTTCGTATGATGGCTACTGGTTAGCATCTTATCAAGCTGAAGAACCTACACGTGAAAAAGTTTTATGGCAATATACTGATAGTTATTATTCACCTGAGTTAGACCAAAATGTAGATGCCAATTACCTTGATAGCAATGTTGATGCTTCTTGGTTCACATCTTAAAATTAATACGAACACAATCGAACAAAAACACTTCACTTTTACGAACATTCGTTCTATAATATAGGTGAGGTGTTTAGCATGAAATTAAATTTAGATTGGAATAAAGATTTCCAAGAATTTCAAGATATCTTAAATTGTGGTATTCACCCTGAATGGCTTTATTGTGCTAAGGCAAATATGGTCCTTGAACCTGCATACACTGGCGAAGGAAAGCAATTCTTTAGCACTCAAGATATAATCGAAGCAAGTGAAGTAATTCCATTTTTTTAAGAATTTGGAAATTCAAATATAAAAGCAATGTAGTTGAGTCACTTAGCCACTTTGAGCATACTAAACTACATTGCTTCTTTTTTATAAAAAAGAGCCATCTCCTAATGAGATAGCTCCATAATATTTATTCAATTATACATTAAAGCGGAAGTGTACGATGTCTCCATCCTTCATAATGTACTCTTTACCTTCTAAGCGTTGTTTACCCGCTTCTTTAGCGCCATTTTCGCCACCGTGTTCAACATAATCTTCATAACTAGTAACTTCGGCACGTATAAATCCACGCTCAAAGTCAGTATGAATAATACCTGCACATTGTGGTGCTGTCATACCTTGTCTAAATGTCCATGCACGAACTTCTTGGACACCAGCTGTAAAGTAAGTAGATAAGCCTAATAAGTCATAAGTAGTTCGAATTAAACGATCTAAACCAGGTTCTTCAATACCTAGATCTTCTAAGAACATTTCTTTATCTTCATCATCTAATGTTGCGATTTCTTCTTCAATTTTGGCACTAATCACAATGACTTCAGAATCTTCTTTTTCAGCATATTCGCGAATTGCTTTAACTTTATCGTTATCTTCATCGCCAATTTCATCTTCACCAACATTAGCGATATATAACATTTTCTTAGAAGTTAATAATTGTGCTTGATTTACCCATTTTTGGTCATCTTCATTGAAATCAATACTTCTAACCGGTTTACCATCTTCTAACGCTTCTTTAATTCTAGTCAAGATGCGCAACTCCATCTCAGCTGTTTTATCCTTTTGACGAGCCATTTTTTCAATTTTAGGTAAGCGTTTATCAACAGATTCTAAATCTGCTAATACCAATTCCATATTGATTACTTCAATGTCATCTAGAGGATTCACTCGACCAGATACATGCGTTACATTTTCATCGTCAAATGCACGAACAACCTGGCATATCGCATCTACTTCACGGATATGGGATAAGAATTTATTTCCTAACCCTTCGCCTTTAGAGGCACCTTTCACGATACCTGCAATATCTGTAAATTCAAATGTAGTAGGAATTGTTTTTTTAGGTTGTACCATTTCTTCTAATTTAAATAAACGTGAATCTGGTACTTCTACGATTCCCACGTTCGGATCAATCGTAGCAAATGGATAGTTTGCTGCTAATGCACCAGCTTTAGTAATTGCATTAAATAGGGTAGATTTACCTACGTTAGGTAAGCCTACGATACCTGCTGTTAAAGCCATTAATCATTCTCCTAACTTTCTTTGTCTTGATGAGATTCAAGAACTTTTTTCAATTTTTTATTAAACGTCTGACGTGGAATCATAATGCTACGCTGACAATTTTCACATTTAATTCTTATATCAGCACCCATTCTTATAATTTTAAAGCGATTTGTTCCACATGCATGTTGTTTTTTCATTTCTACTATATCATTTATTCCGTAATTTGACGTCATAAAATGACCTCCAATGATAATTAGCTTTTACTTTGCTCTTCACTATACTGAGTGAATAGAGGTTGTGGCATGCGTATGCCTTCTTGAATAAACATTTTTTGTGCTTCTTTTCTAATAATACGTGCACCTGAGGCACCTTCGCCAGGAATTGTCTCGGCAGAAATACGAATCGTTGCTTTATTATTCTCTAATGCATCAATACCTTCAACCACTGGATCACTAACAAATAAATAGTACTTACTACGTAATGAAGTAAATAATTTATTTAATTTCTTCTCAACTTGGTCTAAATTCTCATCAACTGAGACTGGAAGTTCCACAATAGATGTGCCGTTAGTAATTGAGAAATTAGTTATCTCTCCCATGCTACCATTTGGCAAAATCGTCAATTCACCAGAAATAGTGTTGATACGCGTAGATCTCAAACCAATAGACTTAACTGTACCTTCTGCTACAGTTGTTCCACCGCTATTGATTTTAACATAATCTCCAACATCAAATTGATTCTCAAATATAATAAAGAAACCTGTAATGATGTCTTTGACAATCGTTTGAGCACCGAAACCTACTGCAACTCCGACCACACCAGCACTGGCGATAATTCCTTCAACACTTATACCAAATTTACTTAAAATGGTAGTAATCACAATAAACCATACGATATATTTTACTACGTTTTGTACTAGTGACACGAGTGTCTTAGAACGTTTCTTGTTTCCTTTTTTACTTTTATTTTGTATTTTAAAAGCTTGTTCAATGACTTTATTTAAAATCGCTATAACGATGAGTGCGACAATGATATAAATCAAAATCATAATAATTTTTATGACAAGATTTTCATAAGTCTCTACTTTAGTTAAAGGTTCAAATAAAGAAGATAAAATATGCTTTACTTGGTTCATAAATGTATTACCTCCTTTTCAAATTTTCCATAATTCCCATATTATAACTTAAAAAAATACAGTTTTAATCAGTCTACAGTTTTAAAAATAACTTTATAACTTCACTACTTTCTATTCAATTGCTGAATAATTCTTTTAAACTCGTCTTCTGATTTAAATTCAAACGTGATTTTTCCAATATTTTTAGACGTGGAAATTTCAACTTTGGAACCATACTGCTCTTTAAGTAACCTTTCCTGTTGTTGAATAAATTTCGGTTTTTTATTGTTCGCTTGCTTTGATTTTGCATTCGACTCGCCTTCTTTTAAATGTGTATTTACATATTGCTCAAGTTGTCGTACGCTCCAAGACTCCCGGACGGCTTCTTTACCTACCTTTTTCATTAAAGCTTCGTCCTTTAAGGATAATAAGGTGCGGCCATGTGCACCAGAGAGCTCTCCCTCTCTAACCATCTTCATAATGGCGGATGGAAGATGGAGTAATCTAAGCATATTCGCAATATAAGGACGTGATTTACCTAATCTACGAGCAACTTCTTGCTGCGTAATCTTTAAATCCGACATTAATTTTTTATAACTTTCAGCCTCCTCAATCGCATTTAAATCTTCACGTTGTAAATTTTCAATAATTGCGAGCTCCATCATATCTTCATCAGATAACTTTTTAACTATCGCAGGAATACTTTCTAACCCAACGATTTGTGAAGCTCTAAAGCGTCGCTCGCCCACTACAATATAATATCCTTGTATGGTTTCTCTTATTACAATAGGTTGAAGGATTCCATGTTGTTGAATGGATTTAGCTAAATCTTGCAATTTATCCTCATCAAAGGTCTTACGCGGTTGGTAAGGATTAGGCTTGATTAAACCTATAGCTACATGTTGAACTTGCTCATCTCTCTCGAGTTGCAAGCGCTGATCATCATTCTGTGTCATATTTTCACATCTTTCTATAAATGATTAACAATTTTTTGCAACACATCATTTCTTAACACTTATTATTTTAAAAATTTCACTCTTGTAGTACAAGCTTTAGTAAATGATTATACTAACTCAAATGAAATTTTTTCAATAACGCGAAACTCTATGTTAAAAGTATTCGTCGCACTTCTAAGTAAACTGTTTAATCTAAATTTTCAGAAAAGTTGTTGACAAATCATTTCCTACTCTGTAATCTAAGTATTAACAATTACAAAACGAAACATTTTACACACTATAAAAAGGAAAGTAGAACTTACACTGCTTTTACAGAGAGTCTTCGTTAGCTGAGAGAAGGTATTGAAAGAAAGTTTGAAAATGGCCTTGGAGTGTTGATGCCAATATGAGGTATCAACGGGTTCGCCCGTTATAGCGATACAGTATTAACATTGTAGTTGAATGGCGTACTGGAATTCATTACCATCGTCACAACATATCGTTAATACTCATTTATTCTTCCTAAGACTAAATGAGTTTTTTATTTGGCTCAATGATTTAACATAACGATAATGCTTGTGATTAAAGTTAACACTTCCATAAATAGACGTTGTTCAAATATAATGGCGTACTGGTAGAGGTCACTTTAGCAATAAAGTGACAAACAAAGGTGGTACCGCGAAACTTAAGCTTTCGTCCTTTACATCCGAATGAATCGGGTTTAAAGGACGGAAGCTTTTTTTATTTATTTAATTAGGAGGGTCTAGAAATGAAGGATACTGAATTAGCTCAAATTGCTCTAACAAAGGATCATACCGGCGCTATTGCCAATCCAATTTATTTATCTACTGCATATCAACATCCTCATCTAGGTCAATCAACAGGATATGATTATACACGCACTAAGAACCCAACTCGCACAGCGTTCGAAGAATCATTTGCCAAACTGGAAAAAGGCATTGCATCTTTTGCCACTTCTAGTGGAATGGCAGCAATCCAACTCGTTTGTAACATCTTCAAACCTGGGGATGAAGTGCTCGTAGCATTTGATTTATACGGAGGCACTTTCCGTTTATTCGATTTCTACGAACAACAATATGGCGTGAAATTTAAATACGTTGATTTCTTAGATTATGAAGATGTTGAAAAAAATATAACTCCACAAACAAAAGCTTTATTTATTGAACCGATTTCCAATCCACAAATGATAGAAATTGATGTCGAGCCGTATTATGTTCTAAGTAAAAAACACAATTTATTAACAATCATTGATAATACGTTCTTAACGCCCTATCTATCAACACCTCTTGAAGAAGGTGCAGATATCGTTTTACATTCAGCAACGAAATATATTGGTGGACATAACGATGTATTAGCCGGCGTCGTAACTGTGAAAGATGAACGCTTGGCTGAACAACTTGGACAATTCCATAATATGATTGGCGCAACGTTATCACCTTTAGACAGTTATCTACTTCAAAGAGGACTTAAGACATTACATCTTCGTATCGATCGCTCTCAAGAGAATGCACAACGACTGGCTGAACGTTGTCGTCATTCAGAATCCATAGACGAAGTCCTCTATAGTGGCCGTACAGGAATGCTTAGTTTAAGACTCAATAAGGCTTTTAGCGTCGCTAAGTTTTTGGAAAATTTAGACATTTGCATATTCGCAGAAAGTTTAGGAGGTACAGAAACATTTATCACCTTCCCATATACACAAACACATGTAGATATGCCTGATGCTGAAAAAGATAAACGAGGAATAGACGAACACCTGATTCGACTATCAGTTGGCATTGAAGATTATCAAGATATTGAAGCAGATATTATTCAAGCATTAGAAAATTCTAAAGTAGGAGTGATTTCATGAGTTTATCTAGAGAGACAGAAGTAATCTTTGATTCACGTAGAGGACAGGATTATCACTCAGCAAATCCACCCTTATATGATTCTTCAACATTTCACCAAACAGTACTTGGTGGGAATGCACAATACGACTACGCAAGAAGTGGAAACCCAAACCGTACACTTTTGGAAGAAAAATTAGCACGTTTAGAAGGTGGAAAATATGCTTTCGCATATGCCTCAGGTATAGCAGCCATAACTGCTGTCTTACTTACACTCAAATCAGACGATCATGTAATTCTTCCTGATGACGTTTATGGTGGCACATTTCGTCTTACTGAACAAATATTAAATCGTTTTAACATTAAATTTACGACGGTAAATACGACAAACATTCTAGAAATTAAAAATGCAATTCAATCAAATACAAAACTCATATATGTGGAAACGCCATCGAACCCACTTTTCAAAATTACGGATATTCGTGCAGTAGCCAGAATAGCCAAACAAAACAACTTACTCTTAGCGGTAGATAATACCTTTATGACACCCCTTGGTCAATCTCCTTTAGCTCTAGGAGCAGATATTGTAGTACATAGTGCTACTAAATTTTTAGGTGGTCATAGTGATCTTATTGCTGGAGCAGCGATCACTAATCGTAAAGATATTGCAGATGCCCTTTACCTCTTACAAAACGGTACTGGTACGGCGCTTTCAGCTCATGATAGTTGGACGTTAGCAAAGCATCTTAAAACATTACCTGTAAGATTTAAACAATCTGTAGAAAATGCCGAACGTTTAGTTAAGTTCTTAAGTCAAAGTAACGAAATTGCTGAAGTATATTACCCAGGAAATAATCCAACACATTTAAGACAGGCTTCAACCGGTGGTGCTGTCATTGGCTTCAGACTTAAAGACGAATCAAAGGCACAAACCTTTGTAGAGTCTCTAACTTTACCACTTGTGTCTGTCAGTCTTGGCGGAGTTGAAACAATCCTTTCCCACCCAGCCACAATGTCTCACGCAGCTGTTCCTGAGGCAATAAGAAATAAGAGAGGCATTACTTTCGGTTTATTTCGCTTAAGTGTAGGACTAGAGGACCCAGAAGAAATCATTGCAGATATTAACTACGCTTTAAAGGAGGCTTTCAATGAGTCAATTTCTGAACCAATTGCAGAACAACGTTTTGGTAGCTGATGGAGCTATCGGAACAATATTTTATTCAGAAGGGCTCGACACTTGCCCTGAAGCATATAACTTAACCCACCCTGATAAGGTAGAACGTATTCATCGCTCTTATATTGAAGCAGGTGCAAACGTCATTCAAACCAATACGTATGGTGCTAACTTTGAAAAGTTAAAAACTTTCGGCTTAGAACATCGTGTCAAAGAAATTCATAAAGCAGCAGTTCAAATTGCAAAACGTGCAGCGCATCATGACACATTCATCTTAGGAACTGTAGGTGGCTTTAGAGGTGTCAGACAAGATGACATCAGTTTGTCTACGATTCAATATCACACCGAATTACAAATTGATACTTTGATTGACGAGGGCGTAGATGCGCTACTATTTGAAACCTACTACGATTTAGACGAATTAAAAAGTATTGTTGTCGCCACACGTCGAAAGTATGAGATTCCTATCATCGCACAGTTGACCGCTTCAAATACGAACTATCTTGTTGATGGTACTGAAATCAATGACGCTCTTAAACAACTGGTTGCATGTGGGGCTAATGTCGTAGGTCTCAATTGTCACCATGGTCCACACCATATGCAGCGTTCATTTTCACATATAGAACTTCCGGATAATGCCTATTTATCGTGTTATCCAAACGCGAGTCTCTTAGATATTGAAAACAGTGAATTTAAATACAGTGATAATGCCCAATATTTCGGAGATGTAGCACAAGAATTAATTAATGAAGGTGTGAGATTAATTGGCGGATGTTGCGGCACGACACCTGAGCACATTCGTTACATTAAGACTGCTGTTCAAGGTTTAACACCTATAAAAGACAAGAAGGTCGTTCCAATCACGAAGAAATCTAATCACAAACCTACGAAAGTGGTTAAACAGAATCTGACTTCTAAAGTTAAGAATGGTCCAACGGTCATTGTGGAACTTGATACTCCTAAGCACTTAGATACAGATACCTTCTTTGAAAATGTAGGCAAACTCGATGAAGCAGGTATCGATGCCGTCACATTAGCTGACAATTCACTTGCAACGGTTCGAGTAAGCAATATTGCAGCCGCAAGTCTTATTAAACAACAATATGATATCGAACCACTCGTTCACGTGACATGTCGCGACCGAAACCTTATCGGCCTGCAATCTCACCTTCTAGGATTATCACTCATTGGTGTAAACGAAATTCTAGCAATTACAGGAGATCCTTCTAAAGTAGGTCACTTACCAGGAGCAACCAATGTCTACGATGTAAATTCAAAAGGTTTAACGGAACTCGCATTGAGATTTAACCAAGGTATTAATACAGATGGTGATGCGCTGAAGAAACATACAAACTTCAACATCGCAGGTGCGTTCGATCCAAACGTACGTAAACTAGACGGCGCCGTAAAGCGTCTTGAGAAAAAAGTCGCAAGTGGCATGAGCTATTTCATTACACAACCCGTTTACAGCAAAGAAAAAATTAAACAAGTTTATGAAGAAACGAAACATTTAAATACACCGTTCTTCATTGGCATTATGCCTATCGCTAGTTATAATAATGCACTTTTCTTACATAACGAAGTGCCAGGCATAAAGATGTCAGAAGATGTATTGAACCAATTCAAAGCTGTTAAAGATGATAAAGAAAAAACGAAAGAGTTAAGTTTACGACTTTCAAAAGAATTAATCGATACAGTGCATGAATATTTTAATGGTTTATACATTATTACACCATTCCAGAAGGTGGATTACTCACTAGAACTCGCAGCATACTCTAAATCAATTACTGCTAATAAGGAGGCAATATTATGACAACAATTAAAACTTCAAACTTAGGATTCCCAAGATTAGGTAGAAAAAGAGAATGGAAAAAAGCTATCGAAAGTTACTGGGCTAAAAAAATTAATAAAGCTGAATTAGATCAAACACTTACTGATTTACACAAAGAAAACCTATTACTTCAAAAGAATTATCATTTAGATAGTATTCCAGTTGGAGACTTCTCATTATATGACCATATTCTTGATACATCTCTACTATTCAATATTATTCCTAAACGTTTCCAAGGTCGTGAAGTCGATGACGATTTATTGTTTGATATCGCCCGCGGTAATAAGGAACATGTAGCGAGTGCACTAATTAAATGGTTTAATACAAACTATCATTACATCGTACCGGAATGGGACAATGTAGAACCAAAAGTTGAGAAAAATACATTATTAGAACGATTCAAATATGCTCAATCTATTAATGTGAATGCTCACCCTGTGATTGTTGGACCTATCACATTCGTCAAACTCTCTAAAGGTGGCAACCAATCATTTGAAGAAAAAGTTCAAACATTGCTTCCACTTTATAAAGAAGTTTTATCATCATTGATTCAAGCTGGTGCTGAATACATTCAAATTGATGAACCTATTTTAGTAACTGACGATAGCGAGAGCTATGAGGATATTACAAAAGAAGCTTATGAATATTTTGCTCAAGCGGGCTTAGGTGAAAAGTTAGTCATCCAAACTTACTTCGAACGTGTGCATTTAAAATTCTTAAGTTCATTACCAGTTGGCGGATTAGGTTTAGACTTTGTTCATGACAATGGTTATAACTTAAAACAAATTGAATCAGGAGATTTCGACTCAAGCAAGTCACTTTATGCTGGTATTATTGATGGTCGTAACGTGTGGGCTGCAGATATTGAAGCTAAAAAGCAATTAATTGAAACGTTGCAACAATATACTAATCAATTAGTAATTCAACCATCGTCCTCTCTCCTACATGTGCCAGTCTCATTAGATGACGAAACGTTAGATGAATCTATTGCCGAAGGTTTGAGTTTTGCTACTGAAAAGTTAGACGAATTAGATGCATTACGTCGTTTATTCAACAATAATGATAGCGCAAAATATGACGAGCTCAAAGCACGTTACGAACGTTTCCAAAGCCAATCATTCAAAAACCTTGAGTATGACTTTGATAGCGTTCCTACAAGTCGTAAATCACCATTCTCAGAACGTAAACAAAAACAATATGCACGTCTAAATTTACCAGATTTACCAACTACAACAATCGGGTCATTCCCTCAAACACGTGAAGTACGTAAATATCGTGCAGATTGGAAGAACCGTCGCATTACAGATGCTGAATATCAAGAGTTCCTACAAAATGAAATTGCACGTTGGATTAAAATCCAAGAAGACATCGGTTTAGACGTCCTCGTGCATGGTGAATTCGAACGTAATGACATGGTTGAATTCTTTGGTGAAAAACTTCAAGGCTTCTTAGTAACTAAGTTTGGTTGGGTGCAATCATATGGCTCTCGTGCAGTTAAACCACCTGTGATTTACGGGGATGTAAAATGGACTGAACCTTTAACTGTTAAAGAAACAGTCTATGCACAAAGCTTAACTGATAAGCCAGTCAAAGGTATGTTAACTGGATCAGTAACAATTCTTAACTGGTCATTCGAACGTGTAGATGTATCACGTAAAGTTGTTCAAGATCAAATTGCATTAGCTATTGATGAAGAAGTCTTAGCGCTTGAAGAAGCAGGCATTAAAGTTATTCAAGTAGACGAACCAGCATTACGTGAAGGCTTACCATTACGTTCTGAATATCATAATCAATACTTGAAAGATGCCGTCAACTCATTCAAGTTAGCAACATCGTCCGTTCATGATGAAACACAAATTCATACACATATGTGCTATTCTCAATTCGGACAAATCATTCATGCTATTCACGACTTAGATGCTGATGTTATATCAATTGAAACATCACGTAGTCATGGTGATTTAATCAAAGACTTTGAAGATATCAATTATGATTTAGGTATCGGATTAGGTGTTTATGATATTCATAGTCCACGTATTCCGACTGAAGAAGAAATTACAACAGCAATTAATCGTTCTTTACAGCAAATCGATCGTTCATTATTCTGGGTAAATCCAGATTGTGGTCTTAAAACGCGTAAAGAAGACGAAGTGAAAGATGCCTTAACAGTTTTAGTTAATGCCGTTAAGAAGAAACGCCAAGACAACGATGCAACAATAGCTTAATATCATTCAGAGGTGATGGTTATGACAAACTATCCTTTATGGGAGCAACTCAATCAACTTAAAGAGGCCCAATGGGTCGACTTAACTCATACGTTCGATCCAGACATTCCTCGCTTTAGTGAGTTTGAAAAAGGCGAAGTTTCAACACTCTTTAACGTCAAAGATCATGGTTTTTACGTTCAACGATGGAATATCGTTACTCAATATGGTACACATATCGATGCGCCTATTCATTTTGTGGAAAATAAGAGATATTTAGAAGAGTTAGACTTGAAAGAACTAGTATTACCACTTATTGTCTTAGATTACTCTAAAGAGGTTGCAGAGAATGCAGATTTCATCGTGACACGACAACACCTTGAAGAATGGGAAAGTCAGCACGGCAAAATTGAAGCCGGTACCTTCGTCGCACTCCGTACAGATTGGTCTAAACGTTGGCCAGATATAGATCAGTTTGAAAATAAGGACTCCGACGGCAACCAACATTTACCTGGTTGGGGTTTAGATGCGTTAAAATTTCTTATTGAAGAACGTGGCGTAAAATCTATAGGCCATGAAACGTTTGATACCGATGCCTCAGTTGATACTGCTAAAAATGGGGATATTGTAGGAGAACGTTATATTCTAGGTAAAGATACATTCCAACTTGAATTATTAACAAACTTAGATCAACTTCCTACAAGAGGGGCCATTATTTACGCAATAAGTCCTAAACCTAAAAATGCACCCGGCTTCCCTGTCAGAGCATTCGCAATCAAACCATAAAAGTAAAAAGATTTGAGCGATTCTATTTAAAACAATCAACTATCGAGTATATCAATCATCTAAAGTAACATACTCAAACACTTTGGTAAGCTTTGAGCCGGCTTGCCAAAGATTCATAACTCAAGGTGCAACACAGCCTTAACAAAAATTAAGATCGCACATCACCTTTTGCCATGAGTTACATGCGCGAATCGTAATGAAAGAGCCATTCATTACGTCATCGCCCAATCTAACCTTCCTATTTTAATAAATATAATAAAGCTTTAAGTGATATCGTAGTAGAGTATCACTTAAAGCTTTTATAATGTAGCTATTAATTTTTCAAATCAGTATTAAAATGATGAAAACCAGAAAGAGAGGCGTCTTAATTAAACTTCCCCTTCACAGTCGCATTTACTTCAAACAATTCACAAAGTGTGCTTCTGTTTTATCTTCAACTTCTTTAAGTGTCACACCATCTTGTAACTCAACCAAACGCATCTGACCATCAATAAAATCAAATACGGCTAAATCGGTAATTAATCTAGATACAACACCCGCACCAGTTAATGGTAAATCACATTGCTTTTTCACCTTTGACGCACCATGTTTATTGGTATGGAACTTAATCACCACAACCTTTTTAGCACCAACAACTAAATCCATTGCGCCTCCCATACCTTTGACGAGTTTGCCAGGAATCATGTAATTCGCTAAATCGCCTGTTTCAGAAACCTCCATGCCGCCTAAAATTGCTAAATCTATATGTCCACCTCGAATCATCGCAAATGACTCCGCATTATCGAAGTAACTCGCCCCTTTTGCGACTGTCACTGTTTCTTTGCCTGCATTGATCAAGTCTGGATCTAGCTCGTCTTCAGTCGGATAAGGGCCTATACCTAGTAAACCATTTTCCGATTGAAAATAAACATTCTCTACACTTTCAGGCATCGCATTCGCTACCAATGTTGGCATACCAATACCTAAATTAATGTACATATCACTTTTAATTTCACGTCCTGCACGTAGCAAGATTTTCTCTTTAGGTGTTAATTCAGTCATGCGTTTAACCCTCCCTTAGCGTTCTTTTTTCGATGCGTTTTTCAAAATTTTCACCTTCGAAAATATAATCTACATAGATACCTGGGAGATGCACCTGATTAGGATCAATTTCACCAACATCAACAATTTTCTCTACTTCAACAACGGTTGTCTGAGCAGCCATCGCACATAATGGATTAAAATTACGTGCTGTTTTATTAAATATTAAATTTCCAGCTGTATCCGCTATATCAGCTTTTACGATGGCAAAGTCTCCTTGAATCGCTTCTTCCATGACATACTCACGGCCATTAAATACGCGTGTTTCTTTACCTTCAGCAATCTCAGTACCTACACCTGTGGCAGTGTAAAATGCGGGAATCCCCGCCCCTCCTGCACGTAATTTTTCTGCTAATGTCCCTTGAGGCGTAAGCTCTACGTCTAACTCACCTGAGATAAATTGCTGTTCGAATAATTTATTTTCACCTACATAAGAACTAATCATCTTGTCCACTTGTTTATCCTGAAGTAACACACCAAGGCCAAAGTCGTCTACACCACAATTGTTACTAACAACAGTGAGTCTCTTAGTACCACGTGCTTGAATAGCTGCAATACTGTGTTCGGGAATGCCGCATAGACCAAACCCACCAGCAAGTATAGTCATGCCGTCTTCTAAATGTTCAAAGGCAGATTCAATATTCGTAATGACTTTACCCATGCATTATCCCTCCTCATAGTGAGAGACAACAGTAGCAATACCTTGTCCTCCACCAATACATAATGAAGCGATACCCGTTTTTGTGGTTTCGTTCAATTGATGTAATAACGTTACAAGTATACGCGCACCTGATGCACCGATAGGATGACCTAGCGCAATTGCGCCACCTTTCACATTTACTTTATCTTGTGGTAGTTGAAGTTCGCGATCAACTGCCAATGATTGAGAGGCAAAGGCTTCATTTAATTCGAAAACATCAATATCTGAAACTGATTTATTCGAGCGCTTCAATGCTTGACGAACCGCTTCAACAGGACCAATACCCATGATTGATGGATCCACGCCACTCGTGCCGAAACTATCAAGAATTGCAATCGGCTTAACACCTAAGGCTTTTGCTTTCTCTTCAGTCATCACTAACATCGCAGCCGCACCATCGTTAATACCGGACGCATTACCAGCTGTCACTGAACCATCTTTTTTAAACGCAGGACGTAACTTACCTAACTTATCTGCTGTTGTGCCTTGGCGGATACCTTCATCTTGCGAAACAATAATAGGATCACCTTTACGTTGAGGTACCTCAACCGGTACAATTTCAGCGTCAAATCCACCAGTTTCTTGTGCATGCGCCGCCTTTTGTTGTGATTGGGCTGCGAATTGGTCTTGTTCCTCTCTACTGATGCCATATTTTTCAACTAGATTCTCTGCAGTAATTCCCATATGGTAATCATTGAATTTATCAGTTAAACCATCACTTACCATGCTATCTTCTAATGCTTGATTGCCCATTTTAAAGCCAAAGCGACCATTTTTTAATAACATAGGTGATTGCGACATACTCTCCATGCCACCTGCAATAACAACCTCATTATCACCAGCTACGATAGATTGATATGCAAGTTGAATTGCTTTCAACCCAGAACCACACACTTTATTCAGAGTAAATGCCGGCGTTGCTTCAGATAATCCTCCTTTAATAGAAGCAATACGAGCAGGATTTTGTCCTTGTCCTGCTTGTAAGACATTGCCCATAATCACTTCATTGATTTCATTTGAATCTATACCTGTATTTTTAACGATGTGCTTGATGACTGTTGCACCTAAATCATATGCAGGTACATCTTTGAATGCGCCTCCAAATACGCCAATAGGTGTACGATATGCTTCTGCTAGAACTACTCGTGTCATGTATTATTCATCTCCTTATTATTTATCTTTTTATTCTGAAAATGGGGGTCGAACCACATGTCAGTCTCATGTAATTTTCCCTAATCTATAAAACAGTAAAACGTCTATATATTAAATATGAATTTCACCTGAATTACTGTTCTTTAAGGTACGATTTAAGTATGTATTCATACATCGCGCGTTCCCACTCATTACTGACAATAGTACCAAAATTTAGCTTTAATTTTCCAGAAACAATACATCTCTAAATAGATAAAAATGATTTAACATGATTAAAACGTTTAACTTGTCATTTTAAGACTGACCTTTCATGAAATATTACCTTAATTAATCATCCAATATTATGTATAACACAAAAAATATAAGGGAATTATTTAAAAAGTAGATAAAGGGGGAGAAATATATGGATATTATTGCAAATAGTATATTCGTTGAAAATCAAGAAGAAGCATTACAATTTTATACAAACGTGTTAGGCTTTAAGAAAAAACGCGATGAACCTGTCGGAGAGGGATTTCGCTGGTTAACACTTGTCTCTCCAACACATCAAGATGGTACAGAATTAATTCTAGAACCAAACGGCAATCCCATTTCTAAAGACTATCAAGAGCGCCTATATGAAGCTGGGATTCCAATTACAATGTTTGGTGTTAAAGATGTACAACAAACATATGAAACGTTATTAGAATCAAATGTTAACTTTAAAGTTACACCTACCACGATGGGTAGCGTCAGAATGGCTATCTTTGATGATACTTGTGGTAATTTAATTCAAATTATTGAAAATTAAATAAAAAATTAAGAAGAAATAGCAGAGTTTAACACGGCCGGGTAGACTGACCGCATTATTATAAACTCATATAGCTATTTCTTCTCGATTTTACATATCATGTTATGAATATAAGGTGAGAACTATTGTTGATTATTATGAATTGAGAAGTATATACTTACTTTCCTTTACATTTGCCTTATTACTTATTAATTGAAACATCATCAACTGAATCTTTTAGCTTTTTCATTTCACTATCTAAAAACTCTTGATGAGGTACATCGAAATACTTACTTAAAACAAGTGCATCTTCCATTTTGGGTTCGTTCTTACCATTTTCCCATTCCCAAATATGATGAACTTCATATTTAGTACCAAATTTCTTGTTTAAGTCTTCTACAAGCTCTTTAATTTCTAAATTATTTTTTTCTCGAATATTGTGTAAATTATTCATACTCAACACTCCCTGAAAGTCTTTTATACACATCACTTAAATACTTTGTTAAGTCTCTTTACTTTTAGAGAATTCATTTTCAATAAATATTAATAGTGATGATAAAAACTAATTACTTCTGTTGATACGTTTCAATAGCCTGATGAATTGTATCATGTAAACTTGGTTCTTCAAGCCAATGATGAAATCTTTCAATGATGTCTCTAGGGGTAGAGATATCTTCAGGAAAATCAATATCTTTCATACCTTCAAATAAATCGCCAAAATGACTTTTCTCACCTTCATAGTTTTTCATGAAGTTATAAAAACTCACCACTTGCACCTCCTGCATTTCATAACAATAGATATATATTAACAAAATATATACATTTCCAAAATACATTTGTTTTAATTTATTAGCGAAAAAATGTAAATAAACATTACAATTAATTGAATACATTTTTTAAATTAAATGTAACAGCAATATTCCTTTAACAATCGCTCGTTTAGTTCGAGTAAAGACAATCCCTTTCCCTCTTAAACCTTTAGCAGACATTTAAATTAACTTAAATGTTTTGACATTAATGCGCGTCAATTTGACTAATATACTTGTCAAATTGACTAAAGTAATATATGTTATTGATGTAAGGAGTTGATAGAAATTGCGAAATCGACTTAAAGAATTACGTGCAAGAGACGGATATAACCAAACGCAACTTGCTAAGAAAGCAGGGATTTCAAGACAAACCGTTTCTTTAATTGAACGTAATGATTTCACACCTTCTATTTTGACAGCAATCAAAATAGCTAGAATTTTTAATGAACCAGTAGAAAACATTTTTATCATCGAGGAGGGAGATTTATGAAAGTAGGAAGATACATATTATTAACACTTATCGGAGGAATAATTGGAGGATTGATAGGTCTTTCTTTCGGCGGAATTAAAATTTTAAGTCTGACACCATTCACTCATTTTGCCAAAACTAACGTCGTTATCATAATTGCAACTATATCTTCAATAATCAATATACTTCTAACTTTATATTTATTTAAAGTACACAAAGATGCACTCAATTTAAAAGTTAAAACTAGGAATCACATTGATGATGAGTCTGCAGATTTATATGAGAAAAAGGCATATCTAAAATCGATGAAAAGTGACTTTATCTATTCAATACAAATACTAATCAGTCTACTAACTATTTTAATCGTTGTTTTAGGTAATGCGTCAGCAAAAAATATAATGTTTGTGATAATACCTTACGTTATTACAATTATTCCAGCTTTGATGATAGGATTTTTCATCCGAAAATTTGATCCTAGATATCCTAAACTAGGAGAGAAAAACTATATCGAAAAAACATTAAATTTATTCGATGAAGGTGAACGTCATATCACTTTAATTGCTATGTATAAATTGTATAGAGTTAACATCTCATTGATAATTGGAGGGTGTTTAATCGTTGGTCTATTCTCAATTTCCACAGGCATTAACCAAACATTGAGCTTAATCATATTAATTATTCTTTTTGTTTATAACACATTTGGTTACTTAACTAAAATCAATAAATTTTATAAATAATACTAAACATGTTTAATTTTTCAGGAGGATAGTCTTATGGAAAAGTTTTTAGATATTCAAAATCTTAATAAGTCGTATACAAATTCAGAATTTCGACTTTCAAATATTTCTTTTTCAATTGGACAGGGTGAAGTGATTGGCTTAATCGGTAAGAACGGATCAGGGAAGTCTACCCTCATTAATACAATTGTAGGAAATAGACATAAAGATAGTGGTTCAATTCGCTTTTTCGATGAAGAAGTGAGCGAAGAAGACGTTCAATACAAAGAGCATATTGGTGTAGTGTTTGATGATTTAAGAGTACCTAATAAATTGACTTTAACATCTATAGACAAAGTATTCACTAATATTTATAACACTTGGAATAGTGATAAATTCTTTTCATTGGTAAAGGAATTTGAATTACCAACACATAATCAAATCACTACCTTCTCAAGAGGTATGAGAATGAAAACAGCATTATCTATTTCAATGGCACATGACTCAAAGTTACTCATTCTTGACGAAGCAACTGCTGGGATGGATGTATCAGGCCGAGAACAAGTGATTGAAATTCTTGAAGATTTTGTGGCACAAGGTAACAGCATTCTAATTTCTTCTCATATTTCAGAAGATATAGAACAACTCGCTAATCAATTAGTATTTATGAGAGACGGCGAAATCATTTTAAAGGAAAGTAAAGAAGAACTACTCAAAAATTATGGCATTGTTGACCAACCTGTTGAATCATTTAATATTTCTAACGACTATTTGGTCGCGTCACGTCAAAGAAATCATAATAGAATTAGTCTTGTGAACAATCATCATGAGGTTCCCGAAGCCAAACAAATTAACAACATTGATGATGCAACTAAAATTATTATGAGAGGTGATAAATAATGAAAGGTTTAGTATTGAGTACTTTATATGCAACTAAAAAACCATTAATTATATATTTCATTGTTGGAATCATAACAGCTATAATTATGACTTTTTTAAACCCAACTATGAGCGGTTTCATGGTAGTAGTATTATTGGTTTCATCTATTGCAGATAATTTCAAACGCGAAAAAGATTCTAAATGGATGTATTACGTCTCTACATTGCCTGTAAAACGTGCTGATTATGTAAAGAGTTACTATTTACTTTTTGGCGCTATCACAGTCATCTCTTTTGTGATTAGTTTCCCAATTGTATTGATAATTACACACAGCATAAATATGGCGTTGATTGCCTTTTTAGTTTGTGTTGGTTGTACAGGGTTATATTCCGCACTATTCCCATTAACATTTAAATTCGGCCCTGAAAATTCAAACACAATCATCATGATTACCGTTTTCTTTATGATTATTATATATTTCGTATTCTATATTTTAGCACTTGCTCTAGGTGCACATCATGATAGTTCAATGATTAATATGTTAAGTAGTACAAATAGTTTACTTGTGTTTATTGTCTTTGGCATATTGGGGTTAGTGACTTTTGCCTTAACTTATATTTTATCTATAAAAATTTTTAATAAAAAAGAACTATAATAAGTTTCATATATCCCCTCACTATTACAATAGTGAGGGTTTTTTAGTATGGCTAAGATCATCCATTAATAACCTACTTTTTTATTTAATATGATTAAAAGCAATTATGCTTTAGATAATAGACTTTAATAAGGGATAAGAATATTTTTAAAATTAAATTCTAAATCTAAACAAATAGATTTTTCGTACAATTCTGGATATTATCAACATGTTATTATATGATGTGGATAACTTGAAGTTTATCTCTAAATGTTGCTATACAGGTGTTTGGGTTTAGTTATCCATAAAGTTATCCACAATTATTAAATAAATATGTTAGTAATGTTAATAAAATTTTAATCTCAAGTTAATTGTTACTTAATGACACTCAATTACGCTTAAAAAGACAAATAATTTAAGGGAATGATAATATGGAAATCGTAAAAAATAAAAATGATTTATTTAGAATTATCGACCATGCAGACCAGAAACATACATCTAAAATTCTTCTTTTTATGATATTAGGCACGATTTTTTTAGATGCGTATGACATTACCATTTTAGGTACAATGACAGACCAGCTAACGAAAGAATTCCACCTATCTCCAACAATGCTTTCAGTGGTTATGACTTCCTTACCTATTGGAGCACTTTTTGGAGCCATACTAGGGGGTTCACTTGCATATAAATTCGGGCGTAAGCGTATATTATCTGTCTCATTACTTATCCTTGTAATCACTTCTTTAGGCGCAGCACTTGCTCCTCATTTAGCTATTTTACTTATCTGCCGCTTCATTATGGGCTTCGCTATCGGTATGGATAGTCCTGTTGCATTCACTTTCATTGCTGAAATTAGTAATAAATGGCAGAAAGGTCGTAATGTTAACTATTGGCAGGTTGTATGGTATGTAGCAATCGTTGCCTCAGCTTTAGTAGTTATCGCCTTCTTTTTAATGGGTACAGGTGAACACTTATGGAGATTCGCAGTTGGCTTTGGTGCTTTGATTGCTTTAGTACTCTACATTTTACGTATTAATTATTTAAAAGAGAGCCCAACTTGGATGATTAATCACCACTCTCTTAAAGAAGCTACCGAGTATGTACGAAATAATTATGATGTGGATTTAAAACTTGAAGGTACTGGGGAGTCATTTTCCGAGAATAAATCTTCAAAGTCTTCTGGCACTGAAATATTTAAACCTAAATATTTGAAAAGGATTGTACTAGCAACAGCCATTTCAACATTACAGGGAATGCAGTACTATGGAGTAGGATTATATATCCCAATAATTGCAACTTACATAATTAGTAAAGATAAATTAGGCGTGCTATTAGGTACAGCTATCGTGAATATAGCAGGTATTATTGGTGCTTATGTAGGATCGCAACTGACATATAAGGTAGGTACACGCCGACTCACAATGATTGGTTTCAGTCTTGTGTTAATCGCGATGGTTATGACGGGCTTGTTCTATCATAGTCTACCAATGATTATCAATACATTCTTGATCGCATTGTTCTTATTTGGACATTCTGGTGGACCTGGTACACAAGGTAAGACGATTGCGGCTTTATCATTCCCAACATATTTACGCTCACAAGCTACTGGTTTCGTAGAATCAGTAAGTCGTACGGGAAGTATTATCGGTACATTTGTATTTCCGATTATACTTGCAGCTGTGGGATTAACAAATACGATGCTTATCTTAGCCATCGTTCCTTTAGTTGGTCTAATTATCACGACTGCATTGAGATGGGAAGCTGTTGGAAAGAATGTAGAGGACGAGTAAATATTATATAAAGAAAGCCTCTTAGCTAGACCTCCCTTAATTGAGGGTAGTCTAAATTGCTAAGAGGCAATTTTTTATTAATTAGGGAAAGTACCTGGATTAAATCCGCCTTTCCATTTATTTAACGGCCAATATCTAAATAATACTTTACCAACAAGTTGATCTTTATCGACTAATCCTACATCGTAACGACTATCAACACTATTTTGACGATTATCCCCTAATACTAAGTATTTATTTTTAGGGATTTTCATATGTCCATTAGCGCCTCTAACTGTTTTAGATTTAAAATTCTCAGTTAAATACTTTCCGACTTTATGTTTCTTATTATAATTTAAATATGGTTCCGACACTTTCTTATTATTTAAATATAATTGGTCTTTCTTGTACTCTACAGTATCTCCAGGTTTACCTATTAAACGTTTAATATAGTCATCTTTTTTAGTTGCATGAAAAATAACTACGTCGCCAGAATTAATATGATTCAATGTTTTAGAAATACGGCTAACCATCACTCTATCCCTGTCTTCAAAAGTAGGATGCATAGACTCACCTGAGACGGTATAGGAAGTAAACAAGAATTTCTGTACTAATCCAACAATGATAAGCGCTACTGCAATTGCAATAATCCATTCTAATATCTCTTTTTTCATGGTTTAGGCTCCTTGATTCTTTAAATTATTCTTCTTCAGTTGTGTGGATAAGGTAACCAACACCTAACGCTGCAGGTATACCAATAAATGGTGTGAACATTGAACTAAATAATAAACCAAATACTAAGGTACATAAGATACCTAAATATCCACTTTTTTGTTCATTCTCAATAAATTTTTTTATCAAAGATTTAATTCTCCTTTAATGCTCACTATTGTACTATACCATTTTTAATTTTCACATTCTTACCGGTTTTAATTTTATCGTATTGTTTCTTTGGTACAACAATGACGCGTTTACCTTTATTCGTTTGTATAGTAACAGTGTATAATTTTTCATGAGGTTTCATTTGATTTTTTAACATATTCATTTGGTACTTCACACTACTTGTCTTACTCTGATTCTCTTGAGAGGCAATGATATAGAAATACAACCAATTATTATAGTATGACGTCGCCATATATTGTGAAGTATATGGCGCACCTGAGCTGTATCGTCGTCTTGGTGCCATCATTGAACGTGCTTGTTGAGATTTAGTGTGATATGCACCTTGTTTATACTTCGAAGCATTTCTACTAGAAGCTATACTACTTGTTCTAGTTGCTTGTTGCGCAGCACGTTGGCTTGATTGTTGGGCAGCTCGTGACGCATTAGCTGCACTTGAGCGACTCATTGATGAACTAGATGATGTTGAGCCTCTTGCAGCTGACGAGGAAGCACTTGATGATGAACTACTACTTGAACTACTTGAGCTAGAACTACTAGACCCTCCTGATGTTGCAGCGTCTAATTCCGTTGATAACATACCAAGTGAGGCTGTAGTGATAATAATCATTAAACTTATAAATTTTAATATTTTACCTTTCATCAACTCACCTTTTCTTATTTAGATACTTCATCTTTAGAAACTGCTTTACCTTCAACATCATCATCGCCGTATGTCATGTAAGGTGGGCGATAGACATGAATTTTACTACCATCTTTAACTATGTATGGTTTTTTATTTCCATCACTTAAAATATGTTCATAAACATGTTTTAAATCTGTTTTCTCTAAATGTGATTTACCTTTATTGTCTTTATATTTAATCTCTACATTAGGCGTGTCTTCTCCACCATCATTTAGTACTTCATAATATACGTATTCATATTTATCTGATTTTTGACTTTCCTTCGAAGGTTCTTTCTGCTTTCCAGTTCCCCCACAAGCTGTGAGGATAAATGCTAAACTTAACAAACTAATTAATAGTATTAACCTTTTCATAAACATACTCCTTTATAGTCTTTAAAGTTTCATAAAAATTATAACAATTGTTTTTTAAATTCATATTAAGATTTAACCAAACTCAATGATTTACAATGTTATTTAACTGCATCATCTCATAAATTAATTATGTAATACAAATTATTTTTTAATATCCCAAATAATTAAAAAATGTTGAGAATGAACATTAAAAATTCCCAACACTAGTTGATTACATCTATTTACTTTCTTTAAAATCTTTGATGACTATAATATTGATAATTAGCCAAATCAATTGGCAAATCAAAGGCGCAAGAAATATTCCTATAAATAGAAAGGCAAATTTATATCCTTCCATTTCATTGTTTAAGCCATTCATTAAACCTAATACTAGTAAAATAAGTGCCACCACTACCCAAAAAATTGTAGACACCACCATCAAATCCATGAAATTTTCATACTTTTACCTCACTTATAGTTATGAAATATATATTAAGTATGGCTATTGTTTCAACTTTTAAATTGATGTAATCATATCAAACAGTTCTAAAGGTTAAAAACGTTCTTAATTACACATAGAAGGATCAAATTTTATAAACCTTTCAACCGTGTAAGTTTCAATCGTTGATTTGTAAGATTAGATAAAGGCAACGTTACAATAAAGCTCCTACAATGAAATTGTAATCAATTCAAAGGAGTGTTTATTCATGAAAGCATTAAAAATTTCATTAACTACTGTAGTAGTTATTATCTTATTACTAGTAGGATTACTTTTCGGATTAAAAGTTTATGGCGATCATCATCCAAATAACAAAGATGTTAAAAGTTTAAATATGGCTAACCCCTTAGAACCAACAAAAGAATATTATGTGAAAACGACTAAACCAATGAAACATAAACCTAAGCAATATGAAGATGTTGATAACGTTTATAAGACTACTGGTTATGATGATAAAGGCAACAGTAAAAAAATCTTATACACAGGAATGAAAAAACTTAAACCAAATCATTATTTAAAAATTAAAGAAAAATTAAACACAGTGAGAAGCTATGACGAAGTTAAAAAAGATGAAATTCCTAAAAAAACAATGAGTAAATTAGAGAAATAAATGGTGAAAGATTATGAAAGCTTTGAAGAAACTATCAATTACACTAGGCGTTTTTATTCTTCTAATTGGTGCGCTCATGCTAGTAGGTAAAATTTATAGTGAACATCATCCAAACGACCCCACAGTACGAGATTTAAATAAATATAATTTTATGATACCTAAAGAAGATTATTTTGTTAAAACTGATAAACCTGTTAAAAAAGAAAAATTCGGAACAGACTTCTATAATTATACTTATAAAACTGTTGGTTATGATAAAAAAGGTGATGGCAAGAAAATCACCTATACCGCAACTAAGAAATTAAAAACAAATCATTATCTCAAGTTAACAACAAAACAGGATCAAGTTTTAAGTTATTCAGAAGTTAAAAAAAGAGAGATTCCTGAAGACGCCAATAAAAATTTAAATTAATTTATTTCCACGATCTTTTAAAAAGTCGTGGTTTTATTTTTATAAAGATAATTAAATCTTACATACCTGTAAGTTACAACAAGCAATTTGTAAGGTTAGATAAAGGCAACAGCCATAGATTCTCTCTACAATTTAAGTATAAACACATTGAGGAGTGAGAAGATGACGATATTAAAAGTTAACAAATTATCAAAAGTATATGGAGACAAACAAAAGTACCAAGCACTTAAAGATATCAGTTTTTCAGTTGAAAAAGGAGAATTCGTAGCAATCATGGGACCTTCTGGTTCAGGTAAAACTACATTATTAAATGTTCTTAGTTCTATTGATACTATCTCAGGAGGTTCTGTAGAAGTCGATGGTAATGAAATAAACAAACTAAGTAATAAAAAGCTTGCAAATTTCCGTAAAAAACAACTTGGATTCATCTTCCAAGATTATAGTGTACTGCCTACTTTAACCGTTAAAGAAAATATTATGCTTCCACTTTCAGTCCAAAAAATTCAAAAATACGAAATGGAACAGAATTACAAAGAAGTGACAGAAGCTCTTGGTATTAATGACCTGGGAAATAAATATCCTAGTGAAATTTCAGGTGGACAACAACAACGTACGGCAGCCGCCCGTGCTTTCGTTCATAAACCAAATATTATCTTTGCCGATGAGCCTACGGGTGCTCTAGATTCGAAAAGTGCTCAAGATTTACTTAATCGATTAGAAGATATGAATAAACAATTTAATTCAACGATTATTATGGTTACTCATGACCCATCAGCAGCAAGTTTTGCTGAGAGAGTAATTATGTTGAAGGATGGTAATATTCATTCTGAAATTTATCAAGGAGACGACTCTAAACAAGACTTCTATCAAGAAATCATCAAATTGCAATCGGCATTAGGTGGTGTCACTCATGACGTTTAATCAAATTACGCTTAAAAATTTAAGACAGAACATCAAACACTATGGCATGTTCTTATTCTCTTTATTATTAAGTATCGTACTTTATTTTAGTTTCTCAACTTTGAAGCATTCACACAGTATTAATAATTCAACTTCTATGGCAATAATTCAAAAAGGATCTAGTTTCGGAGCATCAATTTTATTCATTATTATTATTATATTCTTAATGTACGCGAACCACTTATTCGTTAAAAGACGTACAAAAGAGTTTGCATTATTCCAACTTATCGGACTCACAAGAGGAAATATTCTTAGAATGTTAAGTATTGAGCAATTCGCGATATTTGTAATTACAGGTATCTTAGGCGTGCTCATTGGAATTTTCAGTTCACAACTTTTACTTGCCATTGCTTCTAAATTGATGAAGTTAAAAGTTCATCTTTCAATAGGATTTGAACCCCAAGCACTAATCATTACTATCATAATGTTAGTCATTGCTTTTGTTTTAATACTTGTTCAGAAT
This sequence comes from Staphylococcus sp. HMSC06C11, assembly GCF_001808345.1. Lineage (NCBI taxonomy): Bacteria > Bacillati > Bacillota > Bacilli > Caryophanales > Staphylococcaceae > Staphylococcus > Staphylococcus sp. HMSC06C11. The sequence goes on from NZ_KV793036.1 coordinate 101,314, forward strand.
TACCTTTTCCTAAAAAGAAGAAGCATCTTAACAATGATGAAAGATAGTTCTCAATCTGAAGCAACTAAAGCACGTATTTCAGTTCCTGAAATTATTGGTGGTATCCTAGGTATCTTAATGATAGCTTTAGGGTATTATATGGCAACTGAAATGTTTGGTGTATTTAAATCACTTACTATAGCATTAGTTACACCATTCATTATTTTATTCTTAACAATTGTCGGTGCTTACTTATTCTTTAGAAGTTCAGTGTCACTCATTTTTAAAACGATAAAACGTTCAAAGAATGGTCGTGTTTCAATCACAGATGTGGTGTGTACATCTTCTATCATGCATAGAATGAAGAAAAATGCGATGTCATTAACAGTCATCGCCATCATTTCAGCGTTAACTGTTACAATTCTTTGTTTTACAGCTATTACTAAAGCAAATTCGGATTATAATATTGAATCATCAACACCACAAGACTTTGACTTCTCAAAAGGTAAGCAAGCGCATAAATTTGAACAGCAATTAGATAAAAATAATATTAAACACGATAAACATACTTATGAGTCAATTAATCCTAAAACAGTTAAAGATAACGTTATGACATTACAAGATGATTCTGAAGGTTTCTCACAGAATACGTCAATGATTGTTAATAAAGATCTTAAAGGTAGTAACGCTCGATTAACAAACACTAAAACCGCTATCGGAATGATGAAATTTAATATGAATCAAAGTATCACAGTTAAAGGTAAGTCTAAAACAACTGTAAAAGTAACAGATAAAGACGATTCCAAAGTTTATCCATCTGAATTATCATATGCAGCTCCTATAGTAGAAGTAAGTCCTAAAGTATACAACTCATTAAAAACAGATAAAAATACTGCGCACGTTTATGGATTTAATATTAAACATCATAGCGATATGAAAAAAGCTGAACGTATCGCGTCGAAAGTTGATCCAAATGTAACTTCTAAAGATGAATTGAAAAAAGTGGTGGACGCAACAAATGGTATTTTCATATTTGTAACTTCATTCTTAGGATTAGCGTTCTTAATCGCAGCTGGATGTATTATTTACATTAAACAAATGGATGAAACTGAAGATGAAATCGATAATTTTAAAGTCTTACGACGAATCGGATTTACTAATTCTGATATGTCTAAAGGGTTATTATTAAAGATTTTATTCAACTTTGGATTACCTTTAATTATAGCTCTACTACATGCGTTATTTGCGGCACTAGCCTTTATGCATGTTATGGGCAATGTAACAATGGTACCTGTATTCCTAGTAATGATTGTTTACACAGTCATCTACCTCATCTTTGCTCTTATAGCATTTATACACTCAAATCGTGTCATTAAGCGCTCAATTTAAAAAGGATTTTTCAAATAATTAATTAAAAAAGGATGGTATTTATTATGAAAATTAAAGATTTAATCAAACAATCATATGAGGATTTAAAAAATTTAACTATTAACTGGTTCAATATCTTAATGTTAGTTGTCATTGTATTTGTTTTAAGTAATATTATTACGCCTATCGCAGGTATTCCTGTTGGACTATTAGGAGGCGCATATTTCTTAAAACGTCGTGAAGAAAAAGAAGATCAATAACTTAATCATAAAAAAAATAACACCCTCATTGGAGATGTCAGTACAGTTCGACACATCCTTTGAGGGTGTTTTTACTATGTGAAGTTATTATTTTTTAGTTAGACCATCTAATTCCTCAACTCTCATCATATTATTTATCATACCTAAATAATATTTTCCTAATTCAGCACCAGTACGTTTGAAATCAGGGAGATCAAGGCCGATTAAATCTGCATGATCCCAACCGTTTTGTACAGGTCTGACTTGCCAAACCCCTTTACTTGTAGCTGGGTTCAAGAAGCCTACTTTTTTGAATGCTTGAGCAGTAGGATATATTGACGATGATACAGGTACTAGACCGTCATTCACTCTTACATTTTTATTTTTATCTCTACCAATGATACGACTCGTTATATCCATTGCGAATAACTGTCTTACGTCTGGTATTTGAAATCCTAGAGGGCCAGTATGCGTAGCTGCACCTGTATAAGTTGTGTATACAATATTAGGGTTTAAGTTTGTCATTTTATTTAACTTTTCAGCACCAGCAGTTGTTAAATCATTAATTGCTTGATCTTCAGTATCCCAAATTCTACTATTTGCAACGCGTTCAGCATATTCTATATAGCTTTCATTTGGTTTTTGTTTAAAGCCCCATTGAGAAAAGCCTAAATTTAAATCTAGCAATCTACTACCACTTAGACGTCCTATACGATTCATTGCATCTTTAACAATTTTACGTGTACCTAATTTATCGGCAGCAGGCGTACCATTATGTGGTGTTCCTACAGTAGTGATAGTTGATATCATATTATCTTTTCCACCTTTGAAGAGATCTGATACCGTACCACCATGTTGACGTTGATAGTCTATTTCTTCTTGATTTCCATTTCTTAAGAAATGCTCCATCAAACGAATCGTTTGACCACCCATACTATGACCAACTAAATGAATTTTTTTACCAGGTGCCCAATCCGGCATAATACCTTCATATGTTCTACCATAACGATGATGACCATATTTAGCCGCATGAGCTGCACCGTAGTCTACGCGACCGCCTTTAATGTAGTAGTACAAGTCAACCGCACGATCATAGTTACTGCTAAATGCACCAATATTTGCTTCATGTACACGGTAACCTTGTTTAGTCAATTCACTTTTAATATTATATTTACCTCCACCCCAATAATTTGGGTAAAGTGTAAACGCATCTTCACCGACTAAACCAGCAAAACCATGAACGAACACGACAGGATATTGATTTTTATATTGAGCTTGTAGCGTTTGTTTAGAAAGTTTGTTCGGTTGATGAGATTGTAGTGTTTTTGGTTCTGTGGAAGTCGGTCTTTCTGTTTTATCTGTTTTAACTGATTGTTTCGTAGTATTTTTATTTTCTTGTTTCATGGATGGAGTTTTCTTAGTTGGTTGGTCTACTTCTTTTTCATTATTTTGTTCCCGAGTATCTTGTTCTTTATTTGAAGATTTTAATTGAGTTGAGTCTTTCGGGTCATCATTGTTTTCAGTAGATCGAAGTTGAGTATTTTGTGATGATTGATGGGCACCCTTAGACTGAGGATTATCATTGTCAGTTTCGTCTTTGTTGTTTCGAGACTCTTGCGTTGTTTCTTGAGGTTGTGAAGATGAGGAATTTTGTTTAGATTCTTTTGGGTATGTAGTATCACGAGTTGATAAATTATCCTCAGATTTTTGTGAGTGCTGTGAATCTGGTTTATCTTGAGGGTCTTGTTGATCTTGCGACTTAGTTGATTCTTGAGATTCAGAAGGATTATCGCTTGAGTTACTTTGAGTTACTTTATCATTTTCTGATTTGGTTTCTGTTGGTTTACTTTCTGATTCATATTGCTTGTTATCAGTAGATGTTGCGTTGTCTTGCGTAGAAGTGTTATCAGCTTTTCTTTCACTATTCTTTGTTTTTTTAGACGGAAGGACGTCTTGATTATCTAATTCTTCCTTCTTAGTATCAATCGCTTCTGATGTGTCTGGAGTATCGTTATGATTAGTTGCTTCTTTCGTGCTTTCTAATGATTGATTTTGAGAGTTTTCTTTATCTTGAGGATGTTGAGTTGGATTCGTTTGTTGTGTTTGAGTAGATTGAGTTGATTCGGTTTGTTGAGGTTGAGAATGTTGCGTTGATTCGGATTGCTGTGGTTGAGAAGTTTTTGAAGATGATAACTCAGACTCACTTGGCCGTGATTCATTTTCTTTTAAATTCTTTTGAGCAGTTTGAGTTGTTTCATTTGAATGTGAAGGTGTATTAATTTGTTGGTTTGTCTCTTCTGCGGCATGTGCTTGTTGTCCCCCAATAAAAATCGTTATACCTGTGACAATAGACACGACTCCGACAGCGTACTTTCTAATACTAAATCTTTTCTTTTCATTATAATTTTTCAAAATAATCACCTCTATAAGTTTTTTCCCTTATAAAGATTGAAAATATAACTGCTATCTTTAAATTAACATACAAACGTTTAAATTTTTTAACTTTTTTTATTAAAGTTTTGTTAAAATTTTCATTTTTATATTTTGCTTTCTTCTATATTTTCAATTTAACAAATAATTATTATAATTCGATAGATTACCTGTAATTTGATATATTAAGTACTAAATAATATGTGTGAGGTTATTTTTAATGGAGAGTTACCAACAATTTCTAAACAGCCCTAATACATTTATATGGATAGCTTTTATTTTATATTTAATTAGTAGTTTAGTCTTTTTTAGTGTCACAGTTTTCGTGGGTTTACGTCATGTGTCTCTTAAAGAAAGAATCATTACTACCTTTGTTTTAAGTATCGTTTTAACACTTACGTTGACTACACTTACTTATTGCATCGTCTCTAAATAAAGAACTGGAAAGTCTGAATTAAATAACAACTTTCCAGCTTCACTATGTTAAACTCTATAATCTTCTACATTTATTATTTCATCACATTGTTTTGCTATTAATTGATCATGTGTGGCTATTATAATAACACGGTCTTTAGCTTTTAGACTGAGGAGTGCTTTAATAATTTTCTGACAATAGTCAATTATATATTTCATTATAAAACCCACCTGCAATAAACAAGTGGGACATGTTTCTCATAAAAATTAGTAAGATTCTCTTTTGAAGTTATTTAAAATCTTTTTCACATAAATCTATCTTGTTGATAAGTATTTGTTTTAAGATAAATTGCATAAAAATATTTCTTTATGAAAATAAATAGTCTCTTTGAGTAAAAAAGAAGCTGAGACGTAATTCATTGTCTCAACCTCACTCAATATGTTGGCAGTAGATGTCTGAATTGAAAGTGCGCTTATATCAAGCTTCTTTCAATCCTAGTCATCCTTGTCGCGGGACCCCAACATAGAGAATTTCTTTAGGAAGAAATTCTACAAACAATGAAAGTTGGGGTGGGACGACGAAAATAATTTTGACAAATTATGTTTTCTGTCCCACTCTCTTTTCGATGAGTTAATATAATGATGTATTATGAGTAGTACTTTCGTATATTTTATACATTTAATACCTTAATCATTTTAACCTCTTGTATATATCCGAACCGGTTTTGACTTGATATACCGATGGAGAGCATATGGATAAATAATGAATTGTGGTTGAGAGAAAGGGCGAACTGAGGATGGTCCGGCACCATAATAATAAGATTGCCAAACAAGTTTCGAACAATATGTAGCTCCTTTTGAATATGGATTCGGCGTTATATTATAGGGCACATGATTAAAATGAGATTTCGCATAGTTTCTAGCTTTGCCTCTATATTTTTTTGATGCTCGATATACACTGATATAACGATGTTTGGGGTGTCCTTTTTTCTTTTTTAAAGTACTATATTTCCATTTTCGAAAGCTTTTTGTCCTTGTAGATTTTCCATATCCACGAGCTTCTTTAATGTATCCATTCCCTACGTAAATCGCAGCATGACCTGTGAGCCCTTTGGCGCTTACACCATTTGTGATGAAATAGTCACCTTTTTTCAAATGAAATTTCTTTTTTCTTTTACGATTTTCTCGATCTATTTGGTCTTGTTTTTGTTGTTTCTGCCATTGTTCTTCAGCTGTTCTCTCAAACTTTGCTTCTTCTTCACGATTTTTAGCTTGAATTTGCTTCCATTGTTCTTCAGTAATTGATTTAGACACAACACCTTCATCTTGAAGTTCTTTCAACGAATTAGAGTTAGTTGAGCTCTCAACTTGAGCGTCTATACTTCCTGTAGTTAAAACTGTGCCACATATTGTAGTACATAATAAACTAGTTATTAACTTTTTCATTGATTTCCTCCTATGACTTGACTGTGTTTCATTAAAAAACATATCATATAATTGTATTATTTCTTTAAATTTTACAAAATATTAACAGAATAAAAATACTTAGTTAAGGAGATTAAATATGAAAAAAGAATATACATTAAATTATATTATTCCAATAAGTATTCTTATTGCTTTAATTGTTGTCCCTATATTAATTTTCACTTTAGGTAAACATATTTATTTAAATTATCAAAAACATGAAGAAGATAAACTCGAAGCAAAAGTTCACAGTGTACTTAAGCAAAAAGGTTGGGAAAACAAAATTAAAACAGAGAAACCCAATTTCACGTTGAATACTGGAGAACGTGACGTAGTTGTTACTTTTAAAGATGAGCCCTATAATACATATCAATATGAGGTTAATGATGATGGTAAAGTAACGGGAGATGCAGAGTTAAAAATGAAATATCAAGAGCGTTTTGATAATGATAAAAAATACAGAGAATATAGAAAGCGTCATCATTTTGAGGAAAAGTATGATTTAAAATAAAAAGACCTACTCTAATATCATTAGATAAAGTAACTTCAATTAAATCAATTTTTTAATAACAATTATTAAAATTTAAGCGTGAGTAGTCAACATTAAAGTAACTACTCACGCTTTTAAGATAATTATATAGAAGCAATCGTTATTTAATAATATCAATTAATTCTTTCTTAGATGCGGCACGTGCAGGTATCCAACCGAACACAATACCGATTAGGGTAGATACACCAACAGCTAAGATTACGGATCCTAGACTGACGGAACTTTTAACCATTTCTGGCGTCACAGCATCAATTAGTGTCGCTATGATAATACCGAGTATTAATCCAATAATACCACCAATAAGACATAGGACCACACTCTCGACTAAGAATTGTATTTCTATATCTCGACCTTTAGCGCCAAATGCACGTCGGATCGCAATTTCTTCTGTACGCTCAGTAACTGAAATGTACATCACATTCATCACACCAATACCAGCAATAAAGAGTGAAATACCTGCAACTGCTGCAACAAAGTAAGTAATGGTATCTAATACTTTTCCGATACCTTTCATCATTTCTTCATTGTCTTGATAACTATATTGCCCCTCAGATGTGCCAGTACCTTTTTTATTCAGTTCTTTTTCAACTTTTTTACCAACGTCTTTTTTAGCAGAACTCTTATCCACAGTAACTAATAATTGAGGCATACCCTGAGACAAGTTACCCATATATTTATTGAATGTCTTTGTAGGGAGTTGTACTGTTGATTCTTCAGGCATACCCATACCGCCAGCGTCAATTCCTGAACCTTCAGATACACCAACAACTTTAAATCCTTCGCCATTCACATAGATAGACTTACCTATCGCATTATTATTAAACACTTTTTTCGCAAGTTTACTATCAATGACAGCGACTTTCTCTTCAGTGTCATTATCATCTTTAGTAAAACCTTTCCCTTTGTCTACATCGGTAAGCTCGTTTTGTTTTTTAAGACTGACATCACCGCCACCATGTGAATTGGTGATTTTAGCTGAATACGTGCTATCATCGTCTTCTTTTATTTTGGCATTCTTAACACCTTTAACTTGTTCTACTACACTTATATCTTCTTGTTTAAACGGATTATTCTTAGGTGCCTCCATATTCTCAGTCATAAATGAAATAGAAGCTTGATCTTTACCCGCACCCGCTTCATCAAATTGTTCATTTGTTGATTTCTTAAATCCATTACCTAAAGACATAATAGTAATGACAGCTGCGATACCGATGATAATCCCAATCATCGTAAAGATGTTTCGACGTTTATTCTTTAAAATTGAGCGAAAGGCGACAGCAATAACATTAGAAAAGTTATTCATGCGTCAACACCTCTTCCTCTCGCACACGACCATCTAAAATATGAATAATACGATCAGCTTTATCCGCTACATCACGGTCATGTGTAACCATAATCATCGTCGTTCTTTTTTCTTTATTTAGTTTAACGAAGAGTTCCATAATATCTTGAGACGTCTTAGAATCAAGCGCACCTGTAGGTTCATCAGCGATAATAAACTTCGGATTATTGATAATCGCTCTAGCGATGGCCACACGTTGTTGTTGACCACCTGATAATTTATTCGGCAATAAATCTTCTTTACCTTTAAGACCGACGTCTTGAAGACCGTCTAAAACTTTATTTTTACGCTCTTTACTCCCTATTCCATTATAAATAAGAGGGATACTAACATTCTCAAGAATGGTATTATTTTGAATCAATTTAAAGTTTTGAAAGACAAACCCTACAGTATGATTTCGAATTTCAGCAAGCTTGTTGTCTGAACTTTTTTGATAATTTTCTTTATTGAAAAGGTATTCCCCTTCATATCCGCGATCGATAAATCCTAATATGTTGATGAGCGTACTTTTACCTGAGCCTGAAGGACCCATGATAGCGATAAACTCTCCTTCATCAATATGAATATCAATATCCTTTAAAATATGATTAGATTCATTACCATTTTTAAAGTGTCGATTGATTTTTTTCAACTCAATCATGATGACACCTCAACTTTTTCTCCATCATTTAAATTACCTTTAGGATTTTTAATGACTTTATCACCTGATTTAAGACCTTTTTTAACGATAATTTGACCATTGTTTCGTTCAATTTTGATATCACGTTTATGAACTTTATGATTTTCATCAACCACGAACACATCGTTATCTTTAGTTAATACATTGTCAGGTAATTTCTTAGTATTTAAAGGAATCTTCGCATCCATAGAGAAACCTGATCTAACTGGGATATCTAAATCTCCAATAACTACTCTGTATTTAGATGTGTCGCCTTCTTTACCTCCAGAAGGATTATTCACAGTTGGATTAGAAGCTTGAGCGCCTGAACCTTCACCTTCTTCACCGCCTGCTTGAGCACCACCAGCTGCTTCACCCTCACTACCGGAATCATAACTAGTAGGAAGCTCATCAATTTTGATAATCTTACCTTCGCCTTTTTTACCTGTACTATTTACAGTAACGTCGACTTTATCCCCCTCTTTAATTTTATTAATATCAAATTCTGTAACGGTCGCATTAATTTGAGGGTTATCTGAAATTAATTGTAAAATCGGTTGTCCATCACCAACATCTGAATCATTTTTGATATTTACTTTACCATCAAATGAAGCATACATACTGTCATTCACTTGTCTGTCGTGTTGTGCTAATGACTGTTGTGCTTCGTTTAATGAGCTTTGATCTTGAGTAAGTTTAGATTGCAATTGGCTATTATTAGGGCTTTGATTAATCTTTTGATAATCATCATTCACTTGACTTTGTGCTTGGTTCACCTTATTCGCTAATTGTTCACGTTTACTAGCATTCGTGTCATAATTAATTAAACGATCCCCTTGTTTAACCTTCTGTCCATCGTCTACAGATGTACTTAAAAATGTCCCAATTGAACTGTTATTATTATATGTCTTTACAGATTTAGGAGAAGCTTTCCCCTCTAAACTGATAGGTGTTTCTTTTTTAACTGTATATGTATCGTAACCTTCACTATCTTTCTTACCTGATCCATTTACCTGTTTCACGATAAAAGCAGCGATAATTAATAATAGAATGATTGCAATTCCTATGATGATCCACAATATTTTCTTTTTCATATCTATTTCTCCTTAATAATTGATTGCAATTGAAATGATAACACAAATGTAAAATTAGTAATATTTTATATATATAAAATTTACAAAATCTTAGAAATGTTAATATTGAAAAAACATTCATTCTCTAAAATTATTATGTATAGGCAATGAAATTTAACTAAAATTTTAAATTGCTTATTTTATAAAATAGATTTAAATGTTAACATTTAAGTGATATTAATAAACAAAGGAGATATACATATTATGGAAAATCAAAATATCGATACTAAACAACTAGAAAATTCTAGCATTCCATTTGTAAATCATTTTAGTAAGTTAAGAGAAAATCCAAAATGGTTAGTGAAGTTGTTAATTTTAATAGTTTTAGCCATAATAACTGCATTCGTAAGTTACTTTGCTACAAAAGATTCTTTATTATCACAAACTAATGGTCAGATGAATTCTGGAGTTTACTTGATAATAACAATAATAACTGGTTTCTTTGGCATGCTTTTTAATGCAGGAATAGTTTTTGTGATTTTCTTAGTTATTTCTAAAATATTTAAATCTGATGCTAAAGGTAGCAGTATCTTTTCTGCTGCACTTTCATACTCAATTATAATTAATGCTTTCTCTCTTATTATCATTATTATCCAACTATTATTTGGATTAAGTATTCTTGAATATAAATTAGACAGTTTAAACATCTTCGCTAAAGGCAACAAATTTTTAATGGCATTAAACTTAACTAACTTATTAAAAGCATTTTTAACAGGCGTAGTTTATTACTCAACGAGTCGCTTATCTAAGAAAACATCTATTATATTAGGTATCGTTGCTCTAGTTTTATTAGTTGGATTTGGTTTAATAAGTGGAGCTTCTGGTCAATCAATGCCAAATATGAACACTAAATAATCACAAGAGGTACAAAAATGAATTCAGGATTAATATTATTGATAATCATTTGTTGTGGTATGTTACCAATTATTATTAGCTTGAATGAGAAAAAGAAAAAATAAGTGATATCAACCATAACCTAAAAAATCCCCTCACTATCTCGAGTAGTGAGGGGATTGGTAATATTAATGCATGAACTCTTATTAATTTAATTATACTAGATTACATAGAAATGCATAGTAGATTAATTAATTATTTTTTATTTAAAGCTCGCTTTCATTAGATGCTATTATTTTTTTGGAGGAGGATTTTGATGATTACTATACTAATAGTTTTTTTACTACTTCATTTGTTACCTGCCATATATCTTGGAATAAAATACTTTAAATTAAAAAACAATAATGCCTCAGATAAAGAATTTAAAAATCTTTCTAAATCAATGATGAGAGCAGAAAGTATCATTATTCCGATTTCAATATTATTAATGTTATTACTATATTTTATTAAATAAAAAGTTGTCTGATCATTAGATTTTAATAAACTGCATACAAATAAGAAACTAACACTTCGTTCAGTCTACCCTCTACATAAAGAACGTTCCTTATTTAAGGAACGTTTACTCTTTCGTTTCTGGGTCATACGCTTCGATAATTCTATTCAACATCTTTTCAATGTAATTTTCATCTAATGAGTCGGGTTTGATTAATATATTGAAGTAAATAGGCGAGAAGATAAGATCTATAAATAAGTCTTGCTCTTCATCTTTAATATGCTTGCTGATAATCTTTTTTAATGTTCTTCGATTACTATTAAAATAATCTGTCATAAACGTTTCTCGTGCTTCGATCTGTTGATGACTGATTAAAATTTCAATCACTGCACTACCTAATTTCGTCTTATAAATATCTTTGATTTTCACTAAAAAATGATACAAATCTTCATATAAATTGTCGCTCTCATGGATAAATATCTTTTGTGATTGTTCAACAAACATATCCATAATAATTGACGATTTATCTTTCCATCTGCGATAAATCGTCGCTTTAGAGATACCAGTATTTTCCGAAATCTGATCAATTGTTATGTCTCTAAAATGTATTGTTTCTAATAAACGGTTAATTTCTTCATAAATTTTCTTATTTATTGTTGGATCTTTCGGTCTTCCAGCCATGTTTAACCCTTCTTTTATGCGTAATAAATTCAACAATTTCAAATATAACCACTGCACTTACAAACCATACAATAAATCCACCAATAATACTAATTAACCACATTTGTGTTGATTGTAAAAGTCCCCAAGTAGCTAAAATACTAAATAATACACCTATCATACCAAAGACTGCGCCTCTACTCACATGCATTGCCATCTTATCACCAAATTGCATGCCTGTGATAAACATTGAAACTAAGAACACTGCTGGAAAAGTTGCAAAGATACCTCCGAACTCTTTCCAAGGTAATACCATTGATACAATGTAACTCACTAATACTGCTAATCCACCAACGAGAAATTTTATTAATACTAATTTCATTATTACAATGCCTCCATCATTAAATGTGTCTAACTACAAATATTGCTATAGAAATGACAAGCCAACATACAATTGAAAATATAGTCCCACTCTTGTAATTTCTTTTACCTATAAATAGTGAGGTAAAGAATACAGTAACTATACAAGATATAATTCCTACAATTGCACCTGTACTAAGATGTATAGACATTTGAATCAGTTGTTGACCTCGATGATCTATAGCTAAAGCAATCACTGCAGCAAGGTAGACTGCCGGCATAGTGGCTATAATACCACCTAACTTACCACCGACTTTATCTGCCATTACTGATGCGAGCGCAACTGCAAGACCACCTATTACAAAATGGAGAATAGCACTTGAAATCGATATACCAAACACAATAACCCTTCTTATCAATTTTAATTATTAAACGAAACGTTTCGTTTACTTTTAGTGTAAATCGATTATAGTGCGTTGTAAACATTTCCACTAAAATACCTAATTTTCTAAAAATAGTAATAGTATGTGTTTCACGTAAAACAATTATTAAAGTTTTTGCATTATCTAAAATAACTTATTTATAGTTTAGTTTGTTGCTTGATAGATTTATGTTAAAGTTTTTATAAAATCATTTTCTAATTAAGTGAGGTTAGACATTCATGTACAAAAATTTAATCTTTGATTTCGATGGTACAATTGCAGATTCTAAAGAATGTAGTATAGTTGCTACTCAAAAATCTTTTAAAGAAAGAGGGCTAGAAGAACCGACAGTAAATCTGATTGAGTATTATATGGGAATACCAATAGAAAAGTCATTCAGTTTAATGAGTTCCGTTGATTTAGATGACCATCAGTTAGAAGCGCTTATCAAAACCTTTAGGCAAAATTATAAAGAGGTTGAATCATCTTATTTAAAACTTTATAAACATATGACTGAACAACTCCAATCACTCTCAAAAGATAAACAGTTATTTGTAGTATCAAGTAAGAAAACAGATGTGCTCATTCGTAACTTAGAGATCTTAGACATAGATCACTTATTTACAGAAGTAATAGGGTCAGACAAAGTTAATCATTATAAACCTTCACCTGATGGCATCAACTATATCTTGAATAAATACCAATTAGAAAATGAAGAAACTATTTATATCGGGGACGCTATATTTGATATGCAAATGGCAAATAGCGCAAAAGTGGCATCATGTGCAGTCACTTGGGGTACACACAGTATTGAGGAATTAAAATCTGAGAATCCAACATATATCATTCATGAGGTAACTGAATTAAATTTCTAATCTTTTTTAAATTCTCGAAAATTCAATTAACATCCCTTCATCAAACATATAAAGGAGAAAATCACTTTGAGTAAAAAAGTTTTAATTACAGGTGCGAATAAAGGCATAGGCTTTGAAACAGCGAGACAACTTGGAGAGCAAGATTGGTACATATTACTCGGGGCTAGAAATGAGCAAAGAGGGATGGAAGCAGTTAATACGCTTCAACGAGAAGGAATTAACGTAAAATGGGTTAGAATAGATTTAAATCACGATGAAACAATAGATTCAGCTGCACAATACATTAGAGCACATCACAGTGATATTAACGTCTTAATAAATAATGCAGGTGTTTCAGGAAATATGCAGGCTAAGCCATTAGATGTGGATATTGATGAGTTAAGATCTTTAACAGAGGTTAATTTCTTCGGTAATTTCCAAATGATTAAAGCTTTCACACCAATCTTAGCCCGTAATAAAGGTAGAATAGTGAATTTAACCATCCCTTTGAAACCATCAAGTTTCTTCGAACCATTTAGTTACATTGCAACGAAAGAACCACTTAACTCAATGATTAAGCTCTTTGCAAGACAATTCAAGAAAAGTAAAATACCAGTCGAAATTTTCGGTATTATGCCAGGTGGAGTGACGACTGATTTAAACAATCATCAAAAAGGTCTACTCATGCGTACCGTCAGTGAAGCTGCCCAATCCATTGTAAAAGTGGTCACAGACAACCGTAATCACAATGGTAAAATCTTACTTAGAGTCACGCCTTTTAAACTATTTAAAAAGTAAATACTTTCAATAGAAAAAACGAGTTAGTGCAACAATATACTGCATTAACTCGTTCTTTTCTTACTATTTCTTATATATTCTAATTTTTATTTCATAATAGTCATCATGGTCTTTGTCTTTATGTTCAACACGTAAGCCAGACTGCTCGATGGCTTCAATACTTTTACCCACTTCATCTCTCGCTTGAGTCAAATCTTGTGAAAATTGGAAAGTCTGAGCTTTAACTTTTTCAGGACCTGTCTTTTGACGTACTTTATCTTCAGTTTGTTTAACGTTTAATTTCTGATTAATGACTTGCTCAATTAATTCTTCTTGCTCATCTTCGGGTAAAACCAAGACAGCACGGGCGTGTCTTTCAGTTATCTTTCCTTCACGAAGTCGTTTAATCACGTTAGGAGCAAGTTTTAATAAGCGTAATTTATTAGCGATGAAACTTTGACTTTTACCTAGACTCTTCGCTAATTCACTTTGCGTCGTATCTCCTATTTCAAGCAATTTTTTATAAGCTTCCGCTTCTTCAACCACAGATAAATTCTCACGTTGAATATTCTCAATTAACGCAACTACTGCCGTTTCTTCATCATTCATGTGACGAATAATGACGTCAGCTTGTGGTTTATGCAATGATTGTAATGCTCTGAATCGACGCTCACCAGCAATAATTTCAAACATATCCTCTTCTATCGGACGTACAACGATGGGTTGCAATAACCCATGTTCTTCAATCGATTCAGCTAATTCTCTTATCTTATTTGGCTCAAATACTTGTCTTGGTTGATAACGATTGGGTACGATACGTTCAATATGAATGGATTCAACATTATTATTGCGCTCTTCTTCAGTATAACCAACGATGTCATCTTTATTTTTTAAACCAAATAATTTTGAAAAAGGTTTCTTCATTATCCATTCTCTCCCTCTCAATTATTTGTTATATCATATGTCTCTTCTTAGCTCTCAAGTAGTGGAGATTTGTTTGGCGTACCTGGTTTCCTTGGGTATTTCTTAGAAGTCTGTCTACGTTTATCAATCACTATCATTTGTCTTTCGCCAGCATCCTCAGGCAATTCAAATGAAAATGTTTCTTTCACGTTTCCACCTAAAATATTAATAGCAAAGTTCGCTTCTTGCAATTCCTCTTCGCCTTTAGATGACTTAAGTGCGATAAATTGGCCACCTTTTTTAACTAAAGGTAAGCACAATTCACTCAATACAGTAAGACGTGCAACAGCACGTGCTGTAACGATATCATAAGACTCCCTGTAGGCTCCCTTACCATAAGATTCCGCACGATCATGCACAAAACTGACATCTTGGAGGCCTAACTCTGCAGCTAAGTGATTGAGAAATTGAATTCGTTTATTAAGTGAATCCACAATCGTTACCTTCAATTCAGGAAAAACTATTTTCAAAGGAATACTTGGAAATCCTGCACCAGCTCCAACATCGCAAATGCTTAATTCTCCATCGAAGTCATAATAGAAGCTAGGTGTAATTGAATCATAGAAGTGTTTTAAGTATACATCATGTTCTTCCGTAATACTTGTTAAGTTCATCTTTTCATTCCACTCAACAAGTAATTGATAGTACGTTTGGAATTGTTCTTTTTGCGTTTCAGACAATTCAATGCCATGTTCACTTAATTTCTTAGATAGCCATTCTACACTCATTATTGATTCACCCTTTGAAGTTTCCCTTGTTCTAAATAGACAAGTAAAATTGAGATATCTGCTGGATTTACACCAGATATACGTGAAGCTTGTGCAATATTTAATGGTTTTACTTCTGCTAATTTTTCTCTAGCTTCAGAAGCTAAACTATCTACTTTATTATAATCCAAGTCTTCAGGAATTTTCTTCTCTTCCATACGTTTTACTTTTTCAACTTGTTGTAAAGATTTATTGATATAACCTTCATATTTCGTTTGTATTTCAACTTGTTCTTCAACCGCATCAGGTAGTTGGTGGTCTTCTTCTAGAATCTCTAAAATCGTATCATAAGTCATCTCAGGACGACGTAATAAATCAATTGCTAAGATACCATCTTTCAAGCGTGAGCCACCTTTAGACTCGATAACAGATTGAGTGTGATCGTTTGGTTTAATACGAATGTCAGTTAAGCGTTGAATTTCATTTTGAATTTGTTGACGTTTCTCATTAAAGCGTGCGTAGCGTTCATCAGAAATCATGCCTAACTCATAACCTACATCAGTTAAACGTAAATCTGCATTATCATGACGTAGTAATAAACGATATTCAGCACGAGAAGTTAATAATCTATATGGTTCATTAGTTCCTTTAGTCACTAAGTCATCAATTAATACACCGATATATGCATCAGAACGACTTAAGATTTTCTCTCCAGTACCTAGCACTTTACCTGCTGCGTTAATACCTGCCATGATACCTTGTCCTGCCGCTTCTTCGTACCCTGACGTACCATTAATTTGACCTGCAGTATATAAGTTCTTAATTGATTTTGTTTCAAGGGTTGGCCATAACTGTGTAGGCACAATCGCATCATATTCGATTGCATAACCTGCGCGCATCATGTCTGCCTTTTCAAGACCAGGAATTGTCTCTAACATTTGACGTTGAACATGTTCAGGAAGACTTGTAGATAAACCTTGTACATACACTTCATTCGTATTACGACCTTCAGGCTCTAAGAAAAGTTGGTGTCTAGGTTTATCGTTAAAACGAACAAATTTATCTTCAATTGATGGACAATATCTAGGACCAGTACCTTTAATCATACCTGAATACATCGCAGATAAATGAAGATTATCATCAATCACTTTGTGAGTTTCACCATTTGTATATGTTAACCAACAAGGTAATTGATCTAAAATATATTCAGTCGTTTCATAACTAAATGCACGACCTACATCATCACCGGGTTGAATTTCAGTTTTAGAATAGTCGATTGTTTTAGCATTCACACGTGGAGGCGTACCTGTCTTGAATCGAACTACATCAAATCCAAGTTGTCTCAAGTTGTCAGCTAAAGTGATAGAAGGTAATTGATGGTTTGGACCACTAGAGTATTTCATGTTACCTAAGATGATTTCACCACGTAAGAACGTACCTGTTGTAACAACTACTGCTTTAGAGCGGTATTCTGTTCCAATATTCGTACGTACGCCTTTCACTTCATTTTCTTCAATAATTAACTCATCCACCATGCCTTGCATAATATCTAAGTTATCTTCGTCCTCGATTACACGTTTCATTTCTTGTTGATATAACACTTTATCTGCTTGTGCACGTAATGCTCTTACAGCCGGCCCTTTACCAGTATTCAACATACGCATTTGGATATGTGTTTTATCAATCGTTTTAGCCATTTGTCCACCTAACGCATCGATTTCACGCACTACAATACCTTTTGCAGGGCCACCAACGGATGGATTACATGGCATAAAGGCAATATTATCTAAATTAATTGTTAACATTAACGTTTTCGCGCCACGTCTTGCAGAAGCTAAGCCCGCTTCAATTCCTGCATGACCAGCTCCAATGACAATTACATCATACTCTTGAACCACTTTTTTACCTCCTTATATTCTTAAAAACTTTTCCGGAAAATGAAGACACCCTACCGTCTTATTCCTTAAATATTAAATATCATTATTTACCTAAACAGAATTGACTAAACAGTTGATCAATTAACTCATCGCTCGCTGATTCTCCAATGATTTCACCAAGTATTTCCCAAGTACGCGTTAAATCAATTTGAACCATATCCATAGGCACACCAGATTCAGCAGCATCTATCGCATCTTGAATTGAATGTCTAGCTTGTTTTAATAAAGAAATATGACGTGAGTTAGATACATATGTCATATCCTGATTTTGAACTTCTCCACCGAAGAATAAATCTCTAATTTGAATTTCTAATTCATCTATACCTTCTTGTTTTAACATAGAAGTTTGGATTAATGGCATGTCACCAATCATTTCTTTAACTTCATTTATATCTAAACGTGGTTCTAAATCTGTTTTATTAATAATTACAATAACGTCTTCGTTCTTCACAACTTCATACAATGTTTGATCGTCTTCTGTTAGAGGTTCATTATTGTTAAGAACAAATAAGATTAGATCCGCTTCACTTAATGCTTTACGTGAACGTTCGACACCAATCTTCTCTACAATATCTTCTGTATCACGTATACCTGCTGTATCAACTAATCGTAATGGTACCCCTCGTACATTGACATATTCTTCTAAAACGTCTCTAGTCGTACCAGCTACTTCAGTAACGATCGCTTTATTATCTTGAATAAGATTATTTAACATTGAAGATTTACCTACATTAGGACGACCAACGATAACGGTTGATAATCCTTCACGCATTATCTTACCTTGAGTACCTGTTTCAAGCAGTCGATTAATTTCTTCTTTAATATTCTTAGACTGTTCAAGTAAAAACTCAGTTGTGGCATCTTCAACGTCATCATATTCAGGGTAATCAATATTAACTTCTACTTGAGCGAGAATCTCCAATATGGATTGACGTTGTTTTTTAATAAGGTCACTTAAACGACCTTCAATTTGATTCATTGCTACTTTAGAGGCGCGATCAGTTTTAGAGCGTATGAAATCCATAACTGCCTCTGCTTGAGATAAATCAATACGACCATTTAAGAAAGCACGCTTCGTATATTCACCTGGTTCAGCCATACGTGCACCATACGTCATAGTTAATTCCAGTATGCGATTAATTGTTAAAATACCGCCGTGACAATTAATTTCAATGATATCTTCTCTAGTAAATGTTTTTGGTGCACGTAGCACAGATATCATCACTTCTTCGACAGTTTCATTAGTTTCTGGATCAATAATATGACCGTAGTTAATCGTATGTGTATCTACTTCAGATAATTTTTTCTTTCCTTTATAAAGTGTATCTCCTATTTCAATGGCTTGTGGGCCTGATAAACGGACAATACCGATAGCTCCTTCGCCCATAGGTGTTGAAATACTAGTAATCGTATCAAAATCCATAAGAGTCTCGCCTCCTTATTCAAGTAAAATTTCATTATAACATTGTAAATTGTTTCTCTATAAAAAGCTAACATAGTGCTTTTAAAGTATCCGAGTTAGGCTTACGTTTGTCTGAGGTAAGACTTCGGTTAGTCTTATTTAAAGCATATCCCCTACCCTACTTTATCTTTTTATTAAATACCTTAGCTATTTTTAGTACATGTTCTAAACTACCTTGAATTTCTAAAGTTGTCATATCTCTAGATGGATGCCTCGCAATAACAACAATATCTTTAGCTATAATATCTTCTTTGTGAACTTTAAAATTTTCTCTAATAGCTCTTTTAATTCTATTTCTAGTTACAGCATTACCCAATTTCTTAGAAACACTTATACCTAAACGAAAATGTTTATTTTCTTTATTATTATAGGTATAAACCACAAATTGTCTATTCGCTACAGATTTACCTTTTTTATAAATAGTTTGGAAATCTGAATTTTTCTTTATACGATATGCTTTTTCCACATAACATCACTCGCTTATTCAATTATCCATTATATGAATGTTTTTATTTCAAATGAATCTTTTTTCCTAATTAAAACGAAAAAAAAGACCACTGATGAGTCAGTGATCTTATGCTGATAAAACTTTACGGCCTTTACGACGACGACGCGCTAAAACTTTACGGCCATTTTTAGTGCTCATGCGTTTTCTGAAACCATGAACTTTACTATGTTTACGTTTATTTGGTTGATAAGTACGTTTTACCATGCAAAACACCTCCATCTGTATTCAATTATCTAATATTTCCAATTTCATACCTTGAAACTGGCTCATATACATAGATAAATTATCAAAGTATGTTGCAGCCTATAGTACTAACATACTTCATTTGAGCAATTGCTCTCTTATTGTGTCTGCTATTAAGAAATTTCTTATTTAGCTCATTATTATCTAGTCATAATTCAAGCAACTACTACAATATAACAAAATCCCTTTTATAAAGCAAGATGATTTTATGATGTATAGCATATCTTTCAATTAAATTTTCAGTTTTAAATCATTACGATTCTTGCAGCTCAAGAATTTTATATTAGTTATACATTTTTCATACATGTGTTATAAATTATTTCCCAAACGATTATTAAGAAATAATGAAGATTATATAAAGTTATCCACTTATTCACAAAACTATTGCTTATTTCTGTGGATAAAATAGAGTTCATACACATAGTTATGCCAAATTTAAGAACATATTCACAGTCATTTGACATCTGTCTAAGTTAAAAAGTATAATTATGTGGATAAGTCGTTCAATCAATGATTTTATAAGGATTTATTTATTAAACTTTTATACATAATTACTGTGAATAAATCATAGTATTGTGATAGTTATCCACTATATGTGATTAACTTGTGGATAATTATTAACATGCTGTGATTATTTTTATCCACTAATGTTATTTATGTGTATAAGTCAAAAATTTTAAGAAAGATGGAGTTTTTATGTCAGAGAAAGAAATTTGGGACAAAGTTTTAGAACTTGCTCAAGAAAGAATTTCACATACCAGTTATCATACGTTTATTAAAGATACTCAACTCTATTCACTTAAAAATGACGAAGCCATTATTTTAACGAGCCTATCTTTTAATGCGAATTGGCTTAATCAAAAATACTCTGAAATAATGCAAGCTATTATATATGATGTCATTGGTTATGAAGTGAAACCGCTATTTATTACTGAAGATGAACTCGCCGACTATAACAATGGTGCATCTAATGAACCTCAAGAACCACAAACGTCAACATCTACAATTGAAGATAATGATGGTGGTAAAGAACAATTTAATATTCATAACACATTCGATACATTTGTTATTGGTCCAGGGAACCGCTTCCCACATGCTGCAAGTTTAGCTGTAGCTGAAGCACCAGCTGAAGCTTATAACCCATTATTCATTTATGGGGGCGTAGGTTTAGGTAAAACACACTTGATGCATGCGATTGGTCATCATGTTCTTAGTAATCAACCTAGTGCTAAAGTGATTTACACATCTAGTGAGAAATTTACTAACGAATTTATCAAATCTATTCGTGATAATGAGACTGAAGCTTTCCGTGAGAAGTATCGAAACATCGATGTATTACTTATAGATGATATTCAATTCATTCAAAATAAAGAACAGACGCAAGAAGAATTCTTCCATACATTTAATGAATTACATCAAAACAATAAACAAATAGTTATTTCAAGTGATCGTCCACCTAAAGAAATTGCTAAATTAGAAGATCGATTACGTTCACGTTTCGAGTGGGGATTAATCGTTGACATTACACCACCTGATTACGAAACAAGAATGGCGATATTACAAAAGAAAATTGAAGAAGAAAACCTTGATATACCACCAGAAGCGCTTAATTATATTGCCAATCAAATCCAGTCAAATATTCGTGAACTTGAAGGTGCACTCACTAGACTTTTAGCTTATTCCAAACTTCAAGGCAAACCGATAACTACAGAATTAGCTGCTGAAGCTCTAAAAGATATTATTCAAGCACCTAAATCCAAAAAGATTACAATTCAAGATATTCAAAAAGTCGTTGGTCAATATTATAGTGTACGCATTGAGGATTTCAGTGCTAAAAAACGTACTAAATCTATTGCATATCCGCGTCAAATTGCTATGTATCTATCCCGTGAATTGACTGATTTCTCACTACCAAAAATTGGAGAAGAATTTGGTGGACGAGATCATACAACTGTCATTCATGCACATGAAAAGATAGCTAACGACATCAAAGCAGATCCTACTTTTAAACAAGAAATCGAAAACTTAGAAAAAGAAATTAGAAATCAGTAACGGGAAATAACAAGATAAGTTTTATACTCTAAGCAACCAGATTTAAAAAGATAAATTTCGGGAATAATTACAATGAAAATGAAGTAAATAATTTTCTCAAAATATGAGAGTTAAGAAATGGATAAAGCAAAGAATTGTGGATAATGTTTAAAAGTAGTACACAGCATACACAGTTTATCCACATGTGCATAACTTTGCTATTTCGGACATTTATGGACTTATCCACCAATCCACAGTCCCTACTACTATTACTATGAATTTAAAACCTATATAATTATATATAAACGACTGGAAGGAGTTTAGAAATTAATGATGGAATTCACAATTAAAAGAGATTATTTTATTAATCAACTTAATGACACATTAAAAGCAATTTCACCTAGAACAACATTACCAATTTTAACTGGTATCAAAATTGATGCTAAAGATAATGAAGTGATTTTAACTGGTTCAGATTCAGAAATCTCAATTGAAATTACAATTCCTAAACAAGTTGACGGTGAGGACATCGTTGAAATCTCAGAAACAGGATCAGTAGTACTCCCTGGTCGTTTCTTCGTAGATATCATCAAAAAGTTACCTGGTAAAGATGTTAAATTATCTACAAATGAACAGTTCCAAACATTGATTACTTCAGGACATTCAGAATTTAACTTAAGTGGATTAGATCCAGATCAATATCCATTATTACCTGAAGTATCAAGAGATGACGCAATTCAATTATCAGTTAAAGTACTTAAAAACATCATTGCTCAAACAAATTTTGCAGTGTCCACCTCAGAAACACGCCCAGTGTTAACTGGTGTGAACTGGCTTATACAAGATAATGAATTAATATGCACTGCCACTGACTCACACCGCTTGGCTGTAAGAAAGTTACAATTGGAAGATACTTCTGAAAATAAAAATGTCATCATTCCAGGTAAAGCTTTATCAGAATTAAATAAAATTATGAGTGATAGTGACGAAGATATTGATATCTTCTTTGCATCAAACCAAGTTCTATTTAGAGTAGGAAACGTTAACTTTATCTCTCGTTTACTTGAAGGTCATTATCCAGATACAACGCGTTTATTCCCAGAAAACTATGAAATTAAGTTAGGCATCAATAACGGTGATTTCTATCACGCTATCGATCGTGCATCTCTTTTAGCACGTGAAGGTGGAAATAATGTTATTAAATTGAGCACTGGAAATGAGTTAGTAGAATTATCCTCAACATCACCAGAAATTGGTACAGTAAAAGAAGAAGTAACTGCAAATGATGTTGAAGGTGGAAACTTAAAAATTTCATTCAACTCTAAATACATGATGGATGCTTTAAAAGCCATCGATAATGACGAAGTTGAAGTAGAATTCTTTGGAACAATGAAACCATTTATTTTGAAACCGAAAGATGACGATTCAGTAACTCAATTGATTTTACCAATTAGAACTTATTAGTTAGACCATATGGATTAAAACATAAAAATTTAATAATGCTATAATGAGTTTAGAGATTGTCACTTAGACAATCTCTTTTTAGTTACTTTAAATTCATTTTAAAGATACTGAGAGGTATTTTAAGAAACATCAATAAATTTTTTAGGGTAAACCTCCTATTTGTTAAAATTAAGTAAAATACCCCTTTAAATTTAAATTAGAGAAGCATACACAATTAAAATATGATGTCTCTTAAAACTAAAAAAATTTACCAAGTAGATTGCAGATTTTGAAAAATAAAAATATATATCAAAGTAAACGATTTCATTCTTTATTTTAAATGAAATCTAAGGCAAAAAAAGGTATAATATATTAATGACACATAAAGAAATGGAGTGATAATTTTGGTTCAAGAAGTTGTTGTAGAAGGAAACATAACTTTAGGTCAATTTCTTAAAACTGAAGGCATTATTGAATCTGGTGGACAAGCTAAATGGTTCCTCCAAGATTTCGAAGTTTTAATAAACGGCCAACGTGAGACACGTCGCGGGAAGAAATTAGAACATAACGACCGAATTGATATCACAGAATTACCTGAAGATACTGGTTCTTTTCTAATCATCCATCAAGGTGAACAATGAAACTTAATACACTCCAATTAGAGAATTATCGTAACTATGAAGAGGTTACATTAGATTGTCATCCTGAAGTGAATATCCTCATAGGAGAAAACGCGCAAGGAAAGACAAATTTACTTGAATCAATTTATACGCTAGCGCTAGCTAAAAGTCATCGTACTTCGAATGACAAGGAACTCATACGTTTTAAAGCTGACTATGCTAAAATAGAAGGTGAGCTGAGTTATAGACATGGCACAATGCCACTTACAATGTTTATAACTAAAAAAGGTAAACAAGTTAAAGTCAATCACCTTGAACAAAGTAAACTGACTCAATATGTGGGACACTTGAATGTCGTTTTATTTGCTCCTGAAGATTTGAATATTGTTAAAGGTTCACCACAGATACGACGACGTTTCATAGACATGGAGTTAGGACAAATTTCAGCCGTTTACTTAAATGATTTAGCTCAATACCAACGTATTCTTAAACAAAAGAATAACTATTTGAAGCAATTACAAATTGGGCAGAAGACAGATACGACAATGTTAGAAGTGTTAAATCAACAATTTGCTCAATATGCTTTAAAGGTAACGTTACGTCGTGAGCATTTTATAAAAGAACTGGAAGAACTTGCGCAACCGATTCATTCAGGGATTACGAATGAGCGTGAGAAGTTAGGACTTAAATATTTACCAAGTTTAAAGTTAAGTGATTATGAGAAGGAAGAGTCAGAATTGCTCGAGGAGGTCATCGAATTATTAAACGATAACCTTCAAAGAGAGAAAGAAAGAGGTGTGTGTCTTTATGGACCACATCGAGATGATTTAGGATTCAATGTTAATGACATGGATGCACAAACATATGGATCACAAGGACAACAAAGAACTACAGCATTGTCGATCAAATTGGCAGAGATTGAATTAATGAACATCGAAGTTGGAGAGTATCCAATATTATTACTGGACGATGTACTCAGTGAACTTGATGATTCACGTCAAACGCATCTTCTAAGTACAATCCAACATAAAGTACAGACATTTGTGACTACAACCTCTGTTGACGGTATAGACCATGAAATTATGAATAATGCTAAGTTATACCGTATAAGTCAAGGCGAATTACTAAAGTAATAAGAAAGTGATGGTGAATACATTGTCAGATGTAAACAACACAGATAATTATGGTGCTGGACAGATACAAGTATTAGAAGGTCTTGAAGCGGTGCGTAAAAGACCAGGTATGTATATTGGTTCAACTTCTGAAAGAGGCTTGCACCATTTAGTATGGGAAATTGTTGATAATAGTATTGACGAAGCATTAGCAGGTTATGCTAATCAAATAGAAGTCGTAATTGAGAAAGACAATTGGATAAAAGTTACTGACAATGGCCGTGGAATTCCAGTTGATATTCAGGAGAAAATGGGACGTCCTGCTGTCGAAGTTATCTTAACGGTATTACATGCTGGAGGTAAATTCGGCGGTGGCGGATATAAAGTATCAGGTGGGCTTCATGGTGTTGGTTCATCAGTAGTTAACGCGCTTTCCCAAGACTTAGAAGTATATGTGTACAGAAATGATACTATTTACCACCAAGCGTATAAAAAAGGTGTACCTCAATTTGACTTAAAAGAAATCGGTGAAACAGATCAAACAGGTACGGCAATTCGTTTTAAAGCTGATGGCGAAATTTTTACAGAGACAACTGTGTATAATTATGAAACATTACAACAACGTATACGCGAACTTGCTTTCTTAAACAAAGGTATCCAAATTACGTTAAGAGATGAGCGTGAAGAGGAAGGCCGTGAGGATTCTTATCACTATGAAGGCGGTATTAAATCTTACGTAGAATTATTAAATGAAAATAAAGAGCCACTTCATGAAGAACCTATCTACATACATCAAACAAAAGATGATATTGAGGTTGAAATCGCTCTTCAATATAACAGTGGATATGCGACTAACTTATTAACATATGCCAATAACATTCATACGTACGAAGGTGGTACGCACGAAGATGGCTTCAAACGTGCGTTAACACGTATTCTTAATAGTTACGGTATTCAAAGTAAGATTATTAAAGAAGACAAAGATAAACTTTCAGGTGAGGATACACGTGAAGGTCTAACAGCTATTATTTCAATTAAACACGGCGATCCTCAATTCGAAGGACAAACTAAAACGAAATTAGGTAACTCTGAAGTACGTCAAGTAGTGGATAAATTATTCGCTGAATACTTCGAGCGTTTCTTATTCGAGCATCCTGCCGTAGGTCGAATTATCGTTGAAAAAGGTATCATGGCGTCTAGAGCACGAGTAGCAGCTAAAAAAGCACGTGAGGTTACACGTCGTAAATCAGCATTAGATGTATCAAGTTTACCTGGTAAATTAGCGGATTGCTCTAGTAAAAATCCTGAAGAGAGTGAGATTTTCTTAGTAGAGGGTGACTCTGCCGGGGGGTCTACAAAATCAGGTCGTGATTCAAGAACTCAAGCGATTTTACCATTAAGAGGTAAAATCTTGAACGTGGAAAAAGCACGTTTAGACCGTATCTTAAATAACAATGAAATTCGCCAAATGATCACTGCTTTTGGTACAGGTATTGGTGGAGAATTTGATATTTCAAAAGCACGCTATCATAAAATCGTAATCATGACTGATGCGGACGTTGATGGTGCGCATATCAGAACACTATTACTCACATTCTTCTATCGCTTTATGAGACCGTTAATTGAAGCGGGCTATGTTTACATTGCACAGCCACCTTTATACAAATTAACGCAAGGTAAACAAAAGTATTATGTATTTAACGATAGAGAGTTAGACAAGCTTAAAGCTGAATTAAACCCTACTCCTAAATGGTCAATCTCTCGTTACAAAGGTCTTGGTGAGATGAATGCAGACCAATTATGGGAAACGACTATGAATCCAGAACATCGTTCAATGTTACAAGTAAGACTTGAAGATGCAATTGATGCAGACCAAACATTTGAAATGTTAATGGGTGATGTTGTTGAAAATCGTAGACAATTTATAGAAGATAATGCAGTTTACGCCAACTTAGATTTCTAAGCATTATGAATTGAACTTTTGAAGGAGGATATCTTGATGGCTGAATTACCTCAATCAAGAATTAATGAACGAAATATAACCAGTGAAATGCGTGAATCATTCTTAGACTATGCCATGAGTGTTATCGTGTCACGTGCATTACCTGATGTTAGAGATGGTTTAAAGCCAGTGCACCGTCGTATATTATATGGTCTGAATGAACAAGGTATGACACCAGATAAACCATATAAGAAATCTGCACGTATTGTTGGGGACGTTATGGGTAAATATCACCCACATGGTGACTCTTCAATATACGAAGCCATGGTAAGAATGGCACAAGACTTCAGTTACCGTTATCCTCTTGTAGATGGTCAAGGTAACTTTGGTTCAATGGATGGTGATGGCGCAGCAGCAATGCGTTATACCGAAGCACGTATGACTAAGATTACGTTAGAACTTTTACGTGATATCAACAAAGATACAATTGATTTTATCGACAACTATGATGGTAATGAAAGAGAGCCGTCAGTCTTACCTGCACGCTTCCCAAACCTTTTAGTTAACGGTGCTGCAGGGATTGCCGTAGGTATGGCTACTAATATTCCTCCTCACAATTTAACAGAAGTCATTGATGGTGTATTAAGTTTAAGTAAGAATCCTGATATCACGATCAATGAATTGATGGAAGATATTCAAGGTCCTGACTTTCCGACTGCAGGTCTTATTTTAGGAAAAAGTGGTATCCGCCGTGCATATGAAACAGGTCGTGGTTCTATCCAAATGCGTTCACGTGCAGAGATTGAAGAACGCGGTGGTGGACGTCAACGTATCGTAGTAACTGAAATACCATTCCAAGTTAATAAAGCACGTATGATTGAGAAAATTGCTGAACTTGTTAGAGATAAAAAAATCGATGGTATTACCGACTTACGAGATGAAACAAGTTTACGTACAGGTGTTAGAATCGTTATTGACGTACGTAAAGATGCGAATGCAAGCGTTATTCTTAACAACTTATACAAACAAACACCGTTACAAACATCATTCGGTGTAAATATGATTGCCTTAGTTAATGGCAGACCTAAGTTAATTAACTTAAAAGAAGCATTAATTCACTACTTAGAGCATCAAAAAACAGTTGTAAGACGACGCACTGAGTACAATTTAAGAAAAGCTAAAGACCGTGCGCATATTCTAGAAGGTTTAAGAATAGCTCTAGATCATATTGATGAAATTATCACGACAATTCGTGAATCAGAAACAGATAAAATCGCGATGGAAAGCTTACAAGAACGCTTTAAGCTATCTGAACGTCAAGCACAAGCTATCTTAGATATGCGTTTAAGACGTTTAACAGGTTTAGAACGCGATAAGATTGAATCTGAATATAATGAATTACTTGAATACATTAAAGAATTAGAAGAAATTCTAGCTGATGAAGAAGTATTATTACAATTGGTTCGTGATGAACTCTCTGAAATCAAAGAACGATTTGGAGATGAACGTCGTACTGAAATTCAATTAGGTGGATTAGACGATATTGAAGATGAAGATTTAATCCCAGAAGAACAAATTGTAATTACTTTAAGTCATAATAATTATATTAAACGATTACCTGTTTCTACATATCGTTCACAAAACCGTGGCGGACGTGGTGTACAAGGTATGAACACACTTGAAGAAGATTTCGTGAGTCAGTTAGTTACTTTAAGTACACACGATAACGTGCTCTTCTTCACGAATAAAGGTCGAGTATATAAACTTAAAGGTTATGAAGTTCCTGAGCTGTCTCGTCAATCTAAAGGTATCCCAGTCGTTAACGCGATAGAACTTGAGAATGACGAAACGATAAGTACGATGATTGCGGTTAAAGATCTTGAAAGTGAAGAACATTACCTTGTATTTGCTACAAAACGAGGTATTGTTAAACGTTCAGCGTTAAGTAATTTCTCACGTATTAATAAGAACGGTAAAATCGCAATAGGCTTCAAAGAAGACGATGAACTAATAGCCGTACGCTTAACAACTGGTAATGAAGATATACTTATCGGTACATCGCACGCATCACTTATTCGCTTCCCTGAATCTGCCTTACGTCCTCTAGGTCGTACAGCAGCAGGTGTGAAAGGTATCACACTACGTGAAGGCGACGTGGTTGTAGGTTTAGATGTGGCTCACGCAGAAAGTGAAGATGAAGTTCTAGTTGTTACTGAAAATGGCTACGGTAAACGTACACCAGTAGATGAATACCGATTATCTAATCGTGGTGGTAAAGGTATTAAAACAGCAACTATTACTGAACGTAACGGTAATATCGTTTGTATCACAACAGTCACTGGTGAAGAAGACTTAATGGTTGTTACCAATGCAGGTGTGATTATTCGCTTAGATGTGGAAGATATCTCTCAAAATGGTCGTGCTGCACAAGGTGTACGTCTAATGAGATTAGGCGAAGGTCAATTTGTTTCAACAGTTGCTAAAGTTAAAGAGGAAGAAGATAATCAAGCAGACTCAGATGATACTGATGCGAGCGAGACAGCAACTGAAGAAGTTATTGATGACCAAACACCTGGTAATGCTATTCATACAGAAGAAGCCGAAGATGTAACTAATGAAGAAACAGATGATAACGCTAATGATGATAGAATCGATGTTCGACAAGACTTTATGGATCGTGTAAATGAAGATATTGAAAGTGCTTCAGACGACGATGATGACAACGAATAATAGATATTAAAGCAGGTTCTCGCTATATAGTGAGAACCTGTTAATTTTTAGACTACCCTGCTTGAGGGTAGTCTTTTTTATTATAAAAAAAGCACACCAGCAATAGGTATTCACAATAAGTGAACAACTTTGAGGTGTGCATCGTAAATAGTATTTAATATATAACGTGTCTATAACTTAACCTTCCAATTGTTTCATAACATAAGGAATTTCACTGATTAAACGAGAAGGTGGTACGACATACATAGACTCAGATAATTTCTCTCCAATATAACTATGTGTGTAAGTCGCACTTGTAACGGCATCTTTAAGACTATCAAATTGACCAACGAAGCTTGTAATCATACCAGCAAGTGTATCTCCCATACCACCAGTAGCCATTGCTGGTGTACCGATAGATAATTTGTAAGCATCATCTTTAAAGTAAATTTCAGTACCATGTTGTTTTAAAACGACAGTAGCACCTAAGTTATTAACAGCTTCACGATTACGTTCATATGTTTGTTCTTCGATAGGAATCCCACTTAAACGTTCCCATTCTTTTTGATGAGGAGTGAAAATCACACGACATGTAGGAATTTGAGGTTTCAATTTACTAAATATGATGATTGCATCTCCATCTACAATAAGATTTTGGTGTGGTTGAATATTTTGTAGTAAAAACGTAATCGCATTATTACCTTTGAAGTCCACACCTAATCCAGGCCCGATTAAGATACTATCGGTAGCTTCGATCATTTTAGTTAGCATCTTCGTATCATTGATATCAATTACCATTGCTTCTGGGCAACGTGAATGTAATGCTGCATGATTATTAGGATGTGTTGCGACTGTAATTAATCCACTACCACTATAGACGCATGCGCGCGCAGCAAGCATAATTGCGCCACCCATATTGGCAGAACCACCAATTAATAAAATCTTACCATAATCGCCTTTATGCGTTTCATCTTTTCTTATAGGAATGTTAACTGTATCTAACGTTTCCATAATGACATAACCTCCGTTAAAAAACTCACTTCTCGCATCTCGTACACAAGACATCCGACCGTCTTAAATTTCACTTTATAAATTGTTGTGTACATCCATTTTTAAGAAATTAAAGTCCTTTAAAATTGCCCAATCTCTTTTAAATACAATAGAAAATACTATACCTGTAATACTCTTTAGTCAATAGCTATTTTAGAAATTTAATAATGAATACCTCTATCCGCACAAAATATCAAAAATACCATTTCCATCTACCTTATTAAAATAATAAATAATAATATTCCTATTTCTTTAACCTGTTAAATTATTACATTGATAATGCATTATAAAAAGTGCAAAAAGTGTTGTTAATATAAAAATGAAAACGTATACTTTCCTGTAATGGGGTTAAAATTTAAACAAAGGGGTTGTTTATATGACATTAATTTTAGATGGAGAGGCTTTGACTATTAAGGAAATTAAGACGTTTTTAAGCCAAGACTTACAAATTGATATTTCAGAGGATGCCATTGAACGAGTGACGAAAAGTCGCCAAGTCGTTGAACGTATCATACAGAATAAAGAAACAATCTATGGTATCACAACTGGCTTCGGTCTATTTAGTGATGTTTTAATCGATCCAGGTCAATATAACGAATTACAAGTCAATCTCATTCGTTCACATGCATGTGGTATCGGGAAACCATTTTCAGAAGAAGTGGCATTAGTCATGATGGTGTTGCGCTTAAATACATTATTGAAGGGGCATTCAGGTGCGACACTTGAGTTAGTTGAACAATTAAAATTCTTCATTAACGAACGTATTATTCCAGTGATTCCGCAACAAGGTTCATTAGGGGCATCAGGGGATTTAGCGCCTCTATCACATCTTGCACTTGCACTTATTGGTGAGGGTGACGTTTATTATAACAATGAACAAGTCGACAGTCGCTACGTCCTTAATGAGTTAGGACGTGAACCGTTAAAACTACAAGCTAAAGAAGGCTTGGCACTTATCAATGGGACACAAGCAATGACAGCTCAAGGTGTGATTAATTTCATTGAGGCAGAGGATTTAGGTTATCAAGTGGAATGGATTGCTTCACTCACGCATCAAGCTTTAAATGGTATTACAGATGCGTATAATCATAACGTGCACAAAGTCCGGAATATTAAAGAACAAGTAGATGTGGCAGCACGCATGCTTAACTGGCTTGAAGATTCACAGCTTACGACACGCCAAGCTGAATTACGAGTGCAGGACGCTTATAGTTTACGTTGTATTCCTCAAATCCATGGTGCAAGTTTCCAAGTGTTCAATTATGTAAGAGAAAAATTAGAATTTGAGATGAATGCAGCTAATGATAATCCTCTTATCTTCGATGAGGATGATGAAACATTAGTGATTTCAGGTGGTAACTTCCACGGTCAACCAGTCGCACTTGCATTAGACCATCTAAAATTAGGCGTGAGTGAATTAGCCAACGTTGCAGAGCGACGTCTAGAACGTTTGATTAATCCTCAATTAAATGGAGATTTACCTGCATTTTTAAGTCCTGAGCCAGGGTTACAAAGTGGCGCTATGATTATGCAATATGCTGCTGCAAGCCTTGTCTCTGAAAATAAAACCCTCGCACACCCAGCGAGTGTAGATTCAATTCCATCTTCAGCAAACCAAGAAGATCATGTATCAATGGGCACAATCGCTTCAAGACATGGTTACCAAATGATTGAGAATACACGTCGTGTGATTGCGATTGAATGTGTCATCGCATTGCAAGCTGTGGAATTAAAAGGTGTAGATAAATTATCTCCTAAAACACGTGAGAAATATGAAGAATATCGTAAAATCGTGCCTTCAATCAATCAAGATCGACAATTCCACAAAGATATCGAAGCGGTAGCGCAGTATCTAAAAGATGATGCTTATCACAGAGCATAAATACGAGGTAGTTTACACACATTTACATTTACTTGAAAAGTTAAAAAGACTTTGCTATATTAAAAATAACTTAATAAAACATTGTTCGTAGGCTAAGTAGCATTAACCGGACGATTTCAGAGAACTTGTGGTTAGTGAGAACAAGCAATCGACTTTGATGTGAATCTACCTACTTTATGAGAGCAATCGGTAATAACCGTTATTTTAGTTAAGTGCAGTTTAGAATAAGTGATTCAACGTTTATTTTAAATTGTTAAATAGGGTGGCAACGCGTAGACCACGTCCCTTGTCTGGGATGTGGTCTTTTTTTATGATTTTATACATACGTGCCCCCATTAAATCTATATTTTATTTGGGAAAGGATGAAGGTTACATGTTAGATATTCGTTTATTTAGAAATGAACCAGAAAAAGTTAAGAGCAAAATTGAATTAAGAGGAGACGATCCTAAGGTCGTTGACGAAGTTTTAGAATTAGATGAACAACGACGTCAATTAATCAGTAAAACTGAAGAAATGAAAGCAAGACGTAATAAAGTCAGTGAAGAAATCGCTCAGAAGAAACGTAATAAAGAAGATGCTGATGACGTTATTGCAGAAATGCGTAACTTAGGTGATGAAATTAAAGAAAACGATGCTAAATTAAATGAAGTTGATAATAAAGTAAGAGATATTTTAATCCGTATTCCAAACTTAATTAACGACGATGTACCTCAAGGGGATTCAGATGAAGAAAACGTTGAATTGAAAAAATGGGGTACACCACGTGAATTTGATTTCGAACCAAAAGCACATTGGGACTTAGTTGAAGAACTAAAAATGGCAGACTTCGAACGTGCTGCTAAAGTATCTGGTGCGCGTTTCGTTTACTTAACTAAAGATGGTGCATTATTAGAACGTGCATTAATGAACTATATGATTACGAAACATACAACTCAACATGGTTACACAGAAATGATGACACCTCAATTAGTGAATGCAGATACTATGTTTGGTACAGGTCAACTTCCTAAATTCGAAGAAGATTTATTTAAAGTTGAAAAAGAAGGCCTATACACAATTCCAACAGCAGAAGTACCTTTAACAAACTTCTACAGAGATGAAATCATTCAACCAGGAGTGTTACCTGAAAAATTCACTGGGCAAACGGCATGTTTCCGTAGTGAAGCGGGTTCAGCTGGTAGAGATACAAGAGGATTAATTCGTTTACACCAATTCGATAAAGTTGAAATGGTTCGTATCGAAAAACCTGAAGATTCTTGGGATGCTTTAGAAGATATGACTAAAAATGCTGAATCAATTTTAGAAGAATTAGGATTACCATATCGTCGAGTTATCTTATGTACAGGCGACATTGGCTTCAGCGCTAGTAAAACATATGACCTAGAGGTATGGTTACCAAGCTACAATGATTATAAAGAAATTAGTTCTTGCTCAAACTGTACTGATTTCCAAGCACGTCGTGCTAACATTCGCTTTAAACGTGATAACTCAGCTAAACCAGAATTAGCTCATACATTAAATGGTAGTGGTTTAGCCGTAGGTCGTACATTTGCAGCTATCGTTGAAAATTATCAAAATGAAGACGGTACAATCACAATTCCTGAAGCATTAGTTCCATTCATGGGTGGAAAAACTAAAATTTCTAAACCTACAAAATAATAACTTAAAATAGGCTAAATAATTACTACAATACAACGATGAATGACTCAATTAATTATTTGAACTGTCGATAAGATCTTAACGATTTTGTCGACAGTTTTTTTGTTGAACAGGGTAGGGGAAGAGAAATGATTCAACTTCAAATCTTCAAAAATGAGAGGGATGTCTAAAAGAAGAAACAAAATTCTGAAATTTTATAATCGTTGTAGTTACAACGATTTGACTATGAGGTTTGTCTTACTTCACACAAACCGAAGTCTAAAAATATTGAACAACTTTTCCAAATATAATAGACTTATTTTACTATTTTAGAAAGTGGAATGGAGGCTGATCAAATGACCCATCTTTCATTTAAGCAAGGGGTAAAAGAATGTATTCCTACTTTATTTGGATACGCCGGAGTAGGTTTATCATTTGGTATCGTTGCAGCCTCTCAAAACTTTAGTATCTTAGAAATTATTTTATTATGTCTCATTATTTACGCCGGTGCCGCACAATTTATTGTTTGCGCTTTAGCGATTACAGGTACTCCAATATCTGCTATCGTGTTGACCACACTTATCGTTAACTCACGTATGTTTCTATTAAGTATGACTTTGGCGCCTAATTATAAACAATATGGATTATGGAATAGGGTAGGTCTCGGT
The DNA here is from genome assembly GCF_001808345.1 of Staphylococcus sp. HMSC06C11. Taxonomy (NCBI): domain Bacteria; kingdom Bacillati; phylum Bacillota; class Bacilli; order Caryophanales; family Staphylococcaceae; genus Staphylococcus; species Staphylococcus sp. HMSC06C11. The sequence continues at coordinate 136,207 of NZ_KV793036.1, forward strand.
ACATTATTAACCGATGAAACCTTCGGAGTTGCCATTACGCCATATATTAAAGGTGAAAAGATTAATGATCGTTGGATTCATGGTCTTAATATCACAGCATATCTTTTTTGGACTATTTCGTGTGTGGCCGGCGCCCTTTTCGGCAAATATATTTCTAATCCTAATGCACTTGGATTAGACTATGCGATTACTGCAATGTTCATTTTCCTAGGTATATCTCAATTTGAGTCAGTGAAGAAATCAAGATTTCGTATATATATAATTTTAATTATCTGTGTAATCACAATGATGCTTCTTTTAAGTTTAGTGATGCCTTCATATGTAGCAATATTAATAGCCGCAACATTCGCTGCAGCCTTAGGGGTGGTGATGGATAAATGACAACAGATTTACACACACTGATACTTATTATTTTATGTGGAATTGTAACGTTACTCGTTCGAATTATTCCCTTTATGATGATATCTAGAGTTCATTTACCTGAAATTGTCGTTAAATGGCTTTCATTTATTCCTATCACATTATTTACCGCACTTGTCATTGATGGCGTCATACAACAACACGATAACACCTTTGGATATACGCTCAATTTGTCATATATTATTGCGATTATACCAACAGTACTCCTTGCCATTTTCACACGTAGCCTTACTATCACAATAATTGGAGGTATTATTACTATCGCTTGTTTACGTTTAATCTTTTAACTCCTGAAAATGACAGCAAAGTATTGAAGTCATAAACCATTTTAGTTAATATTATATTAATTAGAAAATTCAGACTATTTAAGATTGAAATTTAATCAACATCAATATACAAATCAATTCAACAAATCTTATTTCGAGAAGCTGAGGGAATTGGCCCGACGATGCTTCAGCAACCGACTAATGATAGCACGGTGCTACAACCAACGAGAATCTCGAATGATAAGTACTGACCAGCTTCCTACTTTTTCATTTGAGTAGGAAGCTTTTTTGTAAGAGGAGGTAGCGTTAACGATGACGAATTACAGAGTAGATACGTTAGAATTAGGGACATTTACAACTGAATCAGGAGAAACCATTAATAATTTAAAATTACGCTATGAACACGTTGGATATAAAGGTCAACCATTAGTTGTTGTTTGTCACGCATTAACAGGTAATCACTTAACTTATGGAACAGACGAGAAACATGGATGGTGGCGTGAAATTATAGATGGTGGTTATATTCCACGTCATGATTATCAATTTCTAACTTTCAACGTTATTGGTAGTCCCTTTGGTTCAAGTTCCAAACTTAATGACCCTAATTTTCCACAGCATCTTACATTACGAGATATTGTTAAAGCGATTGAAAAAGGTATCAAAGCACTAGACTTCGATAAGATAAACATCCTAATTGGAGCAAGTCTAGGTGGTATGCAAGCAATGGAATTGCTGTATAATAATCAATTTCAAATCGACAAAGCCATTATTCTCGCAGCAACTGGTAAAACGTCATCATACAGTCGTGCTTTCAACGAGATCGCCCGACAAGCAATTCATCTTGGTGGGAAGGAAGGCTTAAGTATCGCTCGACAACTTGGCTTCTTAACATACCGCTCCTCTAAAAGTTATGACCAACGATTTACACCAGATGAAGTTGTAACGTATCAACAATATCAAGGAAATAAATTCAAGAAAAACTTTGATTTACAATGTTATTTAACACTGCTCGACGTCTTAGATAGTCACAATATTGATAGAGGACGAGATGATGTTGATGAAGTCTATCAATCATTAGATACAAAAGTTCTAACGATGGGGTTTATAGATGATTTACTTTATCCAGATGATCAAGTAAGAGCAGTCGGAGAGAGATTTAAATATCATCGCCATTTCTTTGTGCCAGATAATGTAGGACATGACGGCTTCCTTCTAAACTTTAACGATTGGGCTCCAAACCTCTACCATTTCTTGAACTTAAAACAATTTAAAAGGAAATAAACACAGCTATATTTAGACATACTAAACTTTGGCTAAGCAAAGTAAGTATGTCTTTAGCATAAGTGCTACTAATTAATGACGAAGTCATTAAAAGTAGCGCTTTATTGTTAATTTTTGGCAAAGAGGTTAAAATAGAAGTTATAGTCAAAAAGTATGGGAGTGGCGTGTGTGTTTTCAAAAATACAACCTAAAGCAACTATTATTGCAACTATTTCATTACTGATAGTCGCTTTAGTAACACATGTATTACCTATTCTCGGCTTAATTTTATGTTTATTTGCAACGATTCCTGGCATCGTGCTATGGAACCGCTCTGTACAATCATTTGGAATTAGCGCTTTAGTAACAGTGATTCTGACAACGTTATTAGGTAATACATTTGTCTTAAGTATGATGGTACTTATCTTAATTTTAAGTTTTATCATCGGTCAATTACTTAAGGAAAGAACTTCAAAAGAAAGAATTCTTTATGTTTCAACGGTTTCATTGAGTTTAATAACATTGATTGGATTCATGTTATTACAAACATTCGAAAAAATTCCAAAAGCAGCCGTATTAATTAAGCCATTTAAAGATGCGATGTATGATGCCATCTTAACAAGTGGATTAAATTCTAACTATAGACAGATTCTTGAGGAAGGTTTCCGACAATCAACGGTCCAACTCCCTAGTTATCTTATTATAGTCATTTTCCTTTTAATCTTAATTAATCTGATTATTACATTTCCTATCTTACGTAAGTTTAAGGTCGCAACTCCGATCTTTAAGCCATTATTCGCATGGCAAATGAATCGTGTACTATTATGGATTTATCTTATAGTTCTTATTTGTGTAATGTTTGCGAACCAACCAAGTATATTCCAAAGTATCGTCTTGAACTTTGAGGTTGTGTTATCATTAGTGATGTATATCCAAGGTTTAAGCGTTATACATTTCTTCGGTAAAGCTAAGAGATGGCCGAATGCTGTAACGATTTTATTAATGGTGGTGGGGACACTACTTACACCGATGACACATATCGTTGGTTTACTTGGAGTTATTGATTTATGTATTAATTTAAAACGAATTATTAAAAAATGATTATTAACTAAGTGATTAGAGGTGGAAGAATGAACCGTCAATCCACTAAAAAAGCATTGCTCATACCTTTTATACTCATGGTACTTACAGCCATTGCATTAGTCATCGTATGGTTTATTTTCAACCAAATCGTCGCTGGCATTGCTGCAGCAATCCTCGTCGTGATGATTATTATTAGTGGCGTGTTATTGAGACAAGCTTTTCTTAAAATGGATAATTATGTGGATGATTTAAGTGGTCACATCTCGGCAAGTAGCAATAAAGCAATCAAACATTTGCCGATTGGGATGATTGTGTTAGATGAAGATAACCACATTGAATGGATGAACCAATTCATGACAGAACACGTTGAAACTAATGTGATTTCTGAAAATGTAAACGAAGTCTTTCCTAACATATTGAAACAATTAGAAAAAGTACAAGAAGTAGAAATTGAACATAACAATTATCATTACCATGTGCGATATTCAGAGAATGAACATTGTTTATATTTCTTTGATATCACAGAAAGCGTACATACCAACGAGTTGTATGAAGATTCAAAGCCAATTATCGCAACGTTGTTCTTAGACAACTATGACGAGATTACGCAGAATATGAACGATACACAACGTTCAGAAATCAACTCAATGGTTACACGTGTCATTAGCAGATGGGCACAAGAATACAATATTTATTTCAAACGTTATAATTCTGATCAATTCGTTGCATATCTTAACCAAAAGATATTAGCAGAACTTGAAGATTCAAACTTTGAAATTTTAAGTCAGTTGAGAGAGAAAAGTGTCGGTTACCGTGCACAACTCACTTTAAGTATCGGTGTCGGTGAAGGTACAGAGAACCTTATTGACCTAGGGGATTTATCTCAATCTGGTTTAGACTTAGCACTCGGTCGAGGAGGCGACCAAGTAGCCATTAAAAATATGAATGGTAACGTTCGCTTCTACGGTGGTAAGACTGACCCTATGGAGAAACGTACGCGTGTACGTGCCCGAGTAATTTCTCACGCACTTAAAGATATATTAACTGAAGGCGACAAGGTAATTATTATGGGACATAAACGCCCTGATTTAGATGCAATTGGTGCAGCAATTGGTGTCTCACGTTTTGCATTAATGAATAATTTAGAAGCCTTTGTTGTTCTCAATGATTCAGATATTGATCCGACTTTACGTCGTGTCATGGACGAAATTGATAAGAAACCAGAATTGAAAGAACGCTTTGTCACTTCAGATGAAGCTTGGGATATGATGACGTCTAAGACGACAGTCGTTGTCGTGGATACGCACAAGCCTGAAATGGTCTTAGATGAAAATGTCTTAAATAAAGCAAACCGTAAAGTCGTTATTGACCACCACAGACGTGGCGAAAGCTTTATTTCAAACCCACTATTGGTATATATGGAGCCATATGCAAGTTCAACTGCAGAGCTTGTTACTGAATTATTAGAATATCAACCAACTGAACAAAGATTGACACGTTTAGAATCAACAGTCATGTATGCAGGTATTATAGTAGATACTAGAAACTTCACATTAAGAACAGGTTCAAGAACATTTGATGCTGCAAGTTATTTACGTGCGCATGGTGCAGATACAATCTTAACGCAACACTTCTTAAAAGATGATGTAGATACTTATATTAATCGTTCAGAACTTATTAGAACGGTTCAATTACAAGATCATGGCGTAGCAATCGCTCATGGTTCAAATGATAAAATCTACCATCCTGTTACGGTTGCACAAGCAGCCGACGAGTTGTTAAGTTTAGAAGGTATCGAGGCATCTTATGTTGTGGCTAAACGTGAAGATAACCTCATCGGTATCTCTGCACGTTCACTAGGTTCTATCAACGTTCAATTAACGATGGAAGCATTAGGTGGTGGTGGACACCTTACAAATGCTGCCACACAAATTAAAGGTGTCACTATAGAAGATGCTATAGAACAATTACAGCAAGCAATTACAGAACAAATGAGTAGGAGTGAAGATGCATGAAAGTAATTTTCAAACAAGATGTTAAAGGTAAAGGTAAAAAAGGCGAAGTAAAAGACGTACCAGTAGGTTACGCAAACAACTTCTTACTTAAAAACAACTATGCTGTAGAAGCAACTCCTGGTAACTTAAAACAATTAGAACAACAAAATAAACGTGCTGAAGCAGACAGACAACAAGAAATTGATGATGCGAAAGCACTTAAAGAAAAATTAGAAAACATCGAAGTTGAAGTATCAGCTAAAACAGGTGAAGGCGGTAAATTGTTTGGTTCAATCAGTACTAAACAAATTGCCGAAGCATTAAATAAACAACATGATATTAAAATTGATAAACGCAAAATGGACTTACCACATGGTATCCACGCGTTAGGTTATACAAATGTGCCAGTTAAATTAGATAAAGAAGTTGAAGGTACAATTAGAGTACACACAGTAGAACAGTAATTTCGAAAATAACAAAGATGGATTGAAATAAGAGGTGTAAAGCAAACAATGGATGGAATGTATGAGCAAAATCAAATGCCGCATAGCAATGAAGCTGAACAATCTGTCTTAGGTGCCATTATTATAGATCCAGAATTGATTAATACAACTCAGGAAGTCCTCCTTCCTGAGTCGTTTTATAGAGGCGCCCATCAACATATCTTCCGAGCAATGATGCATCTTAATGAAGATAACAAAGAAATCGACGTTGTCACACTTATGGATCAACTATCTAGTGATGGAAGCTTAAGTGAAGCGGGTGGCCCTCAATATCTCGCAGAGCTATCGACTAACGTTCCAACAACGCGAAACGTTCAATATTATACAGATATCGTCTTTAAACACGCGTTAAAACGTAAGTTAATTCAAACGGCAGATAGTATTGCAAATGATGGCTATAATGATGAATTAGAACTAGATACAATCCTAAGTGATGCCGAAAGACGTATCCTTGAACTTTCTTCTACAAGAGAAAGTGACGGGTTTAAAGATATTAGAGATGTCTTAGGACAAGTGTATGAGACTGCCGAAGAACTCGACCAAAATAGTGGTCAAACGCCTGGTATTCCAACAGGTTATCGAGATCTCGACCAAATGACTGCTGGGTTTAACCGTAATGATTTAATCATCTTAGCGGCTCGTCCTTCCGTGGGTAAGACTGCCTTCGCTCTTAATATTGCCCAAAAAGTTGCGACACATGAAGATATGTTTACAGTAGGCATATTCTCGCTTGAGATGGGTGCAGACCAGTTAGCAACGCGTATGATTTGTAGTTCAGGTAACGTAGATTCAAACCGCTTAAGAACTGGTACGATGACAGAAGAAGACTGGAGTCGTTTTACGATTGCAGTTGGTAAATTATCAAAAACTAAGATTTTTATCGATGATACACCAGGTATTCGTATTAATGACTTACGATCTAAATGTCGCCGTCTTAAACAAGAACACGGCTTAGATATGATAGTGATTGACTATCTACAATTAATTCAAGGTAGCGGTTCTCGATTCTCAGACAACCGTCAACAAGAAGTATCAGAAATCTCACGTACACTTAAAGCCATTGCCCGTGAACTAGAATGCCCAGTTATCGCACTGAGTCAGCTTTCACGTGGTGTTGAACAACGTCAGGATAAACGTCCAATGATGAGTGATATTCGTGAATCTGGGTCTATCGAGCAAGACGCTGATATCGTTGCTTTCTTATACCGTGATGATTACTACAATCGTGGCGAGGATGAAGATGATGACGATGATGCAGGCTTTGAGCCACAAACGAATGATGATAACGGTGAAATTGAAATCATAATTGCTAAACAACGTAACGGCCCAACAGGAACTGTGAAACTTCATTTTATGAAACAATATAATAAATTTACAGACATTGATTATGCTCATGCAGAAATGACATAAAATTTATTTTTCCGTACAATAAACTTATTTTTAGTTTTATTGTACGGTTTTTATTTTGTTTTCATTCTTTGCAATCACTTGAAGTATGTATATCATTTTCCGGAAAATGAATTCAAAAGCACTGATAACACAACGATGAAACTGTATAAAAAGTAAAAACAAGATGAATCAATTGCAAACAACTTAAACAAATTTAATGTTCGATTTTTATTTGCAATCTCATAGGCATATTGGTAGAATATCTAATGGTTAAACGAGAAAAACTTGGAGGTGCTCTTATGTCATCAATCGTAGTAGTTGGGACACAATGGGGAGACGAAGGTAAAGGTAAAATCACAGATTTCTTAGCAGAACAAGCAGATGTTATCGCTAGATTCTCAGGTGGTAATAATGCAGGACACACAATTCAATTTGGTGGAGAAACTTACAAATTACATTTGGTACCATCAGGTATCTTTTATAAAGATAAATTAGCAGTTATCGGTAACGGTGTAGTTGTAGATCCAGTAGCATTATTGAAAGAATTAGACGGTTTAAATGAACGTGGTATTTCAACTAACAACTTACGTATCTCTAACCGTGCACAAGTCATCTTACCTTATCACCTAGCTCAAGACGAATATGAAGAACGTCGTCGTGGAGATAATAAAATCGGTACAACTAAAAAAGGTATCGGCCCAGCATACGTAGATAAAGCACAACGTATCGGTATTCGAGTAGCAGACTTATTAGAGAAAGAAACATTCGAACGTCGTCTTAAAGAAAACATTGAATATAAAAATGCTTATTTCAAAGGAATGTTCAACGAAACATGCCCTACGTTTGATGAAATCTTTGACGAGTACTATGCAGCAGGTCAACGCTTAAAAGAATATGTCACTGACACAGCTAAAATCTTAGATGATGCTAACGTTGCAGACGACAAAGTATTATTCGAAGGTGCCCAAGGTGTCATGTTAGACATCGATCACGGTACTTACCCATTCGTTACGTCAAGTAACCCAGTTGCTGGTAATGTCACAGTAGGTACAGGTGTAGGTCCTACATCAGTTTCTAAAGTCATCGGTGTATGTAAATCTTATACGTCACGTGTAGGTGACGGTCCATTCCCTACAGAATTATTCGATGAAGACGGCCATCACATTAGAGAAGTAGGTCGTGAATATGGTACAACAACAGGACGTCCACGCCGTGTAGGTTGGTTCGACTCAGTAGTACTACGTCATTCACGTCGCGTAAGTGGTATTACAGACCTTTCAATCAACTCTATCGACGTTTTAACAGGTTTAGATACAGTTAAGATTTGTACAGCATATGAGTTAGATGGCGAAGAAATCACTGAATACCCAGCTAACTTAGATCAATTAAGACGTTGTAAACCAATCTTCGAAGAACTTCCAGGTTGGACAGAAGATATCACAGGCTGCCGCAGTTTAGAAGAACTCCCTGAAAATGCACGCAAATACTTAGAGCGTATTTCAGAATTATGTGGCGTACACATTTCAATCTTCTCTGTAGGCCCAGACCGTGAACAAACAAACCTATTAGAACAATTATGGTAAAACAAAGGTGTAAAAGAAAGCTGAGATCATTAATGATATCCCAGCTTCAAAGAAGACCGACTTGTTTCATTACAACGAGTCGGTCTTACTTTATTTATATAGAAGAAAGTAGTTGAATACGCGATATGCAATCCCGTTTTAAACGGCGCCATCAACACTTTTATAGCAATATTTCTCATTTATTAACCCTTAAAAAATATTGTTAAATTTATGTAAAAAATAGCTTGTCATGAAAAGATGAGCTATGCTATAATCTATTTTGTGCTTAAGAACGGCTCCTTGGTCAAGCGGTTAAGACACCGCCCTTTCACGGCGGTAACACGGGTTCGAGTCCCGTAGGAGTCACCATGATAGGTCCCGTAGTGTAGCGGTTAACACGCCTGCCTGTCACGCAGGAGATCGCGGGTTCGATTCCCGTCGGGACCGTATTGCCTACCCAATAGGGTAGGCATTTTTTATACCTTCATATCCGTTTTATTCCTGTTACAATCCATCCACTCATATAAAGTAATAACTCTATCCTCACCCAGACATAACGCTCACTTTACAATATCCATGACGTTGCAATAAAAACTTAACATTTACGCTATTTGTTTACATTTTCAAAAGGGAGAATCGCATAAGCATACGTTTTACACCAAATATTTATATTACAAAATAATGAAAACACTGATATATAGATAATTTGAGCTATTTGCAACTGTTCAACATATTTTGTAATACAGTATTTCAATGGTAAAATTATAAATAATATTATTCTATAATTTTTAATACAAAAATAGAATTACCCGTTCATAAATGGTAAATTATATATTAGGTAACTATGCGCTATATATATTACATACATCACCTTTCACAAGGTATAATAGAGAAAAATATAGCCTTCACATAATTAAACGAACGGAAGAATTACACTTTGAGAAAAGAGGTTAAAATATATGGCTAGAAAAGTTGTTGTTGTCGACGATGAAAAACCAATTGCTGATATTTTAGAATTTAATTTGAAGAAAGAGGGATACGAAGTATTCTGCGCTTACGATGGTAACGATGCAGTAGATTTAATCTATGAAGAAGAACCAGATATCGTACTCTTAGACATCATGTTACCAGGCAGAGATGGCATGGAAGTATGTCGCGAAGTACGTAAAAAATTCGAAATGCCAATCATCATGTTAACAGCGAAAGACTCAGAAATTGATAAAGTATTAGGACTTGAACTTGGTGCAGACGACTATGTAACAAAACCTTTCAGCACGCGTGAACTTATCGCACGTGTGAAAGCAAACTTACGTCGCCCTTATTCACAACCAGCTCAAGAAGTGAGTGGCGCTACAAATGAAATAACAATCAAAGATATCGTCATCTACCCAGACGCTTACTCAATTAAAAAACGTGGTGAAGATATCGAATTAACACATCGTGAATTTGAATTATTCCACTACCTTTCTAAACATATGGGTCAAGTAATGACACGTGAACATTTATTACAAACAGTGTGGGGTTATGATTATTTCGGTGACGTACGTACAGTTGACGTAACGATTCGTCGTTTACGCGAAAAAATTGAAGACGATCCATCGCACCCAGAATACATTGTGACACGTAGAGGCGTTGGATACTTCCTCCAACAACATGATTAGAGGCAACATCCTATGAAGTGGCTTAAACAATTACAATCCCTTCACACTAAACTCGTTATTGTTTATGTATTACTGATTATTATTGGTATGCAAATCATCGGTTTGTATTTTACTAATAGTTTAGAAAAAGAATTACTAGATAATTTTAAAAAGAACATAACGCAATATGCGAAGCAGTTAGATGTTAATATAGAAAAAGTTTATAACGATAATGACAAAGGTACGGTAAACGCTCAAAAGGATATCCAAAACCTTTTGAGTGAATATGCCAACCGTCAAGAAATCGGAGAAATTCGCTTCGTTGATAAAGACCAAATTATTATGGCTACGACAAAGCAGTCTAACCGTAGTCTAATTAATCAAAAAGCGAATGACGGTTCCGTCCAAAAGGCACTTTCTCTCGGTGAAACCAACAACCACATGGTCCTTAAAGACTATGGTAGTGGTAAGGAACGTGTCTGGGTTTATAACATACCAGTTAAAGTCGACAAACAAACTATCGGTGATATTTACATAGAATCGAAAATCAACGACGTATATAACCAACTCAATAACATTAACCAAATCTTTATCGTCGGTACAGCTATATCATTATTCATCACAGTAATCCTCGGTTTCTTTATCGCCCGAACGATTACCAAACCAATTACCGATATGCGTAACCAGACTGTTGAGATGTCTAAGGGTAACTATACTCAACGTGTGAAGATTTATGGTAACGACGAAATCGGTGAGCTCGCACTTGCTTTCAACAACCTATCTAAACGTGTGCAAGAGGCGCAGGCTAACACCGAAAGTGAGAAACGCCGTCTAGATTCAGTTATCACACATATGAGTGATGGTATCCTCGCGACAGATCGCCGTGGACGCGTGCGTATTGCGAATGATATGGCGCTTAAGATGCTCGGTCTCGCGAAAGAAGACGTTATCGGCTATTACATGCTCGGTCTTCTTAACCTTGAAAATGAATTCTCACTAGACGAAATTCAAGAAAATAATGATTCCTTCTTATTAGATATTAACGAAGAAGAGGGCATTATTGCACGTGTCAACTTTAGTACCATCGTGCAAGAAACAGGATTCGTCACAGGTTACATTGCCGTGTTACATGATGTAACAGAACAACAACAAGTTGAACGTGAACGTCGCGAATTCGTAGCAAACGTTTCACACGAACTACGTACGCCACTCACATCAATGAACAGCTATATCGAAGCACTCGAAGAAGGCGCTTGGCAAGATGAAAGCCTTGCACCACAATTCTTATCCGTTACACGTGAAGAAACAGAACGTATGATACGACTCGTTAACGACTTACTCCAATTATCCAAAATGGACAACGAGTCAGACCAAATTACTAAAGAAATCGTTGACTTCAACATGTACATTAATAAAATTATTAATCGACATGAAATGGCAGCGAAAGATACAACATTCGTAAGAGAAATCCCACAACAAACAATATTCACAGAAATCGATCCAGATAAGATGACACAAGTATTCGACAACGTTATCACTAACGCAATGAAATATTCACGTGGTGATAAACGAGTTGAGTTTCATGTGAAACAAAATGCACTTTACAATAGAATGACCATTCGTATAAAAGATAATGGTATTGGAATTCCAATCAATAAAGTAGATAAAATATTCGATAGATTCTACCGTGTTGATAAAGCACGTACACGTAAGATGGGTGGTACAGGACTCGGTCTCGCAATTTCCAAAGAAATTGTAGAAGCGCACAATGGACGCATCTGGGCAAACAGCGTAGAAGGTCAAGGTACGTCTATCTTCATCACACTTCCTTGTGAAATCATTGAAGACGGTGATTGGGATGAATAGTAAAGAACATATTAAATCAATTATCCTAGGTCTTCTCGTACTCATCAGTATCGTTTTGACATACTTGGTCTGGAACTATACACCAGACCTCAATAATGTTACTAACTCAGATAGCAGTAAAAAGAACGAGCCGAAACCACTAAGTAAACCTATGACAGCAAGCATGGAAGGCACGGTTACACCATTTCAGATCATTCATTCAAAGGATGATAAACCACAAGGAACGGTCTCAACAGGTGATGCACTTGATAGCATTACGAAGCCATTGAAGAATCAAGAAGTTAAATCTGTGTCACATATGCGCAGAGATCATAACCTTGTTATACCAGAACTAAGTAATGACTTTACCGTGCTAGATTTCACATACGATTTACCTTTAACGACATACTTAAGTCAGGTATTGAACATCGATGCGAACGTACCCAACCACTTTAACTTCAATCGATTACTTATAGACCAAGATAATGACAATCACGTGGTGCTTTATGCGATAAGTAAAGACCGTCACGAAGTCGTGAAATTAAAAACATCAGCACAAGGTAAAAATATAGATAGCGCCTTAGACAGTATTAAGTCAGATATGCAACCATATACTGAAATCATCACTAATAAAGACACTATCGATAAAGCAACACACGTCTTCGCGCCAAGTAAACCTAAAGACTTAAAATCATATCGTATGGTCTTCTCAACAATGAACGTCGAACGAATGAATTCCATTCTCTTTGAAGATTCAACTATCGTACGAAGCTCTCAAAGTGGTGCGACAACATATAACAACAACACAGGCGTCGCGAACTATGACGATAACAGTGAAATGTATCATTATAAAAACCTATCTGAAGACGCGAAAAGCTCAAGCAATATGGAAGAAACAATTCCAGGTACCTTTGAATTTATCAACGGCCATGGTGGATTCCTTAACGAAGATTATCGTTTATTCAGTACAGATAATAAGACAGGTAAACTGACTTACCAACGCTTCTTGAATGGTTACCCTACATTCAACAACCAGAATTTAAATGAAATTCAAGTCACATGGGGTAAAAAAGGCGTCTTCGATTACCAACGCTCATTACTTAAGAGCAGCGTTCAACTGAACAGTGAAGAACCTAAGACCTTACCTACAGCCGAATCCGTTCGTTCAGCACTTGCCAATAATAATAATATTGACTTTGAAAAGGTAACCAACATTGCAGTCGGCTATGATATGGATGACAAACCAGATAAAGATGATATAGAAGTTCAACGCAATAGTGAATTCACACCACAATGGTACGTAGAATACGATGGCAATTGGTACGCCTATAAAGATGGGAGGCTTGAATAAATGAATTGGAAACGCACAAAGACGCTATTCATTTTCGTATTTATTCTCGTCAACATCTTACTCGTCATGATATACATCGATAAAGTCAATAAAGCACAGATTAATGACGCAGAAAGTGGGAACAACGTTAATTTTCAACAAGAAGAAATTAAAGTCCCTACAGACGTACTTAATAAGAAAGTTAAAGATACGAAACTCGCACAAATCACAGCACGCTCTAAAGACTTCTCGAGCTACGCTAAAGAACATTCAAGCTTAGATACATCAGACAAAAACAAGACATTAGAAGGCGATATAGACAAAACTGTGAAAGTAAGCGATAAGAACCTAAAAGACATTAAAGATTTTATTGCAGATAGTATTTATAACGGTAAACAATATCAATTGAGTGATCTAAGTTCAGATAAAATCACTTACGAACAAACCTTTGAAGGTTATCCTATTATGAATAACAATAAAGCCCGTTTAACCTTTAATTTAAATGATGGAAAAGCAACAAGCTACAAACAAACAGCGATGAATAATATCCATATCGCAGAAGGGTCAAATAGTACTAAGAAACAAGTCATTAGCCCACGTAAAGCCGTCGAAGCACTTTACTTCAACAGATATCTAAAACGAAACGACCAAGTCATCGACGCACGCCTAGGCTATTACTCAGTCGTCAAAGAAACCAACGTACAATTACTACAACCCAACTGGGAAATTAAAGTTAAACACCACGGTAAAGACAACATAGAAACCTATTACGTCGAAGCCACCACCAAAAACCCAAAAGTTATAAATTAAGGTGCTAAGAAAAGCGCTTAGGTCGCGAGCAATAACTAGCATCAAGCGAAAATTGTTCCTCAAATTTTAGCGCGATGCGTATTATTGTCAAACGACCTGCTTTTCGAAGCCCGTCAATTAAGGTGCGAAAGTGAGCGTTTAGGTTTTGAGCAGAACCGAAAAGCGAGCAAAACTGTTCTTTAGTTTTGACGAGAGTTTGAGAGTTTCTGCCGAAAAACCTGCTCACTGAAGCCCGTCTATCATTCCTGCAACACTCAGTACAATAACGTTCATCATAAACGACCACTCCCCGAAACAGAGTGGTCGTTTCTTTATGCTATAACGAAGCGGTCAAAAAATGATATTCCACGACACTAATTATTCATAAACTGACAATTGGCACACACCTCTTAAAATTGGTATAGTATAATATAAAGGAATTTTAGAGAACGTTTCGTTTCGAGAATTCATATTTAGAATCAACACACCTCGAAACCTCATTTATAACTCACATTAACGTGCAAAAAAGTAAAATAAAACTTAAGAACTACTAGAACCAAATGCACGTCTCACCCGTACCGCACAAACAATTCTCAAACAAATACAGATTGTACATATTAGAAAGGATGAAGTCGCTTGATACGTATGAGTGTATTAGCAAGTGGTAGTACAGGTAACGCCACTTACGTAGAAAGTGAGAAAGGTAGCCTACTTGTAGACGTAGGTCTAACCGGCAAGAAAATGGAAGAGCTATTTAGCCAGATTGATCGAAATATCAAGGATCTAAACGGCATTCTAGTCACACATGAACATATCGACCACATCAAAGGACTTGGAGTTCTCGCACGTAAATATAACCTTCCAATTTATGCAAATGAGAATACATGGAAAGCCATTGAAAAGAAAGATAGCCGAATCCCAATGGATCAGAAATTCATCTTCAATCCATATGAAACGAAATCTATCGCAGGATTCGATATCGAGTCATTCAACGTCTCACATGACGCGATTGACCCACAATTCTATATTTTCAACAATAACTATAAGAAATTCACGATACTGACGGACACAGGCTATGTGTCAGACCGTATGAAAGGCATGATTCGTGGTAGCGATGCATTCATGTTCGAGAGTAATCACGATGTTGATATGTTACGCATGTGTCGCTATCCTTGGAAGACGAAACAACGAATTTTAAGTGATATGGGACATGTGTCTAACGAAGATGCTGGTCTCGCTATGACAGACGTCATCACAGGTAACACGAAGCGTATTTACCTATCTCACTTATCTCAAGACAACAACATGAAGGATCTTGCTCGTATGAGTGTCGGCCAAGTGTTAAATGAACAT
This sequence comes from Staphylococcus sp. HMSC06C11, assembly GCF_001808345.1. Taxonomy (NCBI): domain Bacteria; kingdom Bacillati; phylum Bacillota; class Bacilli; order Caryophanales; family Staphylococcaceae; genus Staphylococcus; species Staphylococcus sp. HMSC06C11. The sequence goes on from NZ_KV793036.1 coordinate 151,641, forward strand.
GATATTGATACTGAGAAAGAAGTACTTCTCTGCGATACGGATAAAGCTCAAGCTACACCAATTTATACTTTATAATTGAATAACAGTAAGACACCTGACCTACTTAAGTATCTTTCTTAAGTAGGTTCTTTTTTTGAAAATATTCTGTGGAAAAGTAATGAAAAATGAGGAAAATAATACGTAAGTTAGTCTTAAAAGTAGGTTATATATATGTTATAAATATAATTATTGAGTTTAGACACCCTCAAAGTTATCCACTAAAATGTCCATAGTTATCCAGTATTGTGTACAATACACACAAAAATACCCACATTATACACAGAGTTATCCACAAAATAACAGGTTATTACACAGGAAATGTGTATAAATCTCAAAAATAATTAAGAAAGTATAAATATTATTGTTATAATAAGAGGGAATAGTGTGCACAAGTGAATAATTTGTGGATAAGTTGGATAAATCATACATATTTACATGGAGGATAAAATGAAAATTACAATCCTGTCAGTAGGAAAACTAAAAGAAAAATATTGGAAACAAGCAATAGCAGAATATGAGAAACGACTAGGACCTTATACCAAAGTTGAAATTATAGAAGTTCCAGATGAGAAAGCCCCAGAAAATATGAGCGACAAAGAAATAGAACAAGTAAAAGAAAAAGAAGGCCAACGACTACTCGCCAAAATCAAACCACAATCCACAGTCATCACATTAGAAATACAAGGTAAAATGTTGTCATCAGAAGGATTAGCCAAAGAATTACAAACACGTATGACCCAAGGACAAAGCGATTTTGTTTACGTCATAGGTGGATCAAATGGCCTACACCAAGATGTCTTAAACCGCAGCAACTACGCACTCTCCTTCAGCAAAATGACCTTCCCACACCAAATGATGCGAGTAGTCTTAATCGAGCAAATCTACCGCGCCTTCAAAATTATGCGTGGTGAAGCATATCATAAGTGATGCGGTTTTTTCTTGAAAAATTTAATCAGATATTAGAATCCTTTAATTTATTTGAAAATCAGAAGTGAGTAACAATGGCAATTGAAATAGTTAGGGAAATAATTGGAGTTATAGGAATTTATTGAAACGTATGAAATTGCGAGGCACTTATTGAGTAGATTATAATTAGAGCATGTAGGTGATTTGCTTCTCCATGCAAGTAGATATGACCTTTTAAAAATCCTATAAGAATTTAGAAATTTTAGAATAACTAAATATTAAAAAACATATCGTATGAAAGTGAATTTGGGGTGAGAGACTATAGCTAAATTAAAAATTTAGCAAAAACTAACTTAAAGACTGTGAACAATCTTTAAGTTAGTTTAAAAATAATTAATTTAAGCAAAATTATCTGCTTTTTGTGACCGCAGCCATCTGTAATAATCTTTTGCTAGTAGTTGATAAACAGTGTCATAAAAATCTTTATCATTGCCAAACATTTTAGAGTATGCAGCTTCTCCTTGATTATATTGATCAATCAAGGAGTCTTGGAATTGTTGTTGGAATAAACTATTCGCAAACATTTCTTCGGTGTTGTTTTGAGCCATGTTTACAAGTTTCACATCTGTATTTTTTATCAACGTTTCTCGCATATTTTTAACGAGTACTCTATCGCCTTGAGTAAAATCATCTGGGAAACGTTCATTGATTTTGTGTATAATTTCATTTAAAGAATCGTACTCTTCTTCAGATCTAACAGTTGCACTCACTTCTGAAGGGTGAGCCAATTGCCCACTTTCCATATCTTCATTGACGAGTTCTATATTTCCTCTGAAATCTTCTTGCAATTTATAGTATTCTAACTTTACTTTGTCTTCTATATCGATATAATTGCGTTGTTTTTTAGGAATGAATTTTAATAAAAAACCAGTAAAAATACTTTCTTCTAGTAACTCTTTGTCAAAAGTACGATCAATTTGAGCGATATAATTATACCATTTGTTGAAATTTCTTAGTGTAACTCTGAAATCGTATTGAACATCTTCTGGAAGATCATTGTATCTACTAATACCGGGACGTAACACGCTACTCAATCGACCAAGTAATTGATCATTTTGTTTTTGTTTTGCTTGACGATTTAATTTCATGACTGTTTGAATGTCATCATCATTGTATATGTGGAATTTACGGAGTTTACTCTGTGTATCATAAATTAAGTTAATATTAATTTCTTCTTTTAGAGAAGTTGCTTCGTAAAAAGGTTGAAATGCTTCATATATTTCTTCTTCTGTATTTACAAAATCAAGAACAAAAGTATCTGTTTTTCCAGGCATAGTACGATTGAGACGAGATAATGTTTGGACTGCCTTTACTCCGCGTAATCTCTTATCGACAAACATTGTATGAAGTAAAGGTTCGTCAAATCCCGTTTGGTATTTTTCTGCGACAATTAATAAATTAAAGTCTTCACTATGAAATGCTTCTTTCAGTTGATTTTCTTGGATACGTTCTCCAGAATGCGTTAAGTTCATCTTTGGCTCTGTATATTCAATTCCATCATCTTCTACTGTACCTGAAAAAGCGATTAACACATCCATATCTGTGTAACCTTTTTCTTTGATGTATTTTTTAAATTCTTGCATATACCGTACGGCGTGGAGTCGAGAAGCTGTCACAATCATTGCCTTTCCTCTACCTTGAATTGCTTTTTGTGTCACTGATCTAAATTGTTCAATCATAATCTCGGCTTTTTGTCTAAGAACCCAAGGATGAAGAGATTGATATTTAGCGATAGCTCGAACAGCTTCTGTCTTTGGCAATTCCGGGTCTTCTTCAATCGATTTCGCAATTTTATAGGAAGTACTATATGTCATGTAATTTTGTAAAACATTTAGAATAAATCCTTCTTCTATGGCTTGTCTCATGCTATAAATATGGAATGGATGATAGGAACCATCTCCTTGTTTTGTTCCAAACATTTCAATGGTTTTTTCTTTTGGTGTAGCTGTAAAAGCAAAAAAACTTAAGTTATCATGTTGACCTTGAGATAGTAGAGTTTGAACAATTTGATCTTGATCATCTAGCGATTGATTTTCAACGCTTTCTTCAAATTCTTGGTATTCCTTTAAAGAAGCTTCTTTGTCTGCTAACGCATGTTTTAATTTTTGCGCACTACTTCCTGTTTGAGAAGAATGCGCTTCATCGACCAAAATCGCAAAACTTCTACCTGCTGTATTATCTATTTCATCATAAATTACTGGGAATTTCTGTAATGTAGTAATAATAATTTTCTTTTGGTCATTTATAGCTTTTTTTAAATCTTGAGAAGTTTTATTATCTCCAATAGTTTCGACTTGCCCAGTGGTATGCTCGAAACTCATTAATGTATTTTGAAGTTGGCGATCTAAAACAGTACGGTCTGTAACAATAATGACCGATGAATAGATCGGTTGATTCTCATCATTATGCAAGGAAGCGAGATGGTATGCCAACCAAGCAATACTATTAGACTTACCCGAACCAGCAGAATGTTGAATGAGATAATTCTTTCCAGGACCATGATGTTGAGTATCTGATATTAATTTTTTCACAACATCTAGTTGATGATAACGCGGGAAAATCAGTAGTTTCTTCTTCTCTTCTAAATTCATAAACCGCTCAATAATGTCCAATAACTGATGACTTGTGAGTACACTTTCCCATAAGTAAGAAGTCGGATATCCATCAGGATTTGGTGGGTTTCCTGCACCTCCAACATGACCAGGTCCGTTAGATCCTTGGTCAAATGGGAGAAAGTAAGTTTTACTTTTTGCGAGTTTTGTTGTCATTAACACATTAAAGTGATCTACCGCGAAATAGACTAAAAAACGAGTGTTAAATCGAAAAATTAATTCCCTTGGATCTCTATCTTGTTCGAATTGTAATCTCGCATGTTCTACATTTTGACCAGTGTATTGGTTTTTAAGTTCTAACGCAACAAGAGGGATTCCATTAATCATTAGCACCATATCAATAGTGTTTCTATGTTGGTTACTATACTGAAATTGACGCACACATTGAAAACGATTGGCTTTATATTTTTTAATGTTTTCTGTGTTCAAAGAAGATGCAGGTTGAAAGTAAACAACTTTAAAAGAGACTCCTCGATCTCTGATTCCTTTGCGGAGGATATGTAGTATTCCGTGTGTTGTGATTTCTTCATTTAAGCGTTTTAAAAACTTCTGTTCTGCATCTGTACGGTAAATAGAAAAATATCGTTTCCAATTTTTAGGTTGAGTTTCTTTTACAAATTCTAATAATACTACTGAGTCAAGTGCGACACTTGCGTCGTAATGAGTATCTTGAAACCGTACAGATTCCCATCCTCCGTACTGAACTAGACTTGTTTCTATATCTTGTTCAAAGTTAATTTCTCTATTTGCAATCACTGATACTCCTCCTTATACTTCTTTCTTACCTGTGACATATTCATAAATTAATGATTTTTTATAATTCTCTAACTCTTCAATAACTTTTGTTTTATCTTCAATGAGTCTATCGATAATAGAAATTTTATTATCTAAATATTGGACGATTTGTTGTTGTTCTTGTAGTTTTGGTATTAATAAGAAAGTATTAGCAAAAGTGTGATACTTAAAGTCTGATGATCTTACTCTTATACCTTTAGCCATTGATTCAATATAACCTAGATAAGCATACACTCTCATTAAATAAGAGAAATAAGGATTATAAATATTAGAATTAAAACTATTTAAAACAATGCACACTGGAGAACATTTACCATTATCTTGAGAGATTCCGATTGCCCCAGCAAAAGCATCCATAGAATGTATCACTAAATCTCCTTTTTCAACTCCTTGATAACCAATTTCTTTTAACGAGTTAGTAAAACCTTCAGTTCTTCTTTTACTTCTTTGCATCACCTGTCCATCTCTAAAAGCTGTTACGATTTCATCGCATCTAATAGGACGTTGTAATTTTTTAAAAATATATTTACCTTTTATAAATTTCCAATGTTTTGGGATATTTTCAATCCATCCAACACCACTATCTTTCATCTCAACATTTGGATCGAGACCTTTTGTCACAGATTCTGTGATGAGTGATTGTTTGTATTTCTTTAGTTCTTTGATGGATTGTTGGGTTTGTTTTAATATATTATCAACTTTTTGTGTGATTTTATTTAATATTTTAACTATTTTCTCTTGTTCTTTTAGACTAGGATAAGGAACAGGGTTATTATTTACTTGATTAACTGTTATTTGCGGAATTGCTGTATCATCAAATTTAAACCAATTATCTTTTAACCCATCACTGCAATATTTTAGAAACATTATATTGATTTCATTTGAAAATACTTTACTGTATATGGTTGTCTGTGTAGATGTTGCTGTTTTATCTACAACTTTAATGTGTCCTATTGAGTTTCCGCGAGCAGGGATTACCAAATCTCCGCACTCCAATAGTAGTTTTTTGTTTTCTGTATATCCAAAAAACTCATTTCCTTGAGTCGCACTATATACAGGTATTGAATCCGCTGTCTCTCTATCTAATAAGTCGCTTTTCAATAGAGTTACACCCATTCCAGACTTCGCAAACCTTTTATATTTTACCAAAAGCCAATCTTCCGGAATCTCTCCAACCCATTCAATTCCGCTGTCTTTCATTTTCTTAGTCAATATTCTCCACCCCCTTTCCTGATAGTGCTTGGAAGTTCGCAACAATGGATTCCTCTGATTTTTTTATCCGTTCCGCAATGACTTCTGATGGTTCTGGTGGTGTGTACTTATAGAAAAGTCGCGTGAAGGGAATTTCATAGCCAATATTGTCTTTTGAGCGATCCATCCAAGCATCTGGATTGAATGGTAATACTTCCCTCTCAAAATACGCATTTATATCTTCTTTTAAAGGAATGTCTTCTGTATCACGTAATTTCGCATCAGTTTTTGGGTCACCGTTCTTTTTACGCTCGATTTCTCCATTTTCATCTTTCAACGGACTTTCGACCGTCACTCTTGTAAAACTAAATTCTTCATTATTAAAGATTTTCGATTCAACAACGCGTTCATCTAAGTAGTATTCATCATTAGTAAACTCTCCGTAAGCTTTGACAATTATATCACGACATTCTTCCGAAATATCTACGCGTTTTTCACCAATATTCTTACGACGTTTTTCATACATATTAGATGCATCAACGAGTTGTACTTTTCCTTGACGTTCTGGAGACTTATCTTTAGTAATAATCCAAATATATGTTGAAATTCCTGTATTGTAGAATAAGTCGTTAGGGAGTTGGATTATGCCCTCTAACCAATCATTCTCAATAACGTACTGACGAATTAAACTCTCGCCTCCACCAGGATTTCCAGAAAACAAGGCAGAACCGTTGTGAATAATTGCCATGCGTCCTGTTTCCTTTAGCTTTGAAATACCATTGAGTTGAAATAGTAACTGTCCGTCACTAACTCGAGGTAATCCAACGCCAAAACGACCGAGTTCGCCGAGTTCGTGCTCTGCTTTCACTGCTTTTTGATCCTTTTTCCAATCGACACCAAATGGTGGGTTGGAGATACAGTAATCAAACATAAATCCTTCAAACTGGTCGCTCGTTAATGTACTTCCAAGCGTCATGTTTTCAGGCTCTCCACCACGAATCATTGTATCTGCTTTCGCAATCGCATAAGTTTCGGGGTTTAGCTCTTGACCAAATGTGGCTACCTCTGCAGTATCATTCATATCGTGAATACGTTCTGTCATTGCTGAGAGCATTTGAGAAGTTCCCATTGTTTGGTCGTAAACAGTTTTGAATACATGTTCTTTAAACAAAGTATCTTTATCTTCGATAAGCAATAAATCAGTCATGAGATAAATGATATCTCGACTCGTGAAGTGTGCACCTGCTTCCTCGTTATAGCTTTCCGAAAATTTTCGTACAAGTTCCTCGAACACGTATCCCATATCTGTGCTTGTCATCTTGTCTGGACCTAGATATGCATCTGCTTTGTTAAATTCTTGAATCACATAAAATAGCGCGTCATTATCTGCCATTGTTGTAATTTCAACGTCGAACTTAAAGTTATCGAGAATATCTTGCATGTTTTCAGAGAAACCATTGAGATAAGCTCTAAAGTTTGATTCAATATTTGCTGGGTCTGCGAGTAATGTTTCAAAAGTATATAAGCTTGTATTATAAAATGAATACCCTGAAGCGTTCTTCAAAAGGCGTTCTCGTATCACGTTATTTATTGATTGAGTATTTTCTGCGGTTTTAAGAACTTCGTCTCGCGTTTTTAGTAACGTATCATGAAGACGTTTAATGACTGTCATTGGTAAGATGACCTTCCCATACTCATGAGGTTTATACAATCCTCTTAAAATGTCTGCAACGTTCCAAATAAGGTTTGCTTGTTTTTGAACATTAATTGATGTTTGCTGGTGTCTTTTGTGTTCTTTCATTATGTATATCTCCTTTAATAGACAAAAAAGTTAAAATTCTCTACTTCTATATTATCAGAGATTGAAAATAGAAAAAAATAGTAATAAAAAGCATCCCTCACCGCAAAGTGAAGGATGCTCTAGTTTTATTAGAAAATAGTTTTCATTTTGATAGGTAATGGTTAATAATTGTTTGTAAATCATTATTAAGTACCGTGGTTATAGAGTCATCATTCATAAAATCATCATAGATTTTATCCAATATTTCTTCATTTTCAATTGCTGTGAAATGACTTATTAGACCTTTTACTATTGAAACGTAATCTTGCGATTCTAAATAACTAGCAACTGTTCGCCAATTTGATTGTGTAGTGTCATGGTTCATAGATAATCCTCCCTTATTTCAATGTCCATTTTTGACGTGCTTTAGGGTTGAGTGGATGCATAATTTCATTTGTTGCTGGGTTTATAAGCTTTTTAATTTTCTTTTTGTGAGGCTTCAACATTTCCATCACTTGCTCAACTCGTTCGACGACAACTGGTCGCTTCGCATAAGCACCATAAGCTAGAATCACTGTTTCACTTTCGCTTATCGCTTTCATCAAGTGGATGTCTGTGTGTTTATCATAAGGTTCTTTAATATGTTTAAGGTTCTCTGGGGTTTTAATATTAGAGAATAGATTTACAAGATATACAGCACCGTATTGCTCAGAATTGGCTAACTGATTGAGAATGAGAACAGTAGTAAGATCGAGTGATAATACACCATCTAAATGAGGGTACATCGTTATCACTGTACAAGCAGGTTTCTTTTCATCCCACGTCTTTTTGAGTAAGTAGCGGTGTTGTTCATCATCGCTAAAAATCGCTTCTGTGTGTATGGTACTTTTGATTGTATTCATCATCGTCACTCCTTTTAGTATTCTTCAGGTAAAAGCATTACATAATAAAAAGTGTCTACGTCATTTTCACGAATAACGTAGACTTTCTTAGGTAATGCAATTTGATTTTTTTCATAGTTTGTATAGTGATATTCCAATTTGTATGCGGGTTGTTCTTGTTCATGTGTAATTGAGAGTATATTCTCATCTTCTTGTAGTCTAAAAATGTGTAGGTAATCTGTATGACTTTGATTATCTCTTTCTTTTACCATATTCCAAAGTAAGATTTGAAGGTCTAGAGATAGGTGTTCACTAATGCCTCTTGTGATGTAGCGATTGATTTTCATATTATTTTACCTCGTCTTGAATTTCCTTCATGATGATAATCGCTTGGCTAATAATCGTAACAGATATTTGTGCCACTTTGATCCAATTATTCATGGTTATTCCCTCCTTCTTTTAGTAGATGACGTTCATCAATAATCGTATTTTTAGTATCTGTAAGGTATAGAAAGTCCATATCAAAATGATCCAGATAACCAATACTGATGAGTTGATTATTGGCGTACATTAGAAATGGATAGATACTTAGCTCATGTAGCTCATCGTTATAGTAGGTATAAGTTTCAAGTGTAAGATGTGCAAGTGGAGAACCATTAATAAAACGTTCCGGTAGAATATTTTCTGCTGCTTCCTCAAGTGCTTCACATTCCCATGTTTCGTTGTTAGATAGTTGGAATAGACGAGTTATATATTGTTTGAGTTCTTGAGTGGTTGTTTGCATATTATTGCCTCCTAGATAGTGTGATAGTGATGTATTTCATATACATCACTGAGATAATATATATTTGATTTATCATTTATTACGAATCCCGGTGGGAATAAGAGAAAATTCCAATCAAAAACCCGTGATAAACGTTGGTGTAACAAGGAAATCCCGGAATCCCACTCATTTTGACGAACAATCAACTCATTATTTATAAGTATTAATAATTGTGCTGGGTCACTATTTCCTTATATATATTATTTATTTATAAAGAATAACGGGATTTTGGGATTGTGCTTGCACAATCCTTCTGCTTCTTCGAATCTGCAAATCCCATTCCTTTCCCGGTAAAAAATCATCGTGGGATGTTCTTTAGCAATTTCAATATAAGCATCGTGTAGTTATGAAAAAAATTACGACAATGACTGTTTCATTAGATAAGTGTTATTGAAATTGATAAAGAGAATTCTAAAAATGGTTAGATAAAATAAGTGAAAGAAGATAAGAAAGATTATTGTCAAAACAATGATTCTATTAGCTAAATAGTAAGATATAGTGTTTGGGGAAAAAATAAAGACGAAGTGCTAAGGAGCACTTCGTCGAGTGGATGATTATCAAATAGTTGTTTAATAATATCGTTATTCAATTTGAGCGTAACATAAAATTGCTTCTTATGATGTTCATGTTTTCGGATATCAATACGATCGATAACCGTCAGATAGAGTGATTTCAACTGCGATTTCTCTAATTTATTAATGTCTTTGAATATAGCTTGTAGTACGTTGGCAATCATATCAGCATCATAATGTGGAGCTTCCGCTTGTTTATCTCGTTCTAGTTGATGTATTTGATTATTTATTTGATTCAATTCATCTTGGTAGCTAAGTATTGTTGGTTTCAATACGCTATTTAAGTCAGGTGAGTCTTCAATGGTTTTCGTTAGTGTATGCATTTTGGCTTTTATTTCTTCACATTGTGACTGTTTATAGGCAATATCATGATTCAAAGAAGAGACGTCTATTTGACTGTTTTCATTTATCTTTTCAACCAATTGCTTCAATACTTTTTTACTTTTGATAATCTCCAATATTTGATCCATAACGTATTTTTCCAATACATCTGCTCTAATGCTATTGGCCGAACATACTTTAGAACCTTTATTACGAAAATTACTACATGAGTAATATCTGATTCGTTTCTTAGTGCCATCTTTTAAAGTATTGGTTGTATTACTTGCGGCCATTGCTGCACCACATTTTGGACATTTTACAATGCCAGTCAGTAGGTTGGTCCCTTTACCGTGAACTTGTGGTTTCTTGCGACTCTCTTGGCGTTTAAACTGTACTTTATCCCATAAAGCTTTATCAATAATAGGTGCATGCTTACCATCTGCAATAATCGGTTCTTCATTGAGTCCTTTTCGTCTTTTATCGCTCCAGTGTCTATACTTCGCAAATTGTATCTTTCCAATATAAAAAGGGTTTGAGATGATGTAGGTAATGGATGAAATACTAAAAGGTTTCCCTTTCTTAGTCACATAACCTTTATGATTTAATGCGTTCGCAATCTTACGATAACCATGACCTTTGGCGTATGACTCAAAAATATATTTAACAATATTCGCTTCATGTTGATTGATCATGAGCTCTTTTTTACTATCAGGCACTTTATCATAGCCTAGAGGTAAATTACCTTGGTAATAACCTTCAATGGCACGTTGTCTTTGACCGTTATAAACGTTTTCTACGATTGTATTTCTTTCAAACTCAGAGAAACTAGCAAGAATTTGGAGCATCAATTTACCTGTTGAGCTGGCAATTTCTATTTTTTCAGTGAGACTAAAAAATTCGACATTAATCTTATACAATTCTTCGACAATATTTAGTAAGTCTGAGGTATTTCTAGCTAAACGATTGGTTTTGTAGACCATAATACAGTCTAACTTACCGTCGTTTGCATCTTTTAACATACGTTGCAGTTCAGGGCGTTGGGTTGTTTTACCAGATATACCACGATCGGTATATTCATTAACAACTTCATAGCCTTGAAATTGACAATAATCTTTGAGTTGGTTCAATTGACCTTGAATACTGTAACCATCGGTTTGCATTTCAGTTGATACACGGGCATATAATCCAATACGTTTCTTTTTGAGTTGTGTCATATGACTTCATTCCTTTCAGGAGTTATTAAATGTGATTGTTCAACGATATTAAGTCGACTGTTTTTAAAGTAGATCTCTTTTAATTGTTTAGTTTGAGTTATCTTAATGTCATCAATCAAAGGTGCTATGTTTTCTAATGTCAATTTATCTTTGATTACATGACGGATTGCTTCGGCAATTTGTTTATGTGAATAATTAGAGTAACGTTCTTCACTTTCAGAGCCAGCAGATAAATGTTTAAACGTCTCGATATCAATTTGATTTTGTGCTAGCTTTTCGATGAGTTGTTCTTGTGTTAGATGTGATTGTCTGTGTTTCATTTGTTGGTATTTTAGAACTTTTAGTATTGTCTCATTTAATTTGTCATGAAATGACTGATTGTTACAATATGCTTTACAAGTGTTGAGGACCTCTGTTTCAATCATTTGCGCATTGATACCTTTAAATGGACACGTATGATAAGCTTCATTCATATTTTTAGGACAGACATAGTAACGTAGAGAACGATGTTCTTTTTTTATCGTTAAGTTTGTTAATGTTGATTGACAGTAAGGACATTTGATTCGTCGCTTTAACTTATTTCTAGAATTGGATCGATTGTGTTGTTTATGAATACGACGCTCTTGTGCTTCCTCAAACGTATCAACATTAATAATAGGTGGAACGATATCATTAAACGTTCCATATTTATTAATGACACGACCACAATAGTTAGGGTTCAAGAGAATATTTCTAACTTGATAGGGCTTACGAGAAATAAAATTCATATCTTTATCCAACTTTTGAGAAATTTTCTTATAACCCAGGCCTTGTAAATACCAACGATAAACTATTTTAACTATATAAGCTTCTTCTTTGTGTACAATAAAGCGGCCTTTTCTATAACGATAGCCAAAAGGGGCATGTGTTGTAATCAACTTACCTTGTTTGGCTTTTTCCCTTATACCATTTTGTGTTTGTTCACTAATATTGTTCGATTCCATTTCTGCTAGACTCATAAGTATGTTTAGGCGAAAGCGATCAAAATCTTTAGATAAGTCAAAATAGCCATCATTCACGCTGATGATTGTGACGTGATGCTTTTTACAAATTTCAAAGAATTGTATAGCGTTTTTCAAATTACGATGGAGTCGATTCAGACGATAACAACATAATACTTTACATTTTCCAGATGTAATCATTTCTACCAATTTTTGATAGCCCGAACGTTTTGTATGTCGACCTGTTTTCTTATCATCATAAAATGTTACATTGGACCATCCATATTGCTTAGCAGTGTCTATAATGAGGGATTTCTGAGTGGCTAAGCTTTGTTGTTTTAGTGTACTTTGACGTACATAACCAATGGTTTCGACCATAGTATCCACCTCCACGAAGATAATATATATTTATGAATAAATTCAAATAAAGGTCCAACGTGTCATCAACACGTTGGACCGCAATAATTAATGATCATGAGGAGATTTTTCAATAGGATGATTAGTTCGTGATACAATAAGTTCATATAAAAGAGATTGTTTAAATAATGTAAGCTTTTTTCAAGATAAAATACTTGTTTAACTTAAAAATTACTAATTTTTATTCCAATATGGATACAAGAAGGCTAAATATATAATAGCAAATAAAGCAAAACCTATTATAAATATAGTAATAAATGAAAGTCCACCTACTGCTAAATCTATTTGAATTGCTAAAAACACACAAAATAACTGTAATAAAATTAATATAATACCTTTGGCTAATGTCATTTTAATTACTCCCCATACATTTTTTGATATCTATCATCTAAGCGATGTTGTAAACCGTTAAGTTCTTTATTTGACATTCCATCTTGTCCTGTGAACAAGCTTAATGTCATGCTACCGTACATCATAGGAACCCATAATATTAGCATAAGTAAGAATGATGCAATCATTACTGATAATCTATTACCATTTTTCAACCCTTGTAGAAACGATTGTAATTTATTTTTTGATACATTTTTCATATCATTATTTTCAATATATTTTTTAGAATCTTTAATTTTTTTATTAACTTTTTCTTTATAACTACTCATTTAATTATTCCTTTATTTATGTTTTTAATTAAGTTTCTTTAATACCCCTATAGGTATTTGACAAATCATATTTTATCTTTTAATATACCCTTATAGGTATTTTTAGAAAGATTAAATAGTGACGAATTATAAGATAAAGGAACGTGTTAAACATGACGCAACATTACAAAGTGGTCATTATTGGTGGTGGCACTGCTGGTATTACAGTGGCAGCGCAACTATTAAGACAAGATAAAAGTTTAAGAGGACAAATCGCAATTGTGGATCCAGCGACTAATCATTATTATCAACCACTATGGACATTAGTAGGTGCAGGTGTATCGACTTTAGAGTCTACACGTAAAAGCATGAAACAAGTTCTACCTAAAGGTGTGAGATGGATTAAACAAGCGGTTCAGAAATTTAATCCTGAAGAAAATAATCTTCAATTAGATAATGAAGAACAAGTCAGCTATGACTATTTAGTGGTATGCCCTGGTATCCAAGTAAATTGGTCTGATATTAAAGGACTAAAAGAAAATATCGGTAAAAATGGCGTATGCTCTAACTATGCGCCCGAATATGCGGGAGAAACTTGGAAACAATTGTCTCAATTTAAAGGTGGCAATGCGATATTCACAAACCCAAATACAACAGTGAAATGTGGCGGCGCACCTATGAAAATTATGTTTTTAGCAGACGATTATTTCAGAAAACATAACATGCGTAATCAAGCGAATGTTATCTTTGAAACCGCAAAACCTGGAATCTTCGATGTACCAAAATATAAAAAGACATTAGAACGTATTATTGATGAACGAAACATCGATGTGGATTATAGACATAACTTAATCGAAATTAATGGTGAACAAAGAAAAGCAACATTTGAAAACTTAGAAACAGGCGAAACAAAAACATTAGATTATGAAATGTTACATGTGACACCTCCAATGGGACCTTTAGATGTGATTAAAGAAAGTGACTTAGCAGATAAAGTAGGCTGGGTAGATATAGATCCTACGACAATGCAACATAAGAAATACAACAACGTCTTCTCATTAGGTGATGCATCTAACGCACCAACATCTAAAACAGGTGCTGCTATCAGAAAACAAGCACCCGTTGTTGTGAAGAACTTACTACAAGTAATGAATAACGAAATGCTGACACATCACTATGATGGTTATACATCATGTCCGATTGTCACAAGCTATAACACAATGATGTTAGCTGAATTTGATTATAATAAAAAACCAAGAGAAACAATGCCATTTAACCAAGCGAAAGAACGTCGAAGTATGTATATCTTGAAGAAAGATATTCTACCAAGAATTTATTGGTACGGTATGTTAAAAGGTTTAATGTAATAAGTAGAAAGAAACAGAAAAGAGGGCGGGATGTCTCATCCTACCCTCTTGATTTTATAAAAAGTTTCTTTTATATTTTTTGTGTCATTCTTTTTCAAAGCAGTGCTGCTCATTATTATAAGCAATAAGTTTATTATAGAGATAGAAGTAAGTTTCATCACACCACATCTCACTAATCGTTTTGACTCTTGTATCGATGTCATCATCTTTGACCACTACATCCCAGGTACATTTAACATAAGCAGATAATGGGTCATCTTCGACAATCACAAAGTCATTATAGTTTTCTGTACCATACGTAATATTTAAATGCGGTAAGTTTCTTAAACCTTCCTCTAAATAATCCGCTAAGCCCCACTTATCCTCAGTAAGTTGCTTAATCACATTTCTTGTTCGACTACCTTCTCTGATAACTTCTTTCTCTAAAGGTTCTGCTGTTTCTGAATGTGGATAGTTTAAAGTAACTGCTTTGAAGTCATTCACATAAGACACTTCAATATTTGAATGTGTTAAATTAACTTCTGCAGAAGGCCAAACTTGAGGCCAATATGTTGGTGCCATTGAAACTTCTAGTTGATGTCCTTTCGGTAAGTGATAACCGATTACATCTAATGGGAACTCAACATCTACATATTCATCAATTGGTAAGGCTTCTGGAAATTTGTGACTCTTATGATGATTGATGTTGAACTGTCCTCTTGTGATTAAAGTCTTCTTACCATTAGGATGTACATCTGAAAGTCTCACATGGATATTGGCTTGTTCTTTATCAGATTTCACACGTACGTTGCTAACGTATTATCAATTGTTTGGTCATCTGGTAAATCTCCTTCTTGTCCAAATGGACAGAAGACGCTTGAGTACAGAAAATGATGTTGACGGTTAATTAATCTCACAGTACCTTCTGAATCTTTTAAGATATCTTGATGATTCACTTGTTCTTTTAGTAAATCCAACCATTGACCTGAACGGTATGAATAAGATGTTTAAGGTTCTCTGGGATTTTAATATTAGAAAATAGATTTACAAGATATACAGCACCGTATCGTTCAGAATCCGCTAATTGATTGAGGATTAGAACAGTAGTGAGATCGAGTGATAATACACCATCTAAATTCGGCTATATTAATGTGGAAAATCATTTTAATTATATTGAGAACTTAAATACACTTAATAACGAATTAACGATTATATTAAGAAGTGAGTTCGCGCATATTTCAAATGATATGTATAATAATTTATTTAGTAATTTATTCGATGTTGTAAATACATGGAAAAAAGATTATTCAAATAATTTTTATGATAATACTCAGAATACTATAACTACAGAAAAGTTAGATATAATATCTTCATTTATAAAACAATATGATAAACCATTTGAACGAGACGAACATGGCAAACATGTTAAAGCAAAAGTGTTTGAAGGTATAAGTGATTTTCATAAGCGTGTAAAAGAAGGATTTGATAATAATGATGTGCTATTGCATTTGAGATTGGAAATGAGTGTACATGAAAATAAGTATGATTAACTACTAGTTTATCCAATAATATAAAAAGGGACTATAAGCTATATCTAACTACTTATAGTCCTTCTTCATTAGTATAAATGTAATTATTAAGAAAGTTGTATATCTTTGTAACCTTCATTTACATTAATAATGTTGTGATAACCTTTGTGCTCTAAAATACCAATAGCTATAGAACTTCTAATGCCAGATTGACAGTGTACATAAATATCATCATTTTTATTGAAAGGTAAATCTGTGTCTAAAAGTTTGCCGTGTGGTACATGAACCGCTTGAGATAAGTGGCCATTATTCCATTCATTATCATTACGTACATCTAAAACATGTGCTTCATTACCAGTTATATCTTTACTATGAACAGATTGTGTTTGAATTTGAGCTTGTGGTAACTGATATCCAGACACATTATCATATCCAATAAGTTGTAAAGTATGTGTTGCTTTTGAAACAAGGTGATAGTCTCCAATCAAGTTAATTTCTTGATCATAGTTTAGATACCAGCCAATTTGATTGATGAAATTTTTATCATATGGAATATTGATTGTACCTTCAATATGTCCACCATGATAAGCCTCCTTACTGCGGAGATCAAAAGTTAATCTGTTTGTATTTGTGGCTGGATAAACCGTATAAGGTTGATATAAATTCATACCGAATTGATTAATTTTTTTCATTTGTGCAAAATGATGTGGTGGTGCAGGTTGGTCAGAAATGAGTTTATCGATAAAGGTAGCTTCATTATTTTCAGAAAAAGCCCAGTTCGTTTGTTTTTCATAGCCAAGCGTAGATGTTGGAATAGCACCTAAAGATTTACCACAAGGACTACCAGCGCCATGACCAGGCCAAATTTGAATGTAGTCTGGCAAGTCTTTAATACTTTCAATCGATTTAAACATTTGTTTTGCGCCTATTTCAGATGATCCTTCTACTTTAACCGCTTTTTCTAGTAAATCAGGTCTACCGATATCTCCTACAAAAATAAAATCACCACTGAATAGTCCCATTGGAACTTGTGCTCCAGCACCTTCGTCAGTAAGTAAAAAACTTATACTTTCTGGCGTGTGACCCGGTGTATGAAGCACTTTTAATTTTATATTTCCTACATAAATATCGTCATTATGTTGAACAAAATGAGTGTGGTTAGGCATATTTTTATAACCTAATGTGTCATCACTTTCACCCGATACATAAATATTAGCATTTAACTTTATAGCAACATCTCTAATTCCTGAAGCAAAATCTGCATGTATATGTGTTTCAGCTGCATGAGTAATGGTTAAACCCTCTTCATCGGCAACTCGAATATATGAAGATAAGTCACGAATAGGATCAATAATCATGGCTTCTCCAGTTTTTTGACACCCGATTAAATAAGATGCTTGAGATAAATGTTTATCATAAAATTGTTTAAAAAACATAATATCATTCCTTTCTAATTATATAAATAAATTGTGATTAGCTTGTTCTGTATATCCAATATATGCACCTACGCCACCGTATTCTACATCATCGCGTAGTTCTTCTTTTGTAATGCCCATAACATCCATGCTCATTGTACAAGCAATAAGTTTAACACCTTGTTCAACTGCTTGATTGATAAGAGAAGGTAAATCATCGACATTTTTCTTTTTCATGACATAACGCATCATTAAATTTCCTAAACCAAACATATTCATTTTAGAAATAGGCATTTTAATTGGTGAATTTGGAAGCATGAAGTCAAAAAGTTTTGAGATACCTTTTTTCTTAATGCGTTGATTTTGAATTTTTTTAAGTGCATTTAAGCCCCAAAATGTGCAAAAAATGGTTACATCTCTACCTGCGGCTTTAGCACCATTAGCAATAATCATTGCTGCAACTGCTTTATCTAGCTCACCGCTAAATAAAACAATCGTTGTTCCATTTTTCGTGTGCGTCACTTCTATATTTTTATTTTCTTCTTTTTGAATAATAGCGCGAATTTCATTACCAGAATCATTGAGTCTAACAAGTGTGTGTCCAGTTTGTTTGATCCAACTTTTAATATCATTTAAAAACCCGTGATCAGTCACAACGACTTCTATTTGATCACCAATAGCGATGTTTTTGATTTCTTTACTAATATTAACAATAGGTCCTGGACATTGTAGATTACTATAATTAAACGTCTTACGATTGTCTTTGATTTGAATTTCTTTATCTTCTTTTACTTTAGATAAATTATCATTATGATGTTGTTGTTCGTATGCGGTATAACCTCCATCTAAATTCACCACATCGTATCCGCGTTGTGCAAGAAATTGACTTGCTTTTCTACTTCTATTACCACTTTTGCAATAAATATAGTAAGTTTTATTGCGATCGTGTTTAAAATTTTCTATGTTTTCAACTGAATGTAATAATGCATTTTTAATGTGCCCTAATTCATATTCTTCAGGTTGTCGGGCATCAATTAATTGACCCTTAGAACCCAATTCTTGTAATTCTTTTTTAGTGAAATCATTAATGTGTTTCGTTTTATATTGTGACATAATAGCCTCCTTTCAAATACCTATAGGGGTATATTATAATGGATTAGATAGTTTGTCAAATACATATGGGGGTATTTGACAAAATAAAATTTAATCAATATGATGTAATTATTAAAAATTAATGTGGAGTGAAATATATTGGAATATAATAAAAAGATGATTAATCGTATTCATCGCATACAGGGACAGCTTAATGGTGTGATTAAAATGATGGAGGAAGAAAAAAATTGTAAAGACGTCATTAGTCAATTAAGTGCATCTAAAAGTTCTATTCAACGTTTAATGGGTATTATTATTAGCGAGAACTTAGTAGAATGCGTCAAAATGTCTGAAGAAAATAGTGAAGATTCTCAGGCACTAATTAATGAAGCTGTTGAATTATTAATAAAAAGTAAATGATAAGTATAACAGTAATTATAGTAATGTTAGTTATTGGTATATTAGGAGGATTTATTTCTGGATTAGTCGGTATAGGGGGAGCCATTGTTATTTACCCTGCTCTCTTATTATTACCACCATTATTTGGTTTACCTACTTATAGTGCTTATATTGCCTCAGGATTAACTTCAAGTCAGGTGTTTTTTAGTACATTGAGTGGATCTTTAAAAGCATATAAAAATAAAAATTTTTCTAGAACGCTTATACTTAATATGGGAAGTGGAATGGTAATAGGTAGTATTCTAGGTGCGTTATTAGCAACTGTATTTAATAGTCAGTTTGTTAATGTAATTTATATAATTATTGCTTTGTTAGCTCTTATTCTAATGTTTATTAAAGTCACACCATCTACTAGTCATATTAAGTTTAATCGCGTACTTTTAATTACAATAGGTGGTATCATCGGTTTAGTATCTGGTATTGTAGGAGCTGGTGGAGCATTCATTATTATTCCAGTACTACTTGTTATATTTAAATTACCAATGAATATGGTTGTTACAAATAGTATTGTAATTGCATTCATTTCTTCTATTGGAGCATTTATTATTAAATTATTACAGGGTTATATTCCTATCAATAGTGCAATACCGTTAATTTTAGGTAGTATACTATTTACGCCTCTAGGCATGAAAATAGGGCAAAAAATACCTGATTCTATTCAAAAAGGGATTGTAAGTATTTTAATCGTCATTGCAATCATTAAGTTGATATTTTAAAAATATGGGAGTGGGGCAACATTTATTTTGAATTTGTAGTCTCGCTCCCTAAATCAATTTATACGGTATTTAATTCAAAGGTTATTTATTAGAATCTAATCAATTTTACAAAATTTTAACAAAAAAACTTTTTCTAAATTGATATATAATAGCGGGTATGGTAATTTCAAAATAGATACTCGTATCTAACTAATTTTTAGGGGTGGTTAATTGTATGAATAAAAATTCGAAGAAGAAGCTCGATTTTCTTCCAAACAAGCTTAATAAGTACTCAATTAGACGTTTCACTGTAGGGACAGCTTCGATTTTAGTAGGAGCTACTTTAATTTTCGGTGTTGCAAATGATCAAGCAGAAGCCGCTGAGAATAACACAACTCAAAAGCAAGATGATAGTTCAGATGCAAGTAAAGTAAAAGGTAATGTTCAAACTATTGAACAATCTTCTGCAAATTCAAATGAATCTGATATTCCTGAACAAGTTGATGTAACTAAAGATACAACTGAACAAGCATCAACAGAAGAAAAAGC
>NZ_KV793037.1:0-3062 GCF_001808345.1 Staphylococcus sp. HMSC06C11
GCGATATGAAAGCGATTGACTAAAAGTATGGTGGAAACATAGATTAAGTTATTAAGGGCGCACGGTGGATGCCTTGGCACTAGAAGCCGAAGAAGGACGTTACTAACGACGATATGCTTTGGGTAGCTGTAAGTAAGCGTTGATCCAGAGATTTCCGAATGGGGGAACCCAACATGAGTTATGTCATGTTATCGACATGTGAATTCATAGCATGTCAGAAGGCAGACCCGGAGAACTGAAACATCTTAGTACCCGGAGGAAGAGAAAGAAAAATCGATTCCCTGAGTAGCGGCGAGCGAAACGGGAAGAGCCCAAACCAACAAGCTTGCTTGTTGGGGTTGTAGGACACTCTATACGGAGTTACAAAAGAACATGTTAGACGAATCATCTGGAAAGATGAATCAAAGAAGGTAATAATCCTGTAGTCGAAAACATATTCTCTCTTGAGTGGATCCTGAGTACGACGGAGCACGTGAAATTCCGTCGGAATCTAGGAGGACCATCTCCTAAGGCTAAATACTCTCTAGTGACCGATAGTGAACCAGTACCGTGAGGGAAAGGTGAAAAGTACCCCGGAAGGGGAGTGAAAGAGAACTTGAAACCGTGTGCTTACAAGTAGTCAGAGCCCGTTTATGGGTGATGGCGTGCCTTTTGTAGAATGAACCGGCGAGTTACGATCTGATGCAAGGTTAAGCAGCGAATGTGGAGCCGTAGCGAAAGCGAGTCTGAATAGGGCGTTGAGTATTTGGTCGTAGACCCGAAACCAGGTGATCTACCCTTGGTCAGGTTGAAGTTCAGGTAACACTGAATGGAGGACCGAACCGACTTACGTTGAAAAGTGAGCGGATGAACTGAGGGTAGCGGAGAAATTCCAATCGAACTTGGAGATAGCTGGTTCTCTCCGAAATAGCTTTAGGGCTAGCCTCAAGTGATGATTATTGGAGGTAGAGCACTGTTTGGACGAGGGGCCCCTCTCGGGTTACCGAATTCAGACAAACTCCGAATGCCAATCAATTTAACTTGGGAGTCAGAACATGGGTGATAAGGTCCGTGTTCGAAAGGGAAACAGCCCAGACCACCAGCTAAGGTCCCAAAATATATGTTAAGTGGAAAAGGATGTGGCGTTGCCCAGACAACTAGGATGTTGGCTTAGAAGCAGCCATCATTTAAAGAGTGCGTAATAGCTCACTAGTCGAGTGACACTGCGCCGAAAATGTACCGGGGCTAAACATATTACCGAAGCTGTGGATTGTCCTTCGGACAATGGTAGGAGAGCGTTCTAAGGGCGTTGAAGCATGATCGCAAGGACATGTGGAGCGCTTAGAAGTGAGAATGCCGGTGTGAGTAGCGAAAGACGGGTGAGAATCCCGTCCACCGATTGACTAAGGTTTCCAGAGGAAGGCTCGTCCGCTCTGGGTTAGTCGGGTCCTAAGCTGAGGCCGACAGGCGTAGGCGATGGATAACAGGTTGATATTCCTGTACCACCTAGTATCGTTTTAATCGATGGGGGGACGCAGTAGGATAGGCGAAGCGTGCTGTTGGAGTGCACGTCCAAGCAGTAAGGCTGAGTGTTAGGCAAATCCGGCACTCGTTAGGCTGAGCTGTGATGGGGAGAGGAAATTGTTTCCTCGAGTCGTTGATTTCACACTGCCGAGAAAAGCCTCTAGATAGATAACAGGTGCCCGTACCGCAAACCGACACAGGTAGTCAAGATGAGAATTCTAAGGTGAGCGAGCGAACTCTCGTTAAGGAACTCGGCAAAATGACCCCGTAACTTCGGGAGAAGGGGTGCTCTTTAGGGTTCACGCCCAGAAGAGCCGCAGTGAATAGGCCCAAGCGACTGTTTATCAAAAACACAGGTCTCTGCTAAACCGTAAGGTGATGTATAGGGGCTGACGCCTGCCCGGTGCTGGAAGGTTAAGAGGAGTGGTTAGCTTCTGCGAAGCCACGAATCGAAGCCCCAGTAAACGGCGGCCGTAACTATAACGGTCCTAAGGTAGCGAAATTCCTTGTCGGGTAAGTTCCGACCCGCACGAAAGGCGTAACGATTTGGGCACTGTCTCAACGAGAGACTCGGTGAAATCATAGTACCTGTGAAGATGCAGGTTACCCGCGACAGGACGGAAAGACCCCGTGGAGCTTTACTGTAGCCTGATATTGAAATTCGGCACAGCTTGTACAGGATAGGTAGGAGCCATTGAAACGTGAGCGCTAGCTTACGTGGAGGCGTTGGTGGGATACTACCCTAGCTGTGTTGGCTTTCTAACCCGCACCACTTATCGTGGTGGGAGACAGTGTCAGGCGGGCAGTTTGACTGGGGCGGTCGCCTCCTAAAAGGTAACGGAGGCGCTCAAAGGTTCCCTCAGAATGGTTGGAAATCATTCACAGAGTGTAAAGGCATAAGGGAGCTTGACTGCGAGACCTACAAGTCGAGCAGGGTCGAAAGACGGACTTAGTGATCCGGTGGTTCCGCATGGAAGGGCCATCGCTCAACGGATAAAAGCTACCCCGGGGATAACAGGCTTATCTCCCCCAAGAGTTCACATCGACGGGGAGGTTTGGCACCTCGATGTCGGCTCATCGCATCCTGGGGCTGTAGTCGGTCCCAAGGGTTGGGCTGTTCGCCCATTAAAGCGGTACGCGAGCTGGGTTCAGAACGTCGTGAGACAGTTCGGTCCCTATCCGTCGTGGGCGTAGGAAATTTGAGAGGAGCTGTCCTTAGTACGAGAGGACCGGGATGGACATACCTCTGGTGTACCAGTTGTCGTGCCAACGGCATAGCTGGGTAGCTATGTATGGACGGGATAAGTGCTGAAAGCATCTAAGCATGAAGCCCCCCTCAAGATGAGATTTCCCAACTTCGGTTATAAGATCCCTCGAAGATGACGAGGTTAATAGGTTCGAGGTGGAAGCGTGGTGACACGTGGAGCTGACGAATACTAATCGATCGAAGACTTAATCAATATTAAAATGTTTTGCGACGCAAAATCATTACTTACTATCTAGTTTTGAATGTATAACACATTCATTTGTCTGGTGACAATGGCAAGGAGGTCACACCT
>NZ_KV793038.1:0-27523 GCF_001808345.1 Staphylococcus sp. HMSC06C11
ACCGAGACATCGGTTAGTGGCTCTTATGCTTGAAACGAAGATTCAAGTATGACAAAAAACTTACCGAGACATCGGTTAGTGGCTCTTATGCTTGAATCAAAGATTCAAGTATGACAATGAAACTTACCGGTAAATCGGTTAGTGGCTCTTATGCTTGAATCAAAGATTCAAGTATGACAATGAAACTTACCGAGACATCGGTTAGTGGCTCTTATGCTTGAATTAAAGATTCAAGTATGACGAAAGGGTTTGGCATAAAATAAAAAATCAACATAATCAATTGATTATGTTGATTCCTAAAAACTTATTTTTTAATAATTAGTTTTTAAATTATTTTAATTGTAGGTCTGCATCATTGATTTCTTTAATGATTTCAGCTGTATCGTAACAATTAGTAGCAATGTTTGAATATTTTTCAGCTAAACGGTAAGCATTAATATAGAGTGTTAAGCTTTCTTTAGCAATATCTTCTGGTTCATCAGATTTTGCTGGATTCGCGTTTACTACTAATTCTGCAAATTTTTCAGGATCAATATTAATAGACATGTATGATTTACAACTCCTAGAATTTTGTTAATTTCATATTAACATATTAAATAAATACAAAAAAGAAAAGTCTTTTAATATTCAGAATAATTAATTTGTACTGGATACTTTAATTATATGACGGTATCTATTAAACTGTTTATGAGAGGATGAACGATTTATGAGAATATTGTTTATTGGAGATATCGTTGGAAAAATCGGTAGAAAAGCAATTTCTACATATTTACCAAAAATAAAACAAAGTTATCGCCCTACAGTCTCCATTGTAAATGCTGAAAATGCAGCACATGGCAAAGGGTTAACAGAGAAGATTTATAAACAATTATTAAGAGAAGGCGTAGATTTCATGACTATGGGTAACCATACTTATGGTCAAAGAGAAATTTATGACTTTATCGATGATGCACATCGAATGGTTCGTCCGGCTAATTTTCCAGAAGAAGCGCCAGGAGTTGGAATGCGTTATATTCAAATTAATGAAATAAAATTAGCTATTATTAACCTACAAGGACGTTCATTTATGCAAGATATTGATGATCCCTTTAAAAAGGCGGATCAATTGATAGAAGAAGCAAGAAAAGTCACTCCTTACATCTTCGTCGACTTTCATGCAGAAACAACTTCTGAGAAAAATGCTATGGGTTGGTATTTAGATGGTAGAGTGAGTGCAGTAGTTGGAACACATACTCACATTCAGACTTCTGATAATCGCGTCTTACCAAACGGGACTGGCTATATCACTGATGTGGGTATGACAGGATATTATGATGGAATTTTAGGTATCAATCGCGAAGAAGTGATTAATAGATTTATTACAAGTTTACCTCAAAGACACGTCGTACCAGATGAAGGGCGCAGTGTTTTATCTGGCGTCATTATTGATTTAGATAAAGAAGGTAAAACAACACAAATTGAAAGAATATTAATAAATGACGACAATCCTTTTCAGGGATAAACCCCTGTCTTAATAGTGTTTAAAGGTTATCGTCCATTAGTATGAATTTAATTTTGTACCACTGTTTACATAGTAAAACGGTGGTTTCTTTTGTTATTATTAAATATGAATTATATCCACAGGAGGCATGTGATATGAAATCACAACTATCATGGAAAGTGGGCGGACAACAAGGTGAAGGTATCGAATCTACTGGAGAAATCTTCGCTACTGCAATGAATAGGAAGGGATACTTTTTATATGGTTACAGACACTTTTCAAGTCGAATTAAAGGTGGTCATACTAACAATAAAATAAGAGTATCAACTACGCCTGTTCATGCCATTAGTGATGATTTAGATATCTTAATTGCATTTGATCAAGAAACGATTGAGTTAAATCATCATGAAATGAGAGAGGATAGTATTATAATTGCGGATTCTAAGGCTAAACCGACGAAACCAGAAGGCTGTAAAGCGCAACTTATAGATTTACCGTTTACAAGCACTGCTAAAGAACTTGGGACAGCACTGATGAAAAACATGGTGGCTATTGGAGCTACTTCAGCGCTTATGAATTTAGACACAACTACTTTTGAAGAATTAATTACGAACATGTTCTCTAAAAAGGGAGAAAAAGTAGTTGATATGAATATCGAAGCGCTTAACGAAGGTTATCGTTTAATGAAAGAACACCTAAGTTCTATTCAGGGAGACTTTGAATTAGAAGCAATTAATGAAGATCCTCACTTGTATATGATAGGTAATGATGCAATTGGATTAGGAGCAATATCAGCAGGTTCTAAATTTATGGCTGCTTATCCTATTACTCCAGCATCTGAAATTATGGAGTATATGATTGCGAATCTTCCTAAAGTCGGTGGCACTGTTGTTCAAACGGAAGATGAAATTGCTGCAGCTACAATGGCTATAGGGTCTAACTATGCTGGTGTAAGAGGGTTTACAGCAAGTGCAGGTCCTGGTTTATCATTGATGATGGAATCAATTGGTTTATCAGGAATGACTGAAACACCATTCGTAGTCATCAACACTCAACGTGGCGGACCTTCAACAGGTTTACCTACTAAACAAGAACAATCAGATTTAATGCAAATGATATATGGTACACACGGTGATATTCCAAAAATTGTAGTTGCTCCAACTGATGCTGAAGATGCATTCTATCTTACAGTAGAGGCATTCAATTTAGCAGAGG
Source organism: Staphylococcus sp. HMSC06C11 (assembly GCF_001808345.1). Taxonomy (NCBI): domain Bacteria; kingdom Bacillati; phylum Bacillota; class Bacilli; order Caryophanales; family Staphylococcaceae; genus Staphylococcus; species Staphylococcus sp. HMSC06C11. Next base: position 2,696 of record NZ_KV793038.1, read on the forward strand.
AATATCAATGTCCTGTCATTATTTTAAGTGATCTACAACTTTCTTTAGGTAAACAAACAGTTAAGTCATTAGATTATAATAAGATTCAAATTAAACGCGGCGAATTACTTCAATCTGATATAGAACGTGAAGAAGATGATAAAGGCTACTTTAGAAGATATGCCTTAACAGGTAATGGAATTTCACCTCGTCCTATTCCGGGTGTAAAAGGTGGCGTTCATCACATCACTGGTGTTGAACATAATGAAGAAGGTAAACCTAGTGAAGCGGCTTCTAATAGACAAGCACAAATGGAAAAACGTATGCGTAAAACAGAAAATCTAGTTATAGAAAAACCTATTGAATCTAATGAAAAATATGATGAGGCAGATTTATTATATATAGGTTTTATTTCTACCAAAGGTGCTATTAACGAAGGCGCAGAACGTTTGGAATCTCAAGGTATTAAAGTTAATACTATACAAATTCGTCAGTTACATCCATTCCCTAAAGATACGATTCAACATGCAATCGATAAAGCATCTAAAGTGATTGTAGCTGAACATAATTATCAAGGTCAGTTATCTAATATTTTAAAAATGAACACAAAAGTAGAAGAAAAATTAGTGAACCAAACTAAATATGATGGTACACCTTTTTTACCTCATGAAATTGAAGATAAAGGATTAGAGATAGTCAAGGAAATTAAGGAGTTGGTTTAATTGGCTACATTCAAAGATTTTAGAAATAATGTTAAGCCAAATTGGTGCCCAGGATGTGGAGATTTCTCTGTACAAGCGGCCATACAAAAAGCAGCGGCCAATGTAGGTTTGGAACCTGAAGAAGTTGCAATTATTACAGGCATTGGATGTTCTGGTAGATTATCAGGATACATTAATTCTTATGGTGTTCACGCTATACATGGACGTGCCTTACCTTTAGCACAGGGTGTTAAAATGGCGAACAAAGATTTAACTGTTATTGCTTCAGGTGGCGATGGAGACGGTTATGCAATCGGTATGGGGCATACGATTCATGCATTAAGAAGAAACATGAATATGACATACATTGTCATGGATAATCAGATTTACGGTTTAACTAAAGGTCAGACATCACCTTCTTCAGCAGTAGGTTTTGTAACTAAATCTACACCTAAAGGGAATATTGAGAAAAATGTAGCCCCATTAGAATTAGCACTTTCATCAGGTGCTACATTTGTAGCACAAGGTTTTTCAAGTGATATTAAAGCATTAACTAAAATGATTGAGGATGCGATTAATCATGATGGATTTTCGTTTGTTAATGTATTCTCACCTTGTGTAACATATAACAAAGTTAACACTTATGATTGGTTTAAAGAGCATTTAACTAGCATTGATGATATTGATGATTATGATAATTCAGATAAACAGTTAGCTATGCGAACAGTTTTAGAGCACGAATCGCTAGTTAAAGGTATTGTCTATCAAGATACTGAAACGCCTTCATACGAATCTCAAATTAATGAACTTGAAGATGAGGCTCTAGCTAAAAAAGATGTTCATATTTCAGAAGATACGTTTAATGATTTGACAGCTCAATTTATATAAATTTTTGTTATCTGAGTGCCTACATGGGGTGCTCAGTTTTTTTATGATGAAAATCTATATTTTAATTCTTGATTAAAAATATTTAAATTACGTAAATGACTTTTTAAATTATTTATTTTGGGAATATGCAAAATAAACAATCTTATTGGAGGTAGTCATGGATAGATTTAAATCAATGAAAGAATTAGAAAACGTAACTGTGGAAAATGAAGATTGGGAAATTGAAACAGATGATAAAGATAGTAGTGTATCAATCTTAGCGATTCACGGTGGTGGTATTGAACCAGCTACGACTGAGTTAGCACAAGTGATTGCTGATAAAGGGAATTATAATTATTTTTCTTTTAAGGGACTACGTAGTAAAGGCAATAATGAATTGCATGTTACATCTACAAATTACGATGACCCACAAGCTATTAAAATTGTTGAAAAAAGTGAAAGAGCGATAGCATTGCATGGTTGTAAAGGTGAAGATAGTGTAGCTTATCTTGGAGGCAATGATCAGCAACTTATTGATATATTAAGTGATGCATTATCAGATGTAGGTATAAAGGTACAAGAAGCGCCGAATACAATGGCTGGAAAGCAAGATGAAAATATTATTAATTTAACTAAGAATAATGCTGGCGTTCAAATCGAGTTAACTTCAAGTCTTAGAAAAGAATTATTTGTGAATAACAAAAGTTCTCGTAAAAGTCGTGAAGACCGAGATAACTGGGGTGACTTGATGTACGACTTTGCAGATGCAACAATTAAAGCACTACAACAAGTTTAGTCTTTAGCGTATACTTACTTTATGAATGTTAAAATATGAGTATATGATTGTATAAATAAAAGGAGTGATATTGTAGTGCAAGATACTTTAATGAGTGTACAAATAATTCCTAGAACTTCAAACAATGAAGATGTGATTCCTTATGTTGATGAGGCAATTAAAATTATTGATGAATCAGGAATGCATTATAGAGTAGGGCCATTGGAAACAACTGTTCAAGGAGAAATGAGTGAGTGTCTTATTCTAATTCAAAAACTTAATGAGAGAATGGTTGAATTAGAATGTCCAAGTATTATTAGCCAAGTTAAATTTTATCACGTCCCTGAAGGAATTGATATTGAGACATTAACTGGCAAATATGATGAAGAATAAACTAAGTATCACATAATAAACTAATGTTAAATTTCTTATAATAGGTTAGAGACAAATTAAGCTTAAAAGGTTTGATTTGTCTCTTTTTATATGTCATTTTTGAAAAATAAAACAAAACGTCTTTTTGCACTTTAACTTTAAATTTAATATAATGTAGTAATGATTATGGGCTTATAGAAAGGATTTTTCAAAGTGAATGAAGAACAAAGAAAAGCTGGTACGATAAACATTTTAGCTGAGCGTGATCGTAAAGCTGAAAAAGACTATAGCAAATACTTTGAACAAGTGTATCAACCACCTAGTTTAAAAGAAGCAAAAAAACGTGGGAAACAAGAAGTACAATATAATAGAGACTTTCATATTGATGAAAAGTATAAAAACATGGGTAACGGTCGTACTTTTTTAATTAAAACGTATGGTTGTCAAATGAATGCACATGATACTGAAGTTATGGCGGGGATATTAAAGGCTTTAGGTTATAGTGCGACAACTGATATTAATCAAGCAGATGTAATTTTAATTAATACTTGTGCTATTCGGGAAAATGCGGAAAACAAAGTTTTTAGTGAAATTGGAAATTTAAAACATCTTAAAAAAGAACGTCCTGATTGTCTAATCGGGGTATGTGGATGTATGTCTCAAGAAGAATCAGTAGTAAATAAAATTCTAAAATCTTATCAAAATGTAGATATGATATTTGGTACACATAACATCCATCACTTACCTGAAATTTTAGAAGAAGCGTATTTATCTAAAGCAATGGTAGTAGAAGTTTGGTCTAAAGAGGGAGATGTTATTGAAAATCTTCCTAAGGTAAGAGAAGGTAGTATAAAAGCTTGGGTTAATATCATGTATGGATGTGATAAATTCTGTACATATTGTATCGTACCTTTCACGAGAGGTAAGGAACGTAGCCGTCGCCCTGAAGATATTATTAATGAAGTAAGAGAATTAGCAAGAGAAGGCTATCAAGAAATTACTTTATTAGGTCAAAATGTAAATTCCTATGGTAAAGATATCGAAGATCTAGATTATGGACTTGGTGATTTACTAGAAGATATATCTAAGATTGATATACCAAGAGTAAGATTTACAACAAGTCACCCTTGGGACTTTACGGATCGTATGATTGAAGTTATAGCAAATGGTGGTAATATAGTTCCTCACATTCACCTACCAGTTCAATCAGGGAACAATGCCGTTTTAAAAATTATGGGTCGTAAATATACTCGTGAAAGCTATCTTGATTTAGTAAATAGAATAAAAACTGCAATTCCTAATATAGCGTTAACAACAGATATTATTGTAGGATATCCTAATGAAACTGAAGAACAATTTGAAGAAACGCTATCGTTATATGATGAAGTAGAATTTGAACATGCTTATACTTATCTATACTCTCAAAGAGATGGAACACCAGCTGCTAAAATGAAAGATAATGTGCCTACTGAAGTGAAAAAAGAACGATTACAAAGGTTAAATAAAAAAGTAGGTGAATACTCTCAAAAAGCTATGAGTAAGTATGAAGGTAAAATCGTTACAGTATTGTGTGAAGGAGCAAGTAAAAAGGATGACACAGTATTAGCTGGTTACACTGATAAAAATAAACTAGTCAACTTTAAAGCTCCTAAAGAAATGATTGGAAAACTTGTTGATGTTAAAATCGATGAAGCAAAACAATATTCATTAAATGGAACATTTGTGAAAGAACATCAAAAGGCAATGGTGGTTCATTAAACAATGTATTCAAAAGAGGATATCTTAAAACATGCAGATATACTAGCGCAACGCATTAATGACCTAGATGTTGTAAAAGATTACCAATCGATTGAACAGCAAATCCATAATAATAAAACAATTGAAAGTAAGATGAAAAGTTTAAAAAATCAACAAAAACAATCTGTCAACTTTCAAAATTATGGGAAAGATACTGCCTTCCGACAATCTGAAAATCAAATTCATCATATTGAAGATGAAATAAATAATTTACCAATAGTCGAAGAATTTCGTTCTGCACAATACGATGCGAATGATTTATTACAAATGATGATCAAAACAATGGAAGATAGACTTAATGAACATAGCAAACGAGAGCATAAGGAATAAAAGCTAATTGAGGAGTAAATGCTATGAAAATAAGGAATTTGACTATAACTGCATTTTTAATCGCAATCAACGTTGTATTAAGTAGTCTTATTGTAATACCTTTAGGACCTATAAAAGCAGCGCCTGTTCAACATTTTATTAATGTTTTATGCGCTGTGTTTGTAGGACCGTGGTATGGATTAGCTCAAGCGCTTATTTCTTCAATTTTAAGAATTAGTTTTGGAACAGGTAGTCCTTTTGCTTTCCCGGGTAGTATGATTGGAGTTCTCTTGTCTAGTCTATTCTACATGTATAGAAAACATATTTTCATGGCATCAGTTGGAGAAGTTTTAGGAACTGGTGTCATAGGAAGTTTAATGTGTATACCTTTAGCATGGTTTATGGGAATGGAAGACTTCTTTGTAAAACCATTAATGATAGCGTTTATGGTTTCAAGTGTAATTGGTTCTCTAATTAGCTATATAATACTTATTATTTTAAAAAGACGCGGGTTATTAGATAAATTTAAAAAGAAATAATTAATTATCATGTACGCTTTATTATTAAGGGATTAAATAAATGGGGTAACTCTGTTTAATTCGTATAATAGAGCGTGCTTTTTTATTCACTTTTTGATTAAGCGAGTTACATATTTATATGTTAAAATGTATGAGTTAAAACAGTGCGTAAAAAATTTTAAAAATAGAAAAATATTTATGAATAAGGGTTGTGAAAATAGAAATGGCGAATGTAACACCGATGATGCAACAATATTTAAAAATAAAATCAGAATATGATGATTGTTTATTATTTTTTAGACTCGGCGATTTCTATGAAATGTTCTTTGAAGATGCCAAAGAAGCCTCAAGAGTACTTGAAATCACCTTAACTAAAAGAGACGCTAAAAAAGAAAATCCAATCCCAATGTGTGGCGTACCTTATCATTCAGCAGATAGTTATATTGAAACCTTAATTAATAATGGGTATAAAGTAGCGATTTGTGAACAGATGGAAGACCCTAAACAAACAAAAGGCATGGTTAAAAGAGAAGTTGTAAGAATTGTCACTCCTGGTACAGTCATGGAACAAGGTGGCGTAGATGAAAAACAAAATAACTACATTCTTAGTTTTGTAAAAGATGAAGAAATAGCACTTAGTTATTGTGATGTTTCTACTGGAGAATTTAAGTCTACCCATTTTCAAGACGAAGCGACGTTATTAAATGAAATAACGACGATAAATCCTAATGAAATTGTTGTTAATGAAGCATTATCTGAAGAACTCAAACGCCAAATTAGTATGACTACAGAAACAATTACAGTACGTGAGACTCTATCAAATGAACAATACGAGACTAATAAGCTTACTCATAATCTAATGTATAAATCTGTACAATTATTACTAGATTATATTCATCATACTCAAAAGAGAGACTTATCTCATATAGAAGAAGTTGTACAATATGCGGCTGTTGATTTCATGAAGATGGACTTCTATGCCAAACGTAATCTAGAACTAACAGAGAGTATTAGACTCAAATCTAAAAAGGGTACTTTACTTTGGTTGATGGATGAAACAAAAACACCAATGGGTGCTAGAAGATTAAAACAATGGGTAGATAGACCTTTAATTAGTAAAGACCAAATTAATGATCGATTAAATATAGTTGAAGAATTCATTAATCGTTTTATCGAAAGAGATACCTTACGTAATTATTTAAATCAAGTTTATGATATTGAAAGATTGGTAGGTAGAGTCAGTTATGGCAATGTGAATGCCAGAGATTTAATTCAGCTTAAGCACTCAATATCAGAAATTCCACATATTAAAGAATTACTTAATGAATTAGATGCTCAAACTACTACTCAATTTAGTGAACTTGAGCCGTTAGATGATCTTTTAGAACTATTAGAAGAGAGTTTAGTAGAAGAACCTCCAATTTCAGTTAAAGATGGTGGATTATTCAAGACAGGTTTCAATGAACAACTAGATGAATACTTAGAAGCTTCTAAGAACGGTAAAAATTGGTTAGCAGAATTACAGGCTAAGGAACGTGAGCGTACAGGTATCAAGTCTCTTAAGATAAGTTTTAATAAGGTTTTTGGTTATTTTATTGAAATCACACGTGCTAATTTGCAAGGATTTGAACCTAGCGATTATGGCTACAATCGCAAACAAACATTATCCAATGCAGAGCGTTTTATTACAGATGAATTGAAAGAAAAAGAAGATATCATTTTAGGTGCCGAAGATAAAGCGATTGAATTAGAGTATCAATTATTCGTTAAATTGCGTGAGCACATTAAAACTTACACTGAAAGGTTACAACAACAAGCTAAAATTATTTCTGAATTAGATTGTCTACAGAGTTTTGCTGAAATTGCGCAAAAATATAATTATGTAAGACCATCTTTCAGTGATGATAAAACCTTACATTTAGAGAATTCGAGACATCCAGTGGTTGAGAGAGTTATGGATCATAACGATTATGTGCCGAACGATTGTAGTTTAAACAATGATACATTTATTTATCTCATAACTGGGCCAAATATGTCTGGTAAGTCAACTTACATGAGACAAGTAGCAATTATTAGCATTATGGCACAAATGGGAGCATACGTACCTTGTGATTCTGCTATATTACCTATATTTGATCAAATTTTTACTAGAATAGGTGCAGCTGACGACTTAGTTTCAGGTAAAAGTACATTTATGGTAGAGATGTTGGAAGCACAAAAAGCGTTAACTTATGCTACAGAAAATAGTTTAATTATTTTTGATGAAATTGGTAGAGGGACATCTACTTATGATGGACTTGCTTTAGCACAAGCCATGATTGAGTATGTAGCACAAACTTCTCATGCTAAAACACTATTTTCAACTCATTATCATGAATTAACTTCACTAGATCAAATGTTACCATGTTTAAAAAATGTACATGTAGCTGCTGATGAATATCAAGGAGAACTGATATTCTTGCATAAAGTTAAAGATGGAGCCGTCGATGATAGTTATGGTATACAAGTAGCTAAATTAGCTGATTTGCCAGAAGAAGTAATAAGTCGAGCTCAAGTAATACTAGATGAATTTGAACAAAAACCATCTAATCAAATTATGCCTAATGAATTACCAAATAATCATACAAATGATGAAAATGTAAAAAATGAGCATCACAATAGTGACGACAAATCAATGATCAAAGATTCATTTGAACAAGCTGCATTTGATTTATTTGATAATAGTGAAGAACAAAGTGAATTAGAATTAGAAATTAAAAATTTGAATTTATCCAATATGACGCCTATAGAAGCACTTGTGAAATTAAGTGAGTTACAGAATCAATTAAGATAGAGGTAGGTGTAAGAAATGGGAAAAATAAAAGAATTACAAACCTCATTAGCTAACAAAATTGCAGCCGGCGAAGTTGTAGAGAGACCCAGCTCTGTAGTTAAAGAATTATTGGAGAACGCGATTGATGCAAAATCCACCGAGATAAATATTGAAGTGGAACAATCAGGTATTTCTTCAATTAGAGTTGTTGATAACGGCACAGGTATTGAGCAAGATGATTTAAGTCTTGTCTTTCATAGACACGCAACAAGCAAATTAGATGTTGATGATGACTTATTCCATATTAGAACTTTAGGATTTCGTGGTGAGGCTTTAGCCAGTATTTCATCAGTATCTAAAGTGACATTAAAGACGTGTACAGATAATGAAAATGGCTTTGAAGTATATGCTGAAAATGGTGAGATCGTTAATCGTAAGCCAGCAAAAGCTAAAAAAGGTACAGACATATTAGTTGAATCCTTATTCTATAATACACCAGCGCGCTTAAAATATATTAAAAGTCTTTATACAGAATTAGGGAAGATAACTGATATTGTTAATCGAATGGCGATGAGTCATCCTGATATTAGAATCTCTTTAGTGTCTGATGGCAAAACACTAATAAGCACGAACGGTTCAGGTCGTACGAATGAAGTGATGGCAGAGATATATGGAATGAGAGTTGCTAAAGATTTAGTACATATTTCAGGAGATACAAGTGATTATCATCTTGAAGGTTTCTTTGCAAAACCTGAACATTCAAGAAGTAACAAGCATTATATTTCAATTTTTATTAATGGTAGATATATCAAGAATTTTATTCTTAACAAAGCTATTTTAGAAGGATACCATACATTATTAACTATAGGCAGATATCCAATTTGCTATATCAACATTGAAATGGATCCTATTTTAGTAGATGTTAATGTACATCCAACTAAGTTAGAAGTTCGTTTATCAAAAGAGGACCAGTTATATGATTTAATAGTTGAAAAAATTAGAGAGGCATTCAATGATAGAATTCTGATTCCACAAAATGATTTAGACCGAACGCCTAAAAAGAATAAAGTCCTTGAATCATTTGAACAACAAAAAATGGATTTCGAAAAACGAAATTCTGAAGTGACAAATGACGACTTAACAACCGCCCATCCTTCATCTAATAAGGACCATTACAATACTAATGATTCAGAAATTAGAGAAGGTATCAATAATTACCAAGATACAAATACTACTTTATCAAACCATGAAAATGAGCAAGGATTTACCTCTCATAATATACAACGTTCCGAAGAGGATAATTACTCTCAAGTTCAAAAAGACATACTTAATGATATGGAGGACGATTACCTTTTAAATACTGAATCAACCTCTAATAACGAAGAAGATATTAAAGGTACAGTGAGTCAAGATCCTAAGCGACGTGTACCATACATGGAAGTTGTGGGCCAAGTTCATGGAACGTATATTATTGCTCAAAATGAAAATGGTATGTTTATGATAGATCAACATGCAGCGCAAGAGAGAATAAAGTATGAATATTTTAGAGATAAAATAGGAGAAGTATCTAACGAAGTTCAAAATTTACTTATACCTCTTACATTTCATTTCTCAAAAGATGAACAAATGATTATTGACCAGTATATAGATGAATTAGATAAAGTTGGAATACACCTAGAGCATTTTGGTGGTCATGATTATATTGTAAATAGTTATCCAGTATGGTTTCCAAAAGCTGAAGCACAGGAAATAATTAAAGATATGATTGAGTTAGTATTAGAAAATAAAAAAGTAGATGTGAAAAAGATAAGAGAAGATGCAGCGATTATGATGTCTTGCAAGAAATCTATTAAAGCAAATCATTATTTAAAAAATAACGAAATGTCAGATTTAATTGACCAACTAAGAGAAGCAGAAGATCCATTTACGTGTCCGCATGGTAGACCAATTATAATCAATTTTTCAAATTATGAATTAGAAAAACTATTTAAACGAGTGATGTAGAGGAGCTGTTATCTTGAAAGAAAATATTTTACCAGCTATTAGAAACATGAGAGATCTTGAAAGATTAACGAAGACGAACTATAAAGCTTGTGTATTGTTAGATATGCATATCGGCCATTTGAAAAGTATTATGGGGTTACTAAAGCAATATAATATAGAGTGTTATATTCATATCGATTTGATTAAAGGATTGAGCCATGATGAATTTGCTTGTGAATATATCATTCAACAATATCAACCAAAAGGTATCGTTTCTACAAAAACAAAAGTGATTAGGAAAGCCAAATCATTAAATACCTTAACGATATTTAGAGTGTTTATTATTGATAGCCAAGCACTAACTAGAAGTATAGAGTTAATTAAAAAAGTCGAACCAGATTTTGTCGAAGTATTACCAGGTATAGCTAGTAAAGCGATTAATCAAATTCAAAAAGAGACTACAACATCAGTTATTGCGGGCGGATTAATCAATGATGAAGCAGAAATTCAAGAAGCCATATCTAGTGGAGCTAAATATGTTACTACAAGCTATCAAAAGCTCTGGTAGTTACAAATTATGAGTTGTTTAAAGAATGATTTTCTTCTTTGAGCAACTCTTTTTTTATAAAAAATTATCAATAAAACTAAAATATTTAATAAGTGTTTTGGTTATCAATAATATTTCATCACTATTTTTATAATTATAAATACTAATTATGACAATTATTTTACAAAGTTATTGACAACGCTTACAACACAATAGTAAAATTGTATCAAGTTTAAAAGTTAATAATAGAACAGAGACTGGGAGATTTCTACGAGCTTAATATCGCTATGGTAGGGGTCTCTCTGTTTTTTGGGAGGAATTTATATGAATGCTTATTTAGCAGAATTTTTAGGAACTGCGATTCTAATCCTTTTCGGGGGTGGCGTATGTGCAAACGTCAACTTGAAGAGAAGTGCAGGCAACAACGCTGACTGGATTGTTATCGCAGCGGGTTGGGGACTTGCCGTGTCAATGGGTGCTTACGCTGTTGGTAAATTCTCAGGTGCACATTTAAACCCAGCTGTAACTATAGCTCTTGCCATGGATGGCGGATTCAGTTGGGCTCAAGTACCAGGATATATCATTTGCCAGATGTTAGGTGGTATCGTTGGTGGTGCACTCGTTTGGTTAATGTATCTTCCACATTGGAAAGTCACTGAAGAACCTGACGTTAAATTAGGCGTGTTCTCTACAGCACCTGGTATCAAAAATTATTTCGCCAACTTTTTAAGTGAGATAATCGGTACAATGGCTTTAACTTTAGGTATTCTATTTATTGGTGTGAATAAAATTGCTGACGGATTAAACCCACTTATTGTTGGCGCTTTAATTGTAGCAATTGGTTTAAGTTTAGGAGGCCCTACTGGTTATGCAATTAACCCAGCTCGTGATTTAGGCCCACGTATTGCCCATGCAATATTGCCAATTGCAGGAAAGGGTAAATCTAATTGGTCATATGCTATAGTGCCTGTGTTAGGTCCTATTGCAGGTGGTATGCTCGGTGCAGTCATTTACGAAGTATTTTATAAACAAACATTTAATGTAAGTTGTGCCGTTGGAATTTTAGTAGTAGTAATCACTCTAGTATTAGGGTTAATTTTAAATAAATCTTCAAAAAAAGGTGACATTGAATCAATTTACTAATAGTAACAATATATTAGATAATTATAATTATCGGGATTAAAATTTCTCAATTATGTGTATAGATATAATGGTTGATACTTTATAAATAGTTTTAAAATGTTAACTTTATAAAGCTTATTATTAATCACATCAAAAGGAGTCAAAACCTATGGAAAAATATATTTTATCAATCGATCAGGGAACAACAAGTTCACGTGCAATCTTATTTAATAAAGATGGAGAAATTAAAGGTGTTTCTCAACGTGAATTTAAACAACATTTTCCACACTCAGGTTGGGTAGAACATGATGCTAACGAAATTTGGACTTCAGTTCTTTCAGTAATGGCTGAAGTTATGAATGAAAATGATATTCAATCTGAACAAATTGAAGGTATCGGTATTACTAACCAACGTGAAACAACAGTGGTTTGGGATAAAAATACCGGACGACCAATTTATCACGCGATAGTTTGGCAATCACGTCAAACGCAAGATATTTGTACTGAATTAAAAGATCAAGGTTATGAAGAAACATTCAGAGATAAAACAGGTTTACTATTAGACCCTTATTTTGCAGGAACTAAAGTAAAATGGATTTTAGATAATGTTGATGGCGCAAGAGAGAAAGCAGAAAATGGAGACTTATTATTCGGAACTATTGATTCTTGGTTAGTTTGGAAGTTGTCAGGTAAAGCGGCTCATATCACTGATTATACGAATGCTAGTCGTACTTTAATGTTCAATATTCATGATTTAAAATGGGATGATGAACTATTAGACATTTTAGATGTTCCTAAACAAATGCTTCCTGAAGTTAAAGAATCAAGCGAAGTGTATGCTAAAACTATAGATTATCACTTCTTCGGTCAAGAAGTACCTATTGCCGGTATCGCTGGTGACCAACAAGCTGCATTATTTGGTCAAGCTTGTTTCGACCGTGGAGACGTTAAAAACACTTACGGTACAGGTGGCTTTATGTTAATGAACACAGGTGAAGAAGCGGTTAAATCAGAAAGTGGATTATTAACAACTATTGCATATGGCATTGACGGCAAAGTGAACTATGCGCTTGAAGGTTCAATCTTTGTTTCAGGTTCAGCTATCCAATGGTTACGTGATGGTTTGAGAATGATTAATTCTGCACCTCAAACTGAGAACTACGCTTCACGTGTGGACTCAACTGAAGGCGTTTATATGGTTCCAGCATTTGTAGGCTTAGGTACGCCTTATTGGGATTCTGATGCTAGAGGCGCATTCTTCGGATTAACTCGCGGTACTGAAAAGGAACACTTCATCCGTGCAACATTAGAATCACTATGCTATCAAACACGTGATGTTATGGAAGCAATGTCAAAAGATTCATCTATTGAAGTACAAAACTTACGTGTAGATGGTGGTGCAGTTAAAAATAACTTCCTAATGCAATTCCAAGCTGATATCGTTAATACAGCAGTTGAAAGACCTGAAATTCAAGAAACTACTGCTTTAGGTGCTGCATACTTAGCAGGTTTAGCTGTAGGATTCTGGGACGATAAAGAAGATATTAGAGAACGTTGGAAGCTTGAAACTGAATTTGAACCAAAAATGGAAGATGAACAACGCACTAAGTTATACAAAGGCTGGAAAAAAGCTGTTGAAGCAACTCAAGTATTCAAATTAGAAGATTAAGACAAATTTTTTAAAGGAAAAATGAGCAATAAATGGACTTGATTTTCTTAAATGTGATATACTTTATTTAAGTTAATAAGAAAATCGAGAAACGAGAGATCTGTTCGTACAAAACAATTAAATGTTGTTGTGGGATAGGTGTCTCGTTTTTTATTTATTTCTAGGAGGCGTTTAGATAATGGCATTATCTACATTGAAAAGAGATCATATCAAGAAAAATTTAAGAGAAAATGAATATGACGTTGTTATCGTCGGTGGTGGTATTACAGGTGCAGGTATTGCTCTTGACGCCAGTAACCGCGGTATGAAAGTAGCATTAGTTGAAATGCAAGATTTCGCACAAGGTACAAGTTCTAGATCTACTAAACTTGTTCATGGTGGTTTAAGATATTTAAAACAATTACAAGTTGGCGTTGTTGCTGAAACTGGTAAAGAACGTGCAATTGTTTATGAGAATGGTCCACATGTAACTACACCTGAATGGATGCTGTTACCAATGCATAAAGGTGGTACATTCGGTAAATTCTCAACAGCTATCGGTTTAACAATGTATGATAGACTAGCTGGTGTTAAAAAATCTGAACGTAAAAAAATGTTATCTAGACAAGATACACTAGATAAAGAACCATTAGTTAAACAAGAAGGTTTAAAAGGTGGCGGTTATTACGTTGAATACCGTACTGATGACGCTCGTTTAACTATTGAAGTTATGAAAAAAGCAGCTGAAAAAGGTGCAGAAATCATTAACTATACTCGTTCAGAACATTTCACTTATGATTCAAATAAAAAAGTTAATGGTATCGAAGTATTAGATATGATTGACGGAGAAACATACGGTATTAAAGCTAAAAAAGTAATTAATGCTTCTGGTCCATGGGTTGATGAAGTGAGAAGTGGTGACTATGCGCGTAATAATAAACAACTACGTTTAACTAAAGGTGTGCACGTTGTTATCGACCAATCTAAATTCCCATTAGGCCAAGCAGTTTATTTCGACACTGAAAAAGATGGTCGTATGATTTTCGCTATACCTCGTGAAGGTAAAGCATATGTTGGTACAACTGATACTTTCTATGATAACGAAAAAGCAACACCATTAACTACACAAGAAGATAGAGATTATCTCATTGATGCAATTAATTACATGTTCCCAAGTGTTAATGTTAAAGATGAAGATATCGAATCAACTTGGGCAGGTGTTCGTCCATTAATCTTAGAAGAAGGTAAAGACCCATCTGAAATTTCTCGTAAAGATGAAGTTTGGGAAGGTGAATCAGGCCTACTTACTATTGCTGGTGGTAAGTTAACAGGTTATCGTCATATGGCACTAGATATTGTTGACTTATTAGCTAAACGTTTAAAACAAGAACATGGACTTAAATTTGAACCATGTGCAACTAAATATCTTAAAATTTCTGGCGGTGACGTAGGTGGTAGTAAAAACTATCAACACTTTGTTGACCAAAAAGTTGACGCAGCCAAAGGATTTGGTATTGAAGAAGATGTTGCACGTAGATTAGCTAGTAAATATGGTTCTAACGTAGATCATTTATTCAACATAGCTCAAACTGCTAAACAACAAGATAATCATTTACCATTAGAAATTTATGTGGAATTAGTTTACGGAATTCAACAAGAAATGGTTTACAAACCAACTGACTTCTTAGTACGTCGTTCAGGTAAATTATACTTCAATATTCAAGATGTTTTAGATTATAAAGATGCTGTTATTGACGTTATGGCTGACATGCTTAACTATTCAGATGCTCAAAAAGAGTCTTACACTAAAGAAGTAGAAGAAGCAATTGATCAAGCACGTACTGGAAATAATCAACCAGCAGTTAAAGAATAAACATGTTGAATTAAAACGTATGAATATCTAATAAACTACTTGTGAATGTTGGCTCTCGCTTTCATTCATAAGTAGTTTTTTAATTTGCAAATTTTGTGCCATCATTTTCTAAAAATAAATGATTAATGAGGGTAATGTTAATATGCAAACGATTTGATTACATCAATGTCTCACGGTATATTATTTATAAAATGGTTTAAATAAACGCATTGAATTAAACCTAAATTTGAAGTTAGAAAGATCGGGGGCATATGTTGTGAGTCAAAGTCAATTTAAAATTACTGTTGAAGATGGAACAATGATTGAAGTTAAAGTTGATAAAGCGAAGAAAAATACTATCGGTATTATTCATCTTTTTCATGGTATGGCTGAACATATGGACCGTTATGACGAGTTAGTAAATGCGTTGAATATACAAGGATACGATGTTTTAAGACACAATCATCGTGGTCATGGTAAAGATATTGATGAAGTTGAACGGGGTCATTTTGAGAGTATGTCTCAGATCGCTGATGATGCGTATGAGATAGTTGAAACACTATATGGTACTGAACTTATAGTTCCTTACGTTGTCCTTGGACATTCTATGGGCTCTATTATTGCAAGATTATTTGTTATGAGATACCCAGAATTTGCAAATGGATTAATATTAACAGGTACTGGCATGTTCCCGAAATGGAAGGGTGTTCCGGCGACTTTCGCTTTGAAACTCATTACGATGATTTTAGGAAAACGCCGTCGAGTAAATTGGGTGAATAAATTAGTTAATAAATCATTTAACAAACGAATAGACAATCCCTTAACTGAAAGTGATTGGATATCTACAAGACGTGATGAGGTAGAGAAATTTGTTAAAGATGAATACTGTGGTTTCAAAGTATCTAATCAGTTAATTTATCAAACTGTAAAATTTATGATGCTAACAATAGAACCTAAATGTCTAGATAAACTTAACAAACAATTGCCAATTTTATTGATTTCAGGAAAAGAAGATCCATTTGGTGATTATGGAAAAGGAATCAAACAATTAGGTAAATTATATAAAAAATCAGGTATTAAGCACATTACTGTACAGCTATATAAAAATAAAAGACATGAAATTTTATTTGAAGACGACTATCAAACAACGTGGCAACATATGTTTGAATGGATAGAGAAACAAATTTTAAAGAAAAATAAAGTGAGTGAATAACGAAATGACGAATCAACATAAGCCATTTATTGTTGTTATTGTTGGACCAACAGCATCAGGTAAAACTGAATTAAGTATTGAAGTTGCCAAAAAATTTAATGGAGAAATCATTAGTGGCGATTCAATGCAAGTATATAAAAATATGGATATTGGAACAGCTAAAGTAACACAAGATGAAATGGATGGTATCACGCATCATATGATAGACATCTTAGAACCAGATGAGTCGTTTTCGGCATTTGAATTTAAAAAACGTGCAGAAGCATGTATTGAAGATATTACAAATAGAGGTAAATTACCTATTATCGCGGGTGGCACGGGCCTTTACATACAATCATTACTTTATAATTATGCATTTGAAGATGAAACTATTTCAGAAGAGCAAATGAAACGTGTTCAAGCACAACTTGAAGAATTAAAACACTATAATAATGGAGAATTGCATCAGTATCTAGCATCTTTTGATAGTGACTCTGCAGAAGATATTCATCCAAATAATCGAAAAAGAGTACTTCGAGCGATAGAATACTATTTAAAAACAAAAAAACTTTTAAGTTCTCGCAAGAAAGTGCAACAATTTACTGAAAATTATGATACATTATTATTAGGGATTGAAATGTCGCGCGAAACATTATATTTTAAAATAAATAAACGTGTCGATATTATGTTGGGTCACGGATTATTTAAAGAAGTGCAAGACCTCGTAGAACAAGGTTTTGAATCAAGTCAAAGTATGCAAGCAATTGGATATAAAGAACTCGTACCTGTAGTAAAAGGTCATATACAGATGGATGATGCTGTTGAAAAACTTAAACAGCATTCACGTAAGTATGCGAAACGACAATTAACTTGGTTTAAAAATAAAATGGACGTTCGTTGGTTAGATAAAGAAAAAATGTCACTTCAGATGATGTTAGATGAGATTACAACCCAAATAAATAAAAGGAGTTCTAAACATGATTGCAAACGAAAACATCCAAGATCAAGCACTAGAGAACTTTAAAGCAGACAAAACTGAGGTCACTGTATTCTTTTTAAACGGCTTTCAAATGAAAGGTGTTATTGAAGACTTTGACAAATATGTCGTAAGTTTAAATTCTCAAGGCAAACAACATCTGATTTACAAACATGCGATCAGCACTTTCACAGTTGATAATGAAGCAGAAGAATCAACTGAAGAAAAAAGTGAAGAATAGAAGTTGTAATCAAAGTGCATTAATAACGCCATTTTGTTGAAAGTAAAATCTAATCGTTGGTTTTACTAATCAATGAAATACATTTAATTATTGAAGATAATGTTTTAAAACACTAAGCACTTTAGAACAAATCAAGGGAATGTTTGTAATAAAAAAATGCTTCATGCAATGTGTTGATTGAAGTTAGTCTTAATTTCAATAATTACACATTACATGAAGCATTTTTCATTGTAGTTATACTCTAAATTACTCTTACTTATTAATTATAATAATTTTTCAATTTCACTTGCGATTTGGTCTGGTTTTTTCTGAGGAGAAAAGCGTTTAATAACATTACCCTCACGATCAACTAAGAATTTAGTGAAATTCCATTTTATTTTTTCATTTAACATACCTTTTGCAGCATCAGTTAAATAACGGAATAAAGGATGTTGATTGTCGCCTTTAACGTCTACTTTCTCATGAATAGGGAAAGTAACGCCATAATTAATTTTACAATTTTGAGCGGCCTCTTCTCCTGAACCAGGTTCTTGTCCGCCAAATTGATTACAAGGGAAACCTAAGACGATAAAGCCTTTATCTTTATAGTTATCATATAACTTCTGTAATCCTTCAAATTGTGGAGTAAAACCACATTCACTAGCAGTGTTTACGATTAGCATTACGTCGCCTTTATACTGTTCTAATTTATAATTTTCACCATTATTTTTTTGTACTACGAAATCATAAATTGTTTCCATATTTATCACCCTTTCGATTTACTTCAAATTTAACATAATTTAACCGTATAGTCTTTGTTTATACTCTATGATAGAATGTTTTGAGTAACTTTTTAAAAGGAGATGTATATCATGGCACAGCAACCACATACGACTAAGAAGAAATTAGAGACTGCTGTTTTAATCGGTGTACATGCTCAAACGGATAATCAATTTAATTTTGATTCAACTATGGAAGAATTAGAAGCTTTATCTCAAACTTGCCGTTTAAATGTTAAGGGACAAATCACTCAAAATAGAGAACAATTTGATCATAAATATTATGTAGGTAAAGGTAAAATAGAGGAAATTAAAGCTTTCATCGAATTTCATGATATAGATGTTGTCGTTACAAATGATGAATTAACGACGGCTCAATCTAAAACATTAAATGATAATTTGGGCATAAAAATCATCGATAGAACCCAATTGATTTTAGAAATATTCGCATTAAGAGCAAGAAGTAGAGAAGGTAAATTACAAGTTGAACTTGCACAACTTGATTATCTTTTACCACGATTGCAAGGTCATGGAAAGAGTCTTTCTCGTTTAGGCGGTGGCATAGGTACAAGAGGTCCAGGTGAAACAAAACTTGAAATGGATCGACGTCATATTAGAACACGCATGAATGAAATCAAGCATCAACTACAATCAGTAGTTGAACATCGTGAAAGATATAGAAATAAACGAGAACAGAATCAAGTTTTCCAAGTTGCCTTAGTTGGTTATACGAATGCTGGAAAATCATCTTGGTTTAACGTTTTAGCGAATGAAGAAACCTACGAAAAGGATTTACTCTTTGCAACATTAGACCCAAAAACACGTCAAATACAAATAAATGAAGGGTTTAATCTTATTATTTCAGATACAGTAGGTTTCATTCAGAAATTACCTACAACACTTGTTGCTGCGTTCAAATCTACGCTTGAAGAAGCTAAAGATGCAGATTTACTATTACACGTTGTTGATGCGAGTCATCCTGAACATCGTACGCAATATGATACAGTTAATCAAATCATTGATGATTTAAATATGGATCAAATACCTCAGGCTGTCATTTTCAATAAAAAAGATTTATGCACAGAAGCTCAAGAGGCTCCAGTTGCTAAATCGCCATATGTATTTGTATCTAGTCGTGATGAAAATGATAAAGATAAAGTTAGAAACTTAATGATTGATGAAATAAAACATCATTTAGACTATTATGAAGAAACAGTTGATAGTACAGATGCAAATCGATTGTACTTCTTAAAGCAACACACACTAGTTGATGAACTTTATTTCAATGAAGACAATGAGACTTATAGTATTAAAGGTTATAAAAAATAAAGAAGGAAGAAAAATCATGGAAGAAATGACCAAATTAATTGAAGAAGTTGAAACGACTTTAGCACCATTCTTCAAAGATATTGAGAAAACTGCGTTAATCAATCAAGAAAAAGTATTAGACGCATTTCACCATGTCAAAGCTACAGAGAGTGACTTGCAAGGATCTACCGGGTACGGTTATGACGATTTTGGTAGAGATCATTTAGAAGAAATTTACGCTCACACATTTAAAGCTGAAGATGCCCTTGTCAGACCACAAATCATTTCAGGTACCCATGCAATTACGCTAGCTCTGCAGAGTACTTTAAAATATGGTGACGAGTTATTATATATCACTGGAAGTCCATATGACACTTTACTAGAAGTGATAGGTGTGAACGGGAATGGTATAGAAAGTTTAAAAGAACATGGTGTGCACTATAACGAGGTCAAATTGAAAAATGGTAAAATTGATATTCCTTCTGTACTTAGTGCAATAAATGAGAAAACGAAAGTTGTTGCTATTCAACGTTCTAAAGGTTATGATCAACGCCCGTCAATTCCGGTGGATGAAATTGAAGAGGCGATTGATACAATTAAAACACAGCATCCGAGTGTCATTATATTCGTAGATAATTGCTATGGAGAATTTGTTGAAGATAAAGAACCTATTGAAGTAGGGGCTGACTTAATCGCAGGTTCACTCATTAAGAACCCTGGTGGTGGACTAGCTAAGATAGGCGGGTATATAGCAGGTCGTAAAGATTTAATTGAGAGATGCGGTTATCGCTTAACTGCGCCAGGTATTGGTAAAGAAGCGGGAGCATCTTTAAATTCTTTACAAGAAATGTATCAAGGATTCTTTTTAGCTCCTCATGTAGTCAGTCAAAGTTTGAAAGGCGCATTGTTTACCAGTCTTCTTCTTGAAAAGTTAAACATGAAAACGACACCTAAATACAATGTAAAACGTACAGACTTAATCCAAACGGTACAATTTGAGACGAAAGAACAAATGATATCTTTCTGTCAAAGTATACAACATGCTTCTCCAATTAATGCACATTTTAGTCCAGAACCTAGTTATATGCCTGGATACGAAGATGATGTCATTATGGCAGCAGGTACCTTTGTACAAGGCTCCTCTATAGAATTATCAGCGGATGGTCCTATTAGACCACCATATGAGGCATACGTACAAGGTGGACTTACTTATGAACATGTTAAATTAGCTGTAACACGAGCAGTTACACAACTGCGAAAACAAAACTTGATATAAAGATTAATGTAACTCTCTAAATAAACTTGATTTAGAGAGTTTTGTATTTGTTTGAACTTTTTGTCAGAAAATTATAAAATTATTTTAAAAAGTATAAGTTGTTGCCTGAAATTAATTAAAAATTTTGAATGAATTTGGTAGTAGAAATATTGATATGACAGGTTTTTGATATTTTATGTTAGAAAACCTTACATACTTTTGTATTATCGATAAAACTATGCTAAATTAATGACAAGTTCAAAAGTAGAGGAGAGGTTCAAGTGCAGTCTAACGATTCAATCAGACGTAACATGGCCGTATTCTCTATGAGTGTAGTGAGTAAATTAACCGAACTAAGTCCAAGACAAATTCGATACTATGAGACACATGAACTCATTACACCTGAAAGAACTGAAGGTAACAAAAGGTTATTTTCAATGAATGATTTGGATAGACTTTTAGAAATTAAATCTTTAATTGAAAAGGGTTTTAACATTAAAGGTATTAAACAAATCATTTTTGATGATCAAGATCACTTATCGACAGACGAACAAGAGACTAGAAAAAGAATGATTGTAGATGCAACACAGAAACCGCGTAGCGAAACATTACCAATAAATCGTGGTGACTTATCAAGATTTATTAAATAAAATTTGGAGGATTAAAACCATGCCAAAACGTAGTTTTACAAAAGATGATATTCGTAAGTTTGCTGAAGAGGAAAACGTAAGATATTTAAGATTACAATTTACTGATATTTTAGGAACAATTAAAAACGTAGAGGTTCCTGTTAGCCAATTAGAAAAAGTTTTAGATAATGAAATGATGTTTGATGGTTCTTCAATCGAAGGATTTGTAAGAATTGAAGAATCTGATATGTATTTACATCCAGATTTAGATACTTGGGTAATTTTCCCATGGACTGCTGGACAAGGTAAAGTTGCACGTTTAATCTGTGATGTATTTAAAACAGATGGTACTCCATTTGAAGGTGACCCTCGTGCTAACTTAAAACGAGTTTTAAAAGAAATGGAAGATATGGGATTCACAGACTTCAACTTGGGGCCTGAACCAGAATTCTTCTTATTCAAATTAGATGAAAAAGGTGAACCAACATTAGAACTTAATGATGATGGTGGTTACTTCGACTTAGCACCTACAGACTTAGGTGAGAATTGCCGTCGTGATATCGTATTAGAATTAGAGGATATGGGCTTTGATATTGAAGCAAGTCACCATGAAGTTGCACCTGGTCAACATGAAATTGACTTTAAATATGCAGATGCTGTAACAGCATGTGATAATATTCAAACATTCAAACTTGTTGTAAAAACTATTGCTCGTAAACATAATTTACATGCGACATTTATGCCTAAACCACTATTTGGTGTTAACGGAAGCGGAATGCACTTTAACGTTTCACTATTCAAAGGTAAAGAAAATGCATTCTACGATCCAAATGGCGAAATGCAATTAACAGAAACAGCTTATCAATTTACAGCAGGTGTTCTTAAAAATGCACGTGGTTTCACTGCAGTATGTAACCCTCTAGTAAACTCTTATAAACGTTTAGTGCCAGGTTACGAAGCACCATGTTATATCGCTTGGAGTGGTAAAAACCGTTCTCCATTAGTACGTGTACCTTCTTCAAGAGGATTGTCAACTCGTATTGAAGTACGTTCAGTTGACCCTGCAGCTAACCCTTACATGGCTTTAGCAGCAATCCTTGAAGCAGGATTAGACGGAATTAAGAATAAACTAGAAGTACCAGAACCAGTAAATCAAAATATCTACGAAATGAATCGTGAAGAACGAGAAGCAGTTGGCATCCAAGACTTACCATCAACATTGTATACTGCGTTAAAATCAATGCGTGAAAATCCTTCAATCAAAAAAGCTTTAGGAAATCACATTTACAATCAATTTATTAACTCTAAATCAATTGAATGGGATTATTACCGTACTCAAGTTTCTGAATGGGAACGCGAGCAGTACATGAAACAATACTAAAGCGCTAAACAAAACAGGGGAACCACATTAGGGGTAAGAGCTGAGGCGAAACTGTCTCGGCTCTTTTTTGTGTTGTTAATAGTAATTTTAAAGGTGTGAAATGGTCTAGAAGAGTATGGCAAGATATGGCTATAGTTCAAAAAGAAGTGGAAAGAACGACGAGTAATGTTACTTAGAGGGAGACATCCCAATGAGTATATAAAGGATTTTAAGAAACTAACTAACACTACTACTTATAAAGCAAGTAGATTGTTAGTTACTGAATCTGCACGTGTGCAGGCTGAATCACAGAAGCTAACTTATCTTAAAGATTTAGGTGAAGATGGCGAGTACAAGTATGTAGCAAAAATTGACAAGAAAACATCTAAAATATGTCACACATTAAATGGCAAAGTATTTAAAGTTAAAGATATGATACCTGGAGTTAATGCTCCACCTATGCACCCTTGGTGCAGAAGTACTACAGTACCGCATGTGGGAAACTGGCGGGATAAATTCTTTACTGAACGTAAAGATAAGTATCGGATACAGGACAATGTAATAGAAAAAGAAAAATTACAAGAAAAAGCGAAAAAAGAAATGCTTGATATGATACGTAGTGGTAAAATAAAG
Source organism: Staphylococcus sp. HMSC06C11 (assembly GCF_001808345.1). Classification (NCBI taxonomy): domain Bacteria; kingdom Bacillati; phylum Bacillota; class Bacilli; order Caryophanales; family Staphylococcaceae; genus Staphylococcus; species Staphylococcus sp. HMSC06C11. The sequence continues at coordinate 26,330 of NZ_KV793038.1, forward strand.
ATAGAATTGAATAATGAAAAGCAAGAACGCCATATTTTAAATACAAAAGCATACTATAATAAGAAATATAATTCTTCTATCTTGCCAAGTTATATTACGCTGGATCCCAAGGAGATTGAAAAAATAACTAAAAAAGAATTTATTAATTTTCCTGTTTTATTTGATGATGAAGGGAAATTTAGAAATAAACAAATTATTAACTACAACAAGATAATCGGCAAATCTTATGTAAATGATGAATATATTGAAACAAAATTAGGTAAAGTTCATTATTCTAAAACTGGTTTTCATGTGGTACCTTACATTAAAAAGGAGTGATTAATTTGAATTTACAATATTACTTAGGAAAAATTGTCAAATTAACTCTTACTAATAATAAAGTATTAGTTGGAAAAGTGACAGATTTTGATGATAAATATGATAATTTTGATGGATTTAATTCAATAGAAATAGATACAGGTAGTATTTTATACGATATAACAGAGAATAAAATTAAGTCAATTGTTTTAAACTGAAAGCATCCTTTCTACCCATATAAATAGAAAGTGGTGCTATTTTTATACACTTTTTTAACCTTCTACAGAAGGTTATTTTTTATGTCCAAAACGTGCTGATGACGTTATAAAAGCAAGTATGGAATACGCAGTCGACAGACTATAAACGGAGGTATATCTCATGGAGAACAATCAAAGTAATATTATTGAAGAAACGAAGCATAATGAGAAATTAGAAACAACTCATGAATAATCACAGCAAAAGGAGAAAACATTCTCCCAAGAAGAAGTATCTCAAATGATTAAAGATCGTTTAGCAAGAGAAAGAAGAAAATCTGATGAACGTATTAAGGATGCCATTCAAGAGGCTGAAAAACTGGCAAATCTGAATGGGAACGCGAGCAGTACATGAAACAATACTAAAGCGCTAAACAAAACAGGGGAACCACATTAGGGGTAAGAGCTGAGGCGAAACTGTCTCGGCTCTTTTTTGTGTTGTTAATAGTAATTTTAAAGGTGTGAAATGGTCTAGAAGAGTATGGCAAGATAGTGCCGTAATTCAAAAAAGTAGTGGAAAGAACGGCTAGTAATGTGTCACTTAGGGGAAGACATCCTAATGAGTATGTAACTGTTTATGAGAAACATACTGTTACAAATACTTATAATGCAAGTAGATTGTTAGTTACTGAATCTGCACGTG
>NZ_KV793038.1:27543-178993 GCF_001808345.1 Staphylococcus sp. HMSC06C11
ACACATTAAATGGCAAAGTATTTAAAGTTAAAGACATGGTTCCAGGCATCAATGCTCCACCAATGCATCCATGGTGTAGAAGTACTACAGTACCGCATTTGGGAAACTGGCGGGATAAATTCTTTAATGAACGTAAAGATAAGTATCAGATTAAAGATTACCTTAGCGAGTCAGGTGCACTTAGTAACAAAAATGATAAACACGGTGTTAAAAGAAGAAAGCACGCACAAACGTATTATAATTCAGTAAAAAATCGTGATAAACTGGCAGAGATAAAAACTATTGCAAACAATGTGAATATGAATGAAAAAGCGATTAAAAGAGTTTATGAACACCTATTTGAGAACAAGTATCTACTAGACAATGGCATTAAACAATTTGACCCTGATTTTTATATGGCTCAAAGTTGGTAAAGATTGAGAAAAGGGAAAAATATTAAATCTATGGATGTAATAATGCTAAAGCACGAAGCACTTGAACACTTTTTAATGAATAAGTATAATTTAAGTTATAAAGAAGCACATATACTATCTGAAAAAAATACAATTACAGCGCATTAATTAAATAGAGGTGAGATTATTTGCTAATTTTAAAACTTCAAGAAAAAAATAACCAGACTGTTATATATAAATATTATCCTAATGATAATGAAAATATTAAGCCAGGTGTTATTCATGTGAATATAGACAGTCTTCAAATTATCAATGCTGAAAAATCTGAGATAGAAGATAAAGAAAAAGATAATTATTTTATACATGCTATCGAAAGAATAGAATTGAATACCAGTAAAAAAATGTTTCCCAAATCTGAACTTGTAGCTTGGGGATAGAGCACCTAACAAAGATATAGATTAAGGTGCTATTTTTATAAACTTTTTTAACCTTTTACGGAAGGTTATTTTTTATGTCCAAAACGTGCTGATGACGTTATAAAAGCAAGTATGGAATACGCAGTCGACAGACTATAAACGGAGGTATATCTCATGGAGAACAATCAAAGTAATATTATTGAAGAAACGAAGCATAATGAGAAATTAGAAACAACTCATGAATAATCACAGCAAAAGGAGAAAACATTCTCCCAAGAAGAAGTATCTCAAATGATTAAAGACCGTCTAGCTAGAGAAAAAAGAAAATCTGATGAATGTATTAGAAATGCAATTAAAGAAGCTAAGAAACTGGCAAAAATGAAACCAGTTCAATGCTCAATGAGTCCGGTGTTCAAATTTTAATAAATTAACCATAATAAAAAGATCTCGTCGCATTCTCACAATAATCAATCATTAACCTTTTATTTCCAAAGTAAATTAAGAATAGACGAAATCTCTTCAAATTTAAATAGCAGTATATTAAATTAACTTCAACAACTGTTCTACATTTTCTTCAGTAGTTGCCCAACTAGTCGCAAATCTTACAACACGGTGATTATCATCATATTTTTCCCACACTGCGAATTTAACTTTCTTCTCTAATTCTTTTATTTTATCGTTACTGAGTACAAAGAATTGTTGGTTCGTGGGTGAGTCAAAATAGACTTGATATCCATTTTCTAAAAATCCGTTTTTGACTTTCTTAGCCATATCAATCGCATGTTTACTAATTTTAAAATATAAATCATCTGTAAATAACTCTAAGAATTGGATACCAGTTAATCGACCTTTAGCTAGTAAAGCGCCATGGTGTTTAATAATGGTTGTAAAGTTTTTTGGCTCATTATTCTTAGTGAATACAATTGCCTCACCACATAGTGCACCTATTTTAGTACCACCAATATAAAAGATGTCACAATATTTAGCTACATCTTCAATAGTGACGTCGGTATTTTCACTCATCAACCCGTAACCGAGTCTAGCACCATCCATAAATAATGGTATCTCATGTTGACGACAAACTTTGGCTAAACTATTTAATTCCTCTTTTGTATATAGTGTGCCATATTCTGTAGGATGAGAAATATAAACCATCCCAGGAAATACCATATGTTCTTTTTTGAAGTCACTATAAAAAGTTTCTAAGTAAGCTTCAACACCTTTAGCGGATATTTTTCCTTCTTCTGATGGGATGGCTAAAACTTTATGGCCACTAAATTCAATCGCGCCACCTTCATGAACCGCCACATGTCCCGTATCTGCTGATATAACACCTTCGTAACTTTTCAACATAGAATTGATAACTACTTGGTTTGTTTGAGTTCCGCCAACTAAAAATCTTACAGTTGCCTCAGGACACTTGATAGTTTCTCTAATTTTATCAGCTGCTTGTGATGAGAAGTCATCAAAGCCGTATCCAGCAGCTTGAACCATGTTTGTATCAATAAGTCGTTTGAGTACTTTCTCATGTGCACCTTCTAAGTAATCATTTTCAAATGAAATCATTAACTTTCCCTCCTAAGTTAAATCCAATCTTCAATATTATTCAATACATCTTGATGATTCACTTTTATTAGAAAAATAAATTCTCATTTTTAGGGGTAGTAAACAAGAAATGATTAACTAATAAAAATATCAAAAGATAGATAATTCTGAATATTCAATCGAATGTTGTTATTATACATCATGATAACTAAAATTAAAATATATTCCGAACAACCTATTTAAATAAGTGGCAATTAAACAAATTGTTTCTGTAATAATTGAATTTTTATATGAAAAGTTCTATCATTTAATCAACATAAAGAAAGGGGAATGTACCTTATGCAACAAATTAAATTCAAAACATTTACAGAAGATTCTATTGAAAGTTTGGAAAAAAGCGTTAATGATTTTCTTAAGTCAGATGAAGGTAGTGCATATAGCTTATTAAATATCACTATTAAACAAATTGAGGAGCGAAAGTTTCCAAATATAGAAGAAGATTATAACGCAATAGTAACTTTAGTTACTAAAGAATAATATAAGAGAAATATCCACTTGATATGATTCAGGTGGAAATACATATAGGAGTTAACATTCATGAATTTAGGATATTTTGGTACTATTTTAGCGATTTTATTAGTCCTAGGATTTATCATTAATTTGATACTTGCTTTTATTATCATTTTCTTGGAAAAGGACCGACGAAGTGCAAGTTCCACATGGGCATGGCTATTTGTACTTTTCTTATTACCAATAGTAGGTTTCATTCTTTACTTATTCCTAGGTCGAACTGTTTCTAAGAAAAAGCTAGAGAAAAATAATGGGAAAGAGTTGGATGCTTTCCAAGATTTAGTTAAAGCACAAGCAAATAGCTTTGAAAAATTAAATTTTAATTCTCCAAACGACCAAGTTACAAAACATCATGATTTAATCCGAATGTTATTGATGAAACAAGATGCTTTTTTAACAGAGAATAATAAAATTGAATTATTTACGGACGGTCATCAACTATTTGATAAAGTTATAGAGGATATCTATAACGCTAAAGATTATATTCATCTGGAGTATTATACATTTGAACTTGATGGCCTTGGAAATCGTATTATCGATGCATTAGAAACTAAACTTAAAGAAGGCTTAGAAGTCAAATTATTATATGATGATGTAGGTTCGAAAAAAGTGAATATGGCTAAATTTAAAAAATTTAAGTCTCTAGGTGGAGAGGTTGAAGCCTTTTTTGCCTCTAAATTACCTATCATCAACTTTAGAATGAATAACCGAAATCACAGAAAAATTATTATCATAGATGGTCAAGTTGGCTATGTCGGTGGTTTTAATATAGGTGATGACTATTTAGGTCTAGGTAAATTAGGTTATTGGAGAGATACACACCTACGTGTTCAAGGTGATAGTATTGACGCACTGCAACTAAGATTTATTCTAGATTGGAACTCACAAGCACATCGACCACAGTTCGAATATGACCAAAAATATTTCCCTAAAAAGACTGGGGAAAAAGGAGATAAAGCATTACAAATTGCATCGAGTGGACCAGCTTTCGATCTTCACCAAATTGAATATGGTTATACAAAAATGATAATGAGTGCAAGAAAATCAATTTATCTTCAAAGCCCTTACTTTATACCAGATCAATCTTATATTAACGCGCTGAAAATGGCTGCAAATAGTGGGGTAGACGTCAATTTGATGATTCCATGTAAACCTGATCATCCATTTGTATATTGGGCTACATTTTCAAATGCAGCTGATTTGTTAGATAGTGGTGTAAAAATTTATACTTATCAGAATGGATTTATACATTCTAAAATATTGATGATCGATGATGAAGTTTCATCTGTAGGTAGTGCGAACATGGACTTTAGAAGTTTCGAGTTAAACTTTGAAATTAATGCCTTTGTGTACGACAAAGAAATTGCACAACAATTGCGTCATGCTTTCGAAGAAGACGTGAAGAAATCAAAACTTCTTACCAAAGAAAAATATGAGCAACGTCCACTTTCAATTAAGTTTAGAGAAGATTTAGCTAAGTTAATTTCACCAATTTTATAAACTAATAATTAAGTAGAATCCTCGTTCGAAAGAGCGAGGATTTTTAGTTGCTAATAACTTTATTATGTAAACTAAAAAATAAATGACAAATGTCACGTACTAATAATGACAAAATGAACTAAATTATGTACCTAGTAATTGATAAATTGTATATATCCTAAAGAAAAGGCGTGATTATCATGATAAAGATTAACAATTTATCTAAGTCATTCAAGAAGACTAGGGTACTCAATGATATTAATTTAGAAATTAAGGAACATTCTTGTACAGCTTTAATTGGTAAAAATGGTGCAGGAAAGTCAACGCTTATAGATATATTAATTGGTAATATGCAAGGTGATAAGGGGGAGATTATCGATAAGTCTAGAATGATCAATCATCATAAAATGGCAATCTTATTTCAAAAAACTAATTTTCCTAAATTTTTCAAAGTAAAAGAATTATTTAAACTTCATCAGTCTTTTTACGCAAATTCGATATCAACATCACGTTTTTTAGATATTACTCAATTTAGTGAAACCCAAATGAATCAGATGGCAAATCAGTTATCTGGAGGACAAAAACGTATTCTTGATTTTGCATTAACACTCGTTGGTCAACCTGAATTTTTAATACTAGACGAGCCTACAACTGCTATGGATATTGAAACAAGAGAACATTTCTGGAGAATGATTGAGGATCTCAAATCAAAGAATGTCACGATTCTTTATACATCTCATTACATTGAGGAGGTTGAGCGAATGGCTGATCATGTAGTTTTACTAGATGAAGGTCGAATTCAATTAAGTGATTCTCCTGAACAGATTAAAAATCAACAGACTTATTCCACAGTAGTTTTACCACCAATTTGTAAAGATATGGTTGAAGAGTTAGAGAATGAGTTTGAAATTGCAAAGTATAAAAATAATTATGAAGTGAGAACGAATCACGTTGATACAGTTATACAAAAGTTAATTGATCGTCACATTGATTTAAACCAAATTGAAATTCATAAAACTTCATTATTAGATATTATGTTTTCGAATAATAGTGATCAAGAAGGAGTGACTTTATAATGGTAGCCACATTTTTTAAAACTGAATTTAAAGTGATGTTTAGAAAGAAGCTATATTTATTCATGTCTATATTTCTACCATTAGCATTCTATCTTTTATTTACTTCGTTGTTGGATTTACCTGAAGAAGCTAAAGAACCGTTTTATAAGGAGTATATGTACAGTATGACTGTATTTAGTTTATTAAATTTTTGTATGTTGTCATTTCCTCTAGACATGATTGAGGAGAGAAACAATGGTTGGTATAAACATTTGATGTCTACTCCTTTAAAGCCATCACAATATTATTTAGTAAAAGTCTTAAAAACCATGTGCCAATTTTTAGGTGCGATTATAGTTATTTTCACAGTGGCACACTTTTATAAAGATGTAAGTATGAATTTATCAGATTGGTTACTATCTGGAGTTACTTTATGGGTGGGAGCAAGTTTATTCTTAACTTTAGGACTGATTATTGCACAATTTAGTGATAGTCAAAAGGCGAGTAGTGTAGCAAATTTACTTAATATGGCTATGGCTATAGTAGGTGGTTTATGGTTTCCGATTAATACTTTTCCAGATTGGTTAAAGACCATTTCTAAAAAAATGCCTACCTATCACTTAAAGCAAATGTCGTTAGATTTAGGTAAAGATAAAGGTATCAATTATGAGTCACTTGGCTTTTTACTTGTGTATAGTATAATTTTCCTAAGTATTGCTTTACTGATTAATAAAAAGAAAGATGTGTCTTAAATGAGATCAAAGCGTGGTTTTGGAGTAAGAATGGGTGAAATTTCTTCACTTATATATTTAATATTTCCGATATTTGGATTATTTTATAGTGAACATCAATATAATATTTTGGTGTATAGTATTATTTTATCTATCTTTACTATCTCGTATCTAATCCTTGTCCTCTTTCACACTAAGATAAATAAAAATCACTTATATATCTTTTTGCTTATCCATTATCTCTGCATCATGTATTTTGTTTATGCTTATGAACCATTATTGAGTATGTTCTTTTTTTATAGTGCATTTGCTTTACCCTTCATTTTCGATGTGGGAGTGAAATCAAAAGAATTTATAAGTTTTATTACTACAATGATTATATGTGCCTTTTTAACCTATATTACGCATCATGAATATGTGTATACGATGATAATTTACTACATCGTCATCTTGATGATTGCGTTTGGTAATTTTCAAGTGCGTAAAGATCGTAGGGTGCGTAAAGAACTCGAAGAGAAGAATAAATATATTAACGTACTTATAGCAGAACAAGAACGAAATCGTATTGGTCAAGATCTTCATGATACTTTGGGTCATGTGTTTGCAAGTTTAACGTTAAAATCTGAACTTGCCACTAAACTCCTTGATACCGACAAAGAGGCGGCTAGAAATGAAATGCGAGCAATTAATGAGTTATCTAGAGAGACACTTAATAAAGTACGCACTATTATAGATGACTTGAAAGTCCAATCATTTGAAGAGGAAGTTTTATCAGTAGAATCTATTCTTCATGATGCAAATTTGAATTTTATTTTCAAAAATAAAAGTGCTGCGAGGTCATTAAACCCGGCCAAGCAATCCATACTATCGATGATATTAAGAGAAGCGATTAATAATGTAATTAAACATGCACATGCCACAGAAGTTGTAGGGAAAATTAAAGAAAAGCAACACGAAATCACATTGATTGTGAGTGATAACGGGGTAGGTATCGATGACGATGACGCGAGTTCACTTAAAAGTATTAGAGAACGTACCGCATATTTAAATGGAGAAGTTAAAGTTCAATCAAATGAAGGCACTACAATAATAGTCAGAATTCCTAGGAGTGAATTAATGTGATATCACTAATAATAGCTGAAGATCAATTAATGTTAAGACAAGCCATGGTACAACTTATTGAAATGCATGAGGATATGAAAGTTTTAAATGATGTCGAGAATGGTGAAGAAGCACTTCAATTAATTGAAAATAAAGAACCCGATGTAGCCATCTTAGATATAGAGATTCCTAGTATGACTGGGTTAGAAATTTTAGCTCAAATTCGAGCTAAAGGGATAAATACTCGTGTAATTATAGTGACAACATTTAAGCGACCTGGTTATTTTGAGAAAGCTGTAGCTAACGATGTAGATGCCTATGTGTTGAAAGAACGTTCTGTAGAAGATTTAGTCAATACTATTTATAAAGTTATGAATGGTGAAAAAGAATATAGTACCTCATTGATGACTACTTTATTTAGTGAGTCAAATCCATTAACGCATAAGGAACAAGTTGTATTAAAAGAAATAGGCAACGGTTTAAGTAGTAAAGAAATTGCTGAAAAATTGTACTTGTCTAATGGTACTGTTAGGAATTATACAAGTACGATTATTGATAAAATGTGCTCTGAAAATCGCTTTGATGCATGGAAAAAAGCAATTGCTAAAGGATGGATATAAACTTTGATAGAATATATTACTTTTTAATTATTAATTTCGGGCGGTCAGTTTTATCTACATAATTAGATAATAGTGATAAAATTTCTACAACTTTGTGTGTGGGTGTTTCAATACTCAAGGTGTGTTGAAATATTTTTCCTTTAGCTGTTTTTACTTTATACGTCACAGAGTTTGTGTCGATGATACAATCTAAAATTTCCATCGTTTCGTACCTCCAATCATAAGTGTTGTAAATATGTTAGTCTTAATAAATTGTTAATAAATTTAGACTTTATCTACTTACAACTTTAATGTCGGAGATACATTTATAAAAATTATTCTTCTATAAAATAAAGCTGAATAGTTTAGTTGTAAAAATAGATATTATATTATTTCTGTAACTATACCACTTTAGATAATTATTACTCCTAATTTGTGAAATATTTTAAATTTGATTTTAGCTAAATATATTTTTGCAAAAGCCTTATTAATATAAAAAACCATACGCTATGCGTATGGTTCGTAAAAATTCTATTATCATTAATTGTATTTTTTAATTTATAACGACTTCTCTTCCTAAGGATAGTCTAACTTAAGAGAAGCCATTTGAACTTTCCCTTTGAAGTTTAAAGTTTCCTTAGACCATTTTACCTTCACTTTTTCCTTTTATTTAGTGTTGATTGAATAATGTATACAATGAAACCAACTAAAATGCCTAATAATATGGCTACTACAACACTTACTATAATAGGTAATTTAAATACTATTTGTAATACTACGCCTATGATTATTGCTACAATAATTGCGATTAAAGATATTTTACTTTCATTAGATGAATCCATCTATTTCACTCCTAACATTACATATTATAGCATGAGCTTACATTTTGAAAAAATAACTATTAGAAGAAGCTTTTGATTCATCAGTTTAAATTTCATGTTGACTACAAAGTGAATTTTATTTAACATAAATCAGAATATAACGTGAAGTAAGGTGACATCTATGAAATCAAAAAAAGGATTATCGCTAATTGTTGTTGCATTAATCGCAATAATAGTAATACTATTTCAATTTATTAACCATGATGGGCCATTCGGTGCTCATCAATCAACGGAAGAAAATCAAAGCGCAGATTTGAAAGGGAAGGACAAAGTCTACGTTGAGCGTGTAGTGGATGGAGATACTTTTCTTGCTAAGAAAGATGGTGAGCGCATTAAAGTTAGAATGATTGGTATGGACACGCCTGAAACGGTTAAACCTAATACTCCTGTTCAACCCTATGGTAAAGAAGCGTCAAATTATAGTAAGAAAGAGTTAACACATAAATATGTTTATTTAGAGTATGATAAAGAAAAAAATGATAGATATGGTCGAACTTTAGCTTACGTTTGGCTAAGTAAAAATAGGATGTTTAATAGAGAGCTAGTTGAGAAGGGGTTAGCTAGAGAGAAATACTATTCTCCAAATGGTAAGTACAGACAAATTCTTAAAAAAGCACAAGAAGAGGCGAAACAAAATAAAGTGAACTTATGGAGTTAATATATTTAAAGGCCAAGAGGATTTATTAGCAATCTTCTTGGCCTTTTTAATCTATGAAATGTTATTTAAAACTCTCAGATATATCTTGGACTTGTTCATCATTGAGAGGGTGCTTAGAAAGTTGTATAGCATCTTCTATGACCTTTTCAAGAGAAGATTGAGTAGATACTGTATCCACATATTTATCACTTTCATCTGAACCTTCAATAATATTTACGCTACCATCACTGAAATAAACAACGCCGATACTTTGTATCTTAAATCGATAATCTGATTCAATTTGATCTTTAAGTGCTTTAGCATTGTTTGCAGCTTGTTGGTATGGATCTTGATCATAAAACTCGTATATCACACGATTATCTTGTAAGATTTCTGTAAATGTATAGACACCTGTACGTGTCGTATTGAATTGGCTATGATATCTACTACTTACATAATGACCTACTATTTGATCAGTATCATAGGGTTGATTCTTTTCTTCAAAATGTTTATCTGGAACGTCGAAATGGTAGAAAGTTTTTTGATTCCAATTTTTTACGTCGACATTGATGAGTCCTACATCAGTGACAATAATAAAATCAAATGATCTTGCATATTCAAATAATGGGTGTTTCACAGCTAAATTATTTGTAGAAACAATTGAATATGTTTTTAATCGACCGTTGTTTTTAAAGCGATCCAAAATCTTTTGTAACTCACGCTTAGCATTTTTAAAAGCATGGTGTCCTACATCGTTATTAGAACTTAACATTTGATTCTTTAAAGCTAAATTTTCTTCGCTTAAAGTTGAATTTTTAGCAATTAATTGATTTCTAGCGTATTCTTCAGTCTCAACTCTATCTTTCATATATCTTTGATTTAAGACAATAGCTATAATCAAAATAATAATAATTACAGATAAAATGACCGTTACAGACATAAATATTCACCCAAATCTTAAGATTTTAAATTCTAATTTCAAAACAAATTATATACGTCTTAAAATTTGAGTTCAATCATTATGAGTACAAATAATGATTAAACTTTCTTGCGCTATATTTAATGTTTACAAAATTTTAAGAAATCGAAATCTTTACTCAATATCTAAAAGAACGTAATATAACTCTTTTTGTTTTTATGTATATATGAAAAGGCTATACTTTATAAATATATTAATTTTAATTTACTAAATGTTCACAATTCTGCGTTTGATAATTGTATATTTCGAATGTATAATTAAATTTATGAAAGCGCTTGCTTAAGGAGGTGTACGAATGAAACTTGAAGCACAAAAACCAGTCGACCAAATAGTTAAGATATTAATGGATACATCTACTCATATTTTTAAATTTCATGGTGAAGTTGCGATGCAGTTGTTTTTGAATGATGAGTTTAAGTTACCTAATAAAGTGGATATTTGCGTTGAACGCAAAAAATTAATTGAAATCGTCAAAGTTATACCTAAGGATTTCACTATAGAATATTATGGTAAGGCAAATGGGGTTTCGAAGAATAAAAAACTTTCATTATCTGAAGTTGCCCATGTAGAAGTATTCAAAGATGGAAATATGGTTCTCAATATTTTCGTTTATGATGTAGTAAATGATCAGTGGATATTCAGATTAGATAATAAAATCCGTTTACCAAAAAATAATATTTATTTTCACTCATTAAACTGGAATGTAGATTATATAAAACCTGAAATAGTTTTAATGTATGATTTAATGGATAATCAAAATTATCATCAATTTTCAAATTATAAGGCTGTGATTGATTCACTAAGTTATTATCAATTTTATATTTTAAAATTAGTAGTAGGGAAAAAACGTATTGAAGAAGCGGTAATAAATAATAGAAAAATATCATAAAAAGATTTCTACGACATACACTTAATATAGACTAAAGTAGTATATGTATTGTAGAAATCTTTTTATCTTTTATGAACATAAATTTTTTAAACAAATACCGTGGTAACAAAATTCATAAGTTGATAGGACAGCTTTTTCTGCATCTTCAACTCGTATACCGAACATCATTGATATTTCAGAAGCCCCTTGGTTAATCATTTTTAAGTTAATATTAGATTCTGAAAGTGCATGAGTGATTTTACTTGCTGTACCAACTACTTGATTCATTCCTTCTCCAACAATCATTAAAATTGCTAGGTCGTGGTCAACGCTAAGTTCATCTACTTCACACCGTTTTCTGATTTCATTTAAAACTTGACTTTCTTTACCTTTGATTTGATTCGTACGCATAATAATACTGATATTATCAATACCAGATGGCATATGATCAAATGAGATATTAAACTCCTCTAATACGGCTAGAATCTTTCGTGTAAATCCTACCTGTCTATTCATCAAATATTTCTTAATATTGATAACTGTAAAGCCTTTGTCGCAACTTATACCACTAATTACATTGTCCGAATTTACTTCTCTATCATGTCGAATATAAGTACCTTTATCATTTGGGCGATTCGTATTTTTTATTACAACAGGTATCCGATCCTTATATAAAGGTTGTAGCGCTTCATCATGAAAAACTCCAAACCCTGCATATGAAAGTTCTCGCATTTCTCTATAAGTAATCTCTTCAATTAACTCCGGCTTATCTATAATTGTTGGATTTGCTTTGAAAATACCTGACACATCAGTGAAGTTTTCATAAAGAGATGCTCTTACACCTCTAGCAATTATAGCACCGGTAATATCTGAACCGCCTCGGGGGAAGGTTACAATATAATTTTGTTTAGAAATTCCAAAGAAACCAGGGATAATAAGCTTTTCTTTATAATTACGTAATTTATAAATCTTTTCATATGAAGAATCTATAATTTGAGCTTGTTGTGGCAAATCCATCACAGTGAGTCCAGCTTCTTTAGGAGAAACATACCGTGTAGGGATACCTTGACTATTATTGTAGCTTGCAATCAATTGCGCATTGAAATCTTCTCCACATGATAATAAAGCGTCGTATAAACGTGAAGGTTTATCATAAAGTTGGTTAATGTAAAGTTCTAACGTTTCATCAATGGTAGTTAATATTTCATCATCCATATCTAACTCTTTTACAATGTCAGCATAGCGCTGAATAATTTCTTTTTTCTTATTTTGATAATCTAAACCATTGAGTACTTTTTCATATAAACGAATGAGTAAATCAGTTGTTTTGGTATCATTATTACTCCTTTTACCTGGGGCAGAAACAATAATTATCTTGCGCTCAGGGTCTCCATTTACAATATCTAATACCTTTTTAATTTGTTTAGCATTGGAGACAGAACTACCTCCGAATTTAGCAACTTTCATGAGTTATCAACCTTTCTAAAAAATCAGAAAATTCTATTCAGTTTTCTGATTAAGCATGGTACTATAGATTTATATTTTCAATATTAAGAACTTTACAAAAATTAAGAATAATTTTATACTAAACCATTATTTAGTATTTTTCAACTGTACAATTGTTTTTCTCAAAAGCACAATAGGAGGTATGATACATGAAAGAATTAAATATTGCATTACTTGGTCTAGGAACTGTTGGATCAGGTGTTGTCAAAATTATTGAGGAGAATAGGCAACAAATTAAAGATACCATCAATAAAGATATTGTCATTAAGCATATTTTAGTACGTGATAAATCAAAAAAGCGTCCATTAAATATTAGCCAATATCATTTAACTGAAGATATTGATGAGATATTAGGGGATGAATCAATTGATATTGTTGTTGAGGTAATGGGAGGTATAGAACCTACAGTCGATTGGTTAAGAACTGCACTTAAAAATAAAAAACATGTGATAACTGCTAACAAAGATTTATTAGCAGTTCATTTAAAATTATTGGAAGATTTAGCAGAGAGTAATGGCGTAGCCTTAAAATTTGAAGCAAGTGTTGCGGGCGGTATTCCAATTGTTAATGCGATTAATAATGGTTTAAACGCTAATAATATTTCAAAATTTATGGGTATTTTGAACGGAACTTCTAATTTTATTCTTACAAAAATGACCCGAGAACAGACAAGTTTCGAGGATGCTCTTGATGAAGCTCAAAGATTAGGATTCGCCGAAGCGGATCCTACAGATGATGTGGAAGGTGTCGATGCTGCGCGTAAAGTTGTCATTACATCTTATCTATCATTTAACCAAGTAATTAAACTTAATGATGTGAAGTTAACGGGTATTAGTGGAACAACATTATCAGATATAAATGCTGCTGATCAATTAGGCTTTAAAATAAAACTAATTGGTAAAGGTACATATGAAAATGGCCATGTTCACGCTTCAGTTGAGCCAACGCTTATTCATAAGTCACATCAACTTGCAGCTGTTGAGAATGAATATAACGCTATTTATGTTATAGGTGATGCTGTAGGAGACACAATGTTTTATGGTAAAGGCGCTGGTAGTTTAGCCACGGGAAGCGCTGTTGTAAGTGATTTACTCAATGTAGCATTATTCTTTGAATCGAACCTTCACACGTTGCCACCTCATTTTGAATTAAAAACTGATGAAACGAGAGAGATGATGGATGGGGAAGAACCTGTTGTAATCCAAGAAAAGTTAAATTACTACATTGTTTTACAAAATAATCATTTAACAGTTGATAAGATTGAAAATGATATCAAAGCACTGTTGCCATTCCATAAGTCACTTCAAATTGCTGAAAGAGATGAGAATACAGTAGCAGTGATAATTATAGGATTGGATCAATCTCCAGAGTATGTTCTTAATAAATCAGGATACGAAGTCGAAAAGATTTATCCTGTAGAAGGAGTTTAATAAATATGAAAAGATGGCAAGGATTAGTACAAGAATTTAAAGAGTATTTACCAGTTAATGAAGAAACACCACAAATTACTCTAAACGAGGGTAGTACACCACTTATTTATTGTGAAAAGTTATCTGAAAAACTTGATATAGAATTGTATGTGAAATATGAAGGTGCCAACCCTACAGGATCATTTAAAGATCGTGGCATGGTTATGGCGGTCACTAAAGCTAAAGAACAGGGTAAAAAGATAGTGATATGTGCATCTACAGGAAATACATCAGCTTCAGCAGCGGCTTATGCAGCGCGAGCAGGTTTAAAAGCAATAGTAGTTATACCTGAAGGTAAGATTGCACTCGGAAAATTATCACAAGCTGTAATGTATGGTGCAGAAATTGTCTCAATTGAAGGCAACTTTGATGAAGCACTAGAGATTGTTAAAGAAATTGCTAAAGAGAACAGCGATATTGAATTAGTGAACTCAGTGAATCCTTTTAGAATTGAAGGACAGAAAACTGGGGCATTCGAAATCGTTGAACAATTAGAACAAGCTCCAGACGTATTGGCAATTCCTGTTGGTAATGCCGGAAATATTACTGCTTATTGGAAAGGTTTTAAAGAATATAATGAGAAAAAAGGTAGTCAATTACCTCAATTGTTTGGTTTCCAAGCAGCAGGTGCAGCGCCAATTGTTCAAAATAAAGTCATAAAAAATCCAGAAACAGTTGCTACAGCCATCCGTATCGGTAACCCAGCAAGTTGGCAGAAAGCAGTTAAAGCATTAGAGGAATCTAACGGATTAATAGATAGCGTAACAGATGATGAAATACTTGAAGCTTATCAATTAATGACTACAAATGAAGGTGTGTTTAGTGAACCAGCAAGTAACGCATCAATCGCAGGTTTAATTAAACTTCATAGAGCAGGTAAACTTCCAAAAGGTAAAAAAGTAGTGGCAGTTTTAACTGGTAATGGCTTAAAAGATCCAGATACAGCAATCTCCTTATTGGACAACCCAATTCAACCTTTACCTAATGACAAGGACAGTATCATAAAATACATTAAAGGGGCAATTTGATATGGAAGAAGTTTTAAAACTTAAGATTCCAGCTTCAACTGCTAATTTAGGCGTAGGTTTTGATTCTATAGGAATGGCATTAGATAAATATTTATACATGTCTATTAAAGAAATTAAAGGACATGCTTGGGAATTCTTATATTATAGTCCTGAATTAGAAACGTTACCCAAAGATGAAAGTAATTATATATATAAAGTTGCACAAGAGGTTGCAGAAAAATATAAAGTAACATTACCATGTTTACAAATTGAAATGAGAAGTGATATCCCACTAGCTAGAGGATTAGGTTCCTCTGCTTCAGCGCTAGTGGGCGCTTTATATATTGCAAACTATTTTGGTAATATTCAATTATCACAATATGAGTTATTGCAATTAGCTACTGAAATTGAAGGTCACCCTGATAATGTTGCTCCAACTATATATGGGGGATTAATTTCTGGCTATTATAACCCAGAGACAAAAGTTACAGATGTCGCACGTATAGATGTTCCTAAGGTTGATATTATTCTAACGATTCCACCGTATGAATTACGTACAGAGGACTCTAGAAATGTTTTGCCTGAAACCTTTTCACATAAAAAAGCAGTACAAAATAGTGCGATTAGTAATACTATGATATGTGCCTTAATTCAACATAAATACGGCTTAGCTGGTAAAATGATGGAACAAGATGGGTTTCATGAACCGTTTAGACAACATCTTATTCCAGAGTTTGAGGAAGTACGCCAATTATCGCGAGAACACCAAGCATACGCAACTGTCATCAGTGGTGCAGGTCCTACAATTTTAACTTTGTGTCCTAGAGAACGTAGTGGCGAATTAGTAAGAGCATTAAGAGATCGAATCACTCATTGTACCTCTGAGCTTGCTACAATTAATGAGAAGGGCGTTATAGAAGAAGTTGTGTACCTAAAGTCCTAAACTATTGTAAAATATAGATAAGAATGATTTTTTGATTAAGTCACGGAAGGAGTTCTTTTACTATATGAGTAAATTTAAAATGATAGTTTTGGATATGGATGATACTTTAATGAACAGTGACAATGAAGTGTCAGCCGAAACTAAATCCTATTTGATAGATATTCAAGATAAAGGATATAGCGTAGTTCTAGCATCTGGTAGACCTACGGAAGGGATGATACCCGTAGCTAGAGAATTACAGTTAAATCACAATGAGAGTTTTATAATTAGCTACAACGGTGGCAAAACAATTAAAATGTCCAATGAAGAAGTTGAAGTAAGTAAACCAGTTTCTAAAGACAATTTTGATTTAATTGTAGATTATTGTAGAGAAAGAGGATTTCTAGTTTTAACGTATGATAACGGTTATATCATTCATGATAGTGATCACGAATATATGAATATTGAATCTGAATTGACTGGTTTACCAATGAAAAGAGTCGAAGATATTAAATCATATATTAATCATGATGTACCTAAAGTTATGGGTGTAGATTATGTAGGTAATATTACTGAAGCACGTGTAGATCTTAATGGTTTCTTCAATGAGGACATAGATGTAACGACAAGTAAACCATTTTTCTTAGAATTTATGGCTAAAGATGTCTCTAAAGGAAATGCAATCAAAGCATTATGTAAGAAAGAAAATATTAATTTAGAAGAAGTAGTAGTGTTTGGAGATAGTTTAAACGATCAATCTATGTTTGACGTAGCTGGTTATTCAGTTGCGATGGGTAATGCTAGTGAAGAACTTAAAGAAAGCGCTGATGTAGTTACCTTAGATAACAATTCAGAGGGGATTCCTCATATGTTGAAGAAATTAATCTAACTTAAAATAAAATTACTAAAAATACAGGTTTTAACATATTTAAATGGACTGGGAAGAAGAGTTATTCATACCAGTCCATTTTTGCGTTATTCCATTTTGACAATAGCTTGAGTGTTTATTTTATTTAGCAGTATGTGTCCAATCATGTTTCCCTTTATATCTTTTTATGTGTGCATAGACTTGGTCAGCAGCATAATCAAGATTAGTATATACAGTAATAGTAAAAGCTGATTGATTGTCTTCGAAGGGTTCTTCTAAAAATACATCTTTGAGATGTGTAAATAAATCATTCATTTGATCATGTTTTAAACTAGGGTATTCCCTTAGCGTGTGCTTTAATAAGTTGCCATTTTTTTCTTCAAGGGCTTGAACCACAATGACAAAACGTTCATCTTGTTTTATAACATCATCGAATAAGTTAGTTTGTCCAACCATGTTATCCACCTCTAAACCTTTTTATTACTTATATTATACATGATTACTTTTCAACATAAAATATTCAAAGCTGTCGTAAAAGAAGTTTATTTTTAAAAAAAGAATAAAGTAAATTAATGAAAGTAATAAAATAAAAAGACGACAATTCTTATTAGGAATCATCGTCTTTGTAATTAATTTTTATAATTATGTGGAGTTAAATCCATTTCTTCTAATTTAACAAAATGAGTGCGTTTAATTAATTTATGCACGAAATAAATAATTGAAAGGATAATGATAGGTGCAAAGTTTCTTAAAACGCTTAATAAATCTCCAGTAATAATACTACTGTAAGAATTACCTAATAATAAAAACAATAACGTAATAATTACAATTATTGGACCTACTGGATAAAATGGTGCTTTATAAGGGAGTAATTCATCAGGATTTTTACCTTGTCTTTTAATTGCCCTACGCAATCTAATCTGAGACCATATACTAGATCCCCATACTACAATAACCATTGAACCAATGATGTTTAATAGATTAAACACAGCATTTGCATTGAAATTTGCATATATTATAACAAGTGTAATAAGGATGTAAGTTGTAACTAAAGCACGCATAGGTAATTTAGTTTGTTTGTTTAATTTGCCGAAAAATTTAGGAGCCTGACCATCGGCACTTAGAGAAAATAGCATTCTACTCGTTGTATAAATACCTGAATTTGCTGCTGATAACAATGAAGTCAAAATAACTGCATTAATAACTGATGCAGCAAATGCGATTCCAATTCTATCGAATACAATAGTAAATGGACTTTGTGAGACCGATTTATGCTCATTTAATAATAATGGATCAGTATAAGGTATAATTGCAGCTATAACTGCGATAGATAACACATAGAATAATAAAATTCTCCAGAATACTTGTTTTATAGCTTTTGGCATTGATTTTTGAGGATTATTTGATTCACCTGCAGTAACAGCGACGACTTCAGTACCGCCTACAGAGAAACCAGCTACAAGTAATACGCTTAATAATCCTGATATACCCCCAACAAATGGTGCTTGACCTTTAGTATAATTATCAAAGCCGTAAGAATGACCACCTAATATACCAAATATCATTAATATGCCAACAATGATGAAAACAATGATTGTTATTACCTTGATGAGTGATAACCAAAATTCAGTTTCTCCAAAAGCTTTTACTGAAAATATATTAATCAAGAAAATAAAAGTTAAAAATATTAAACTCCATGCTAGGGGACTAAGTACTTTAAATATATCCCAAAATTGGAGGACATTCGATGCCACAATAATGTCTACACTTGTTACAAGTGACCACATTCCCCAATATAACCATCCCATCGTGAAACCTAGAGATGGATCTACAAAGCGAGTTGAATAAGAACTGAATGATCCTGATACTGGGTAAAAAGTTGCTAGTTCTCCAATAGATGACATTAAAAAGTAAAGCATAATTCCTATTAGAATATAAGCTAATATAGCGCCACCGGGACCTGCTTGCGAAATCACACTAGCAGTTGCAACGAATAAACCTGTTCCGATAGCGCCACCAATTGCAATCATGGATATGTGTCTCGATTTGAGTCCACGTTTCATATTGTTATCTTCCATAAGGTGTCTCCCATCTATTTAAATATATCCACCATTTTAATCTTTTTAGGTATAGTATTCAATAACTTTTTAGCACTTTAAATCGGAAATATTTAAAAATTTTCTGAAATTTAAATTTAATTAGGAATTGGGTTTAATTACTACTTAAAACGGGTTTATTTAAAATATATATTAGATTATAATTATTACAAATTAGAATTTGTGAGGGGGAGCTAGCCATGTCTAAACAAGATGGTAGATTAACTGGTCTATTTGGTGCACCAGTATCAGATAGAGAAAATAGTATGACAGCAGGGCCACGAGGTCCATTATTAATGCAAGATGTTTATTATTTAGAACAAATGTCACATTTTGACAGAGAAGTAATTCCAGAGCGACGTATGCACGCTAAAGGTTCTGGCGCATTTGGTACTTTTACTGTCACAAATGACATTACTCAATACACAAATGCTAAAATTTTCTCTGAAGTTGGTAAACAAACAGAAATGTTTGCACGTTTCTCAACAGTTTCAGGTGAACGTGGTGCGGCTGACTTAGAAAGAGATATACGTGGATTTGCGTTGAAATTTTATACTGAGGACGGTAACTGGGATTTAGTTGGTAATAATACACCAGTGTTCTTCTTCAGAGATCCTAAATTATTTATTAGTTTAAATCGCGCTGTTAAAAGAGATCCACGTACTAACATGAGAAGTCCTCAAAACAACTGGGATTTTTGGACTGGCATTCCAGAATCTTTACATCAAGTAACAATTTTAATGTCAGATCGTGGTATGCCTAAAGGTTTCCGTAATATGCACGGTTTCGGCTCACATACTTATTCAATGTATAATGACGCAGGTGAACGTGTATGGGTGAAATATCATTTTAGAACGCAACAAGGTATCGAAAATTATACTGATGAAGAAGCTGCTGAAATCGTAGGTGGAGATAGAGATTCATCTCAAAGGGATTTATACAATGCCATCGAACGAGGGGATTATCCTAAATGGAAAATGTATATCCAAGTGATGACAGAAGAACAAGCAAAAAATCATCCACATAATCCATTTGATTTAACTAAAGTATGGTATAAAGATGATTATCCATTAATTGAAGTAGGCGAATTTGAATTAAATCGCAATCCTGAAAACTATTTCTTAGATGTAGAACAGGCTGCATTTGCACCAACTAATATAGTACCAGGGTTAGATTTTTCTCCGGATAAAGTGCTACAAGGGAGATTATTCTCTTATGGAGATGCTCAGAGATATCGTTTAGGTGTCAATCATTGGCAAATCCCTGTCAATCAACCTAAAGGTGTTGGCGTTGAAAACTTATGTCCATTTAGTCGCGATGGGCAAATGCGTTTCTTAGATAACAACCAAGGTGGCGGTCCGCACTATTATCCAAATAACCAAGGTGTATATGATTCACAACCTGAGTTTAAAAAACCATCATTCCCTGTAGATGGTGATGGATATGAATATAACTTCCGTCAAGATGATGATAATTACTTCGAACAACCTGGTAAGTTATTCAGACTACAATCAGATGATGCTAAAGAACGTATCTTTACTAACACAGCTAATGCAATGGACGGGGTGACTGAAGACGTCAAAGTACGCCACATTCGTCATTGTTATAAAGCTGATCCTGATTATGGTAAAGGAGTAGCAAAAGCTTTAGGTATCGATATTAATCAAATTGATTTAGAAACTGAAGAAGATGAAACATACGAAAACTTTTAATAATATAAGTGTAAAAGATGAGATTGCACGTTGACATCAATTATGATAAAATTTTAAATCGTAAGAATTCCTAACAACATTAGAAAGGGTGTTTAACGTGCGCGTAAATATTACTTTAGCTTGCACAGAATGTGGCGATCGTAACTATATTACAACTAAAAATAAACGTAACAATCCAGAACGTATTGAAATGAAAAAATATTGTCCTAGATTAAACAAATATACGTTACATCGTGAAACTAAATAATTTCTTATCTTTCAAATACGACAATTTGAAATTTATAGTCTCTCCTATAATGAAATAGGAGAGACTTTTTTTATTGAAAAGATATAAATCAGGTTTAGTAGCTTTAAAATTTTTCCTTGTATAAATTAAAATTTATGTTATTCTATAAAACGTAATAATTACGATTTATGAAAAGAGGTTAAATTAAATGGCAAAAAAATCTAAAGTAGTTAAAGAACAAAAAAGAGAAGAACTTGTAAATAAATATTATGAATTACGTAAAGAACTAAAAGCAAAAGGTGATTATGAAGCGCTTAGAAAACTCCCTAGAGATTCTTCACCTACGAGATTAACTAGAAGATGTAAAGTAACAGGACGTCCAAGAGGCGTTTTACGTAAATTTGAAATGTCTCGAATTGCTTTCCGAGAACATGCACATAAAGGTCAAATTCCTGGTGTGAAAAAATCAAGTTGGTAAAAATGAATTTATGTCTTTTGTCCATTTACATTAGTAAAAAAACAATGTACAGTTAATAAGGATAAAGAATAACTGAATAATATGTGTAAATTTAATATAATTATTCGGTTTTAAAGCGTTATCCGATTAAAATTTTTAATTGTAAGGGGCAAATTACAAAAATGAAGATTTTTGACTATGAAGATATACAATTAATACCTAATAAATGCATTGTTAACAGCCGTTCTGAATGTGATACTTCAATTAAATTTGGACCACGCACATTCAAATTACCAGTAGTTCCGGCTAACATGCAGACAGTAATGAATGAAGAGCTTGCACAATGGTTCGCACAAAATGATTATTTTTATATTATGCATCGCTTTGATGAAGAAGCTAGAATTCCATTTATTAAAAAGATGCAAGATGAGGGGCTATTCGCTTCTATTTCTGTTGGAGTAAAAGAAAATGAATTTAAATTCATTGAAGAACTTGCTTCAAAATCTTTAGTTCCAGAATATATCACAATTGATATTGCGCATGGCCATTCAGACTCAGTCATCAATATGATTAAACATATTAAAAACCACATACCTAAAAGTTTTGTTATTGCAGGAAATGTTGGAACACCTGAAGGCGTTAGAGAGCTTGAAAATGCTGGTGCTGATGCAACAAAAGTTGGTATTGGTCCAGGTCGTGTATGTATAACTAAAATTAAAACAGGATTTGGTACTGGAGGTTGGCAATTAGCTGCACTTAACATTTGTAGTAAAGCAGCTCGAAAACCTATTATTGCTGATGGTGGTTTAAGAACTCATGGTGATATAGCTAAATCAATTCGTTTTGGTGCATCAATGGTAATGATTGGTTCGTTATTCGCTGCACATGAAGAGTCACCAGGAGAAACTGTTGAACTTGAAGGTAAAAAATATAAAGAATATTTTGGAAGTGCCTCAGAATTTCAAAAAGGTGAACATAAAAATGTTGAGGGTAAAAAAATGTTTGTTGAACATAAAGGTTCACTGAAAGATACTTTAATTGAAATGCAACAAGATTTACAAAGTTCAATATCTTATGCCGGTGGAAAAGATCTAAAATCACTAAGAACTGTAGACTATGTTATCGTGAGAAACTCAATTTTCAATGGTGATAGAGACTAAGTTTAAATAGTAGGTGTAAAAAATTAAAAGATTTCTATTATTCTTTGTAGTTTTATTATGTATCATTATTTTCACACCCATTAAAGAAGCTAAGCCATTAGTAGATTTTCAAAAAGAAGTTCGACAACAAGTTGATACATGGATTAACCACGATTCAAATGTAAACGATAAATCATTATCTGTTCCTAAAAAACAAGAATTTGCACTTAGTAATATCCAAATGAATATGTCTAAGCAAGCTGTTGAAAGTAAATTAGGTCATCCGAAACGTATGACTTCTAATGAATATGGAACTAAGTGGTACACATATTATAATAAATATTATGATAACTTTATTATGATTAGTTATATTAAAAACCACGTCAATGCCATGTACTCAAATCAAAATATTATATCTTCAAAATCTAAAATTAAGTACGCTACTCCTAAACATACTGTAAGAGAACGGTTAGGTAATCCTATAGAATATATTAGTAAAGGGCGATATCGTTTTGAGGTAAAAAATAATGAATATGATGTTTTCCATAAAGATCACATTTATACAACAGTTTTTTACGATAAACATGAAAAAAATGGAGTGACTGCATTATTACAAGTAAGTGAAAATATGGAAAATCGCTTGCGTCAACAATATGGCGTGCCATCTAGAGAATTAGAAAAAAGCTTTGAATTACAAAATTATGATTTAGTTAACTCGGAAAGAAAGCAACATGGCTTAAATACACTAAATTATTCAAGTAAAATTTCTAATACTGCTAGAAAGCATAGTAAAAATATGTCTGAAAATAACTTTTTCGATCATACAGATAATAAAGGGGATTCTCCTTTTGATAGATTGAAAAAAGATCGTATTGATTTCAATGCGGCAGGAGAAAATCTTGCTTATGGTCAAATCAATAGTATTTATGCTCATGAAGGATTAATGAATTCACTAGGTCATAGGAAGAACATACTAAATACGCATTATCGAAATTTAGGCGTAGGTGTAGATTTTAATAAAGAGAAGCAACCATTTTGGACTGAGAATTATACAGAATAAGAGTTTATCTTAAGTAGATAAGGGTAAATTAAATTCGTAAGGATGTAGATAAACATGAAAACGAATAAAGATAAACAACCCGATATACTTGATAAAATAAAAGATGTATTAAACAAAGATTCTAAACAGAAGACAAGGTAGTTCAATAAGAACTACCTTGTCTTTTAGTATTTATATGAGATTTTTATAGAGGTCTTGATATAGGAGGGCTTAAATAGAGAGAAATTGATAGTTACATTTCTCTGTATAACCCTATGACTTTACCAACAACAATAACATTATCTAAATAAATAGGATCCATAGTACTATTTTCAGGTTGTAATCGGTAACGGTTTTTCTCCTTATAGAAGCGTTTAACAGTAGCTTCTTCGTCTTCAGTCATTGCTACTATAATGTCGCCGTTTTCAGCTATCGTTTGGCTTCTAACAATCACTTTGTCACCGTCTAGAATACCAGCTTCAATCATACTTTCTCCTACTACATTTAATATGAAAATGTCACTATTATGTGTTGAAGTTAAATGTTCAGGTAGTGGGAAATACTCTTCAATGTTCTCAACAGCTGTAATAGGAACACCGGCAGTAACTTTACCTATTACTGGTACGTGAATCGTTTCTTCAACATTAACTTCCTCTAGTTGTTCACTAACAATTTCAATAGCTCTAGGTTTAGTAGGGTCTCTTCGAATATAACCTTTTTCTTCTAATCTTGATAAATGTCCATGTACGGTTGAACTAGATGCTAAGCCCACTGCTTCGCCAATTTCTCTAACACTAGGTGGATAACCCTTAGTTTGTACAATGTGTTTAATGTAATCATAAATCTCACTTTGACGTTTAGTTAATTCTCTCATATATAGGCACTCCCTAATTTTATTTAAGTACATTATAGCATTAATTATCTTCGAAAACAAACGTTTGTTCGTTTTAGTGTTGACACAGAACATTCGTTCTGATAAATTAAATATACAAACAAACGTTCTAGGAGTGAGATTAATGTTAATTAAGACAAAACAAAAGTTTTTAATATATATAGCTGTAGTACTCATCTCTTGCATGGTTTTCCTAACATTCTTTTTAAGTGTAAATCAAAGTGCGCATTCAGAACAAACGTACGAAATGACAGATCATGAAATTCATCAACAGGATAATAATAAATCAAACTATAAAGTTGAAGACAAACAAAATAGCGAACAAAATGACACTTCAGTGTTCGCTTTAGTTAATTAGTAATTTATTAAAAATATGATGAGTAAGTATTGTTAATGAGCGTAACTATTTGGTTACGTTCATTTTTTTGATATATTCTACACAAGAATTTAAAGTAGGAAATCATATATATTTTAAGAGTCTTACACATTTTGTTTTAAAATTAACAAGGAGCGTGACGATAATGTCTAAGGAAGATTTAAATATAGATAGAATCAATGAGCTAGCTAAAAAGAAAAAAGAAAAAGGTTTAACAGAAGAGGAAGCTAAGGAACAATCTAAATTAAGAAAGCAATATTTAGATTCATTTAGAAAAGGGTTCAAGCAACAGCTTGAAAATACTAAAGTAATAGATCCTGAAGGAAATGATGTTACACCTGAAAAGCTTAAAAAAATTCAATCTGAGAAAAACAATAAATAATGGAAGTAGGTTGTTCAAGGTAGTTCTTGAACAATTTGTATGAGCTGATTTATCAGATTTTTCTTTATCATTTTAATTTAAAATAAGTTATAATTATATTTAGATATTATTTAAGAAGGGAAGACACAACGATGTTTAACGAAAAAGACCAATTGGCTATCGATACAATACGTGCACTAAGTATTGATGCTATCGAAAAAGCAAATTCTGGACACCCTGGTTTACCAATGGGAGCTGCCCCTATGGCGTATACATTATGGACACGTCATCTTAATTTTAACCCCCAATCTAAAGATTATTTTAATAGAGATAGATTCATTCTTTCAGCAGGACATGGCTCTGCTTTACTATATAGTTTATTACATGTATCAGGTAGTTTAGAATTAGAAGAACTAAAACAATTTAGACAGTGGGGTTCTAAAACTCCAGGTCATCCAGAGTTTAGACATACAGATGGAGTAGAAGTAACAACTGGGCCACTAGGTCAAGGATTCGCAATGTCAGTGGGAATGGCACTTGCTGAAGATCACTTAGCTGGTAAATTTAATAAAGATAATTTTAATATGGTTGATCATTACACATACGTTTTAGCTTCAGATGGAGATTTAATGGAAGGTATTTCACATGAAGCTGCTTCATTTGCGGGCCATAATCAATTAGATAAGTTAATCGTTTTATACGACTCTAATGATATTTCACTTGACGGTGATTTAAATAAATCATTCTCAGAAAATACACAATCTAGATTTGAAGCATATGGTTGGAATTATATTTTAGTTAAAGATGGCAATGATTTAGAAGAAATTGATAATGCTATTAATAAAGCTAAATCACAACAAGGCCCAACTATTATTGAAGTTAAAACTGTTATCGGTTTTGGTTCTCCAAATAAAGCTGGTTCAAATGGAGTACATGGCGCTCCGCTAGGTGAAGATGAAAGAAAACTTACTTTTGAAGCTTATGGACTTGATCCTGAACAACGATTCAATGTACCTGAAGAGGTTTATGAAATCTTCCAAACTTCTATGTTAAAACGTGCTAACGAAAATGAAGATGCTTGGAAAGCTAAATTAGAAGATTATAGCAAAGAATATCCTGAATTAGCAGAAGAATTTAAGTTAGCAATTAGTGGTAAATTACCTCAAAACTATGAAAAAGAGTTACCTAAATATGATTTAGATCATAAAGGAGCATCTAGAGCAGATTCTGGAGAAATTATTCAAAAACTTAGTCAAACAGTACCATCATTCTTTGGGGGTTCTGCTGATTTAGCAGGGTCTAATAAATCTAATGTCAAAGAAGCTAAAGATTATGATAAAGAAACACCAGAAGGTAAAAATGTATGGTTTGGTGTACGTGAATTTGCGATGGGTGCAGCAGTGAACGGAATGGCTGCTCATGGTGGATTACATCCTTATGCAGCGACATTCTTCGTATTTAGTGATTACTTAAAACCTGCATTACGTTTATCAGCTATCATGGGTCTTAACTCAACATTTATCTTTACACATGATTCAATAGCTGTAGGTGAAGATGGTCCAACACACGAACCAATAGAACAATTAGCGGGCTTACGTGCTATTCCGAATATGAATGTTATTCGACCTGCAGATGGTAATGAAACACGTGTAGCATGGGAAGTAGCATTAGAATCAGAACAAACACCAACTTCTCTAGTTTTAACACGTCAAAACTTACCAACATTAGATATTGCTGAAGAAACTGTAGAAGCGGGAGTTCGTAAAGGAGCTTACGTAGTATTTGAATCAGAGAAAAATCCTGAATACTTATTATTAGCATCTGGTTCAGAAGTTAGTTTAGCAGTAGAAGCTGCCAAAGATTTAGACAAACAAGGTAAAGGTGTTAGAGTTGTATCAATGCCAAACTGGTTTGCATTTGATAAACAATCAGATGATTATAAAGAATCAGTATTACCATCCTCAATTACAAAGCGTGTAGCAATTGAAATGGCATCTCCATTAGGTTGGCATAAATATGTTGGAACAGAAGGCAAAGTTATTGGTATTGATGGCTTTGGCGCAAGCGCACCTGGTGATTTAGTAGTTGAAAAATATGGATTTACTAAAGAAAATATATTAAATCAAATTCGCACATTCTAATAAATTTAATAATTAGAGAAGGGTTACTAGCTCAAGTTTATTAGCTAGTAGCCTTTTATTTTTACATAAATTTAATTGTCAATTTGTTAAGAAAAACAAATATTTGTTATCATTGCTAATGGTAGGTATCAGTTATCACTTTAAAGTGCCTCTTGAAATAACAAAGTGAATTTAGTAAAATTCAGTAGGATAAAGAAAGTGGGTGAAACAATGGCAACTTGGTTAGCAATAATTTTAATCATTTTAGCACTTATCGTAGGATTAATCGGTGGTTTCTTTTTAGCAAGAAAATATATGATGGATTACCTCAAAAAAAACCCACCTATCAATGAAGAAATGCTACGTATGATGATGATGCAAATGGGCCAAAAACCATCTCAAAAGAAAATCAATCAAATGATGACAATGATGAACAAAAATATGGACCAAAACATGAAAGGCAAATAAAGCCTATAAGTTCAGGCGTCTCAGTGTTTACAATAACCACTGTGACGCTTTTTTATTACTTATTAAGATATGATGATTAATTTTATTTATGAATTAGTAATTTTTAAAGGCAAGTTTTTTAATGATTGATTAAAATATATTGTAAATCGTAACTTAAAAACAAAAGAGTATTAAAAAAGTTAAAATTATTAAGTTACACAGCAATAAGTTTGGTTTACTATTTAATTGGGGGCGATAAATAATGACAAGTCGTAATAAGGAATTACTCAAATTAGGTTTTAATATAGTAAACTTAACTATCTATATCGTTTTAATCTATTTATTAATTAAATTATAGACGGGTTACTTATATATTAGTGATCAAACCTTCAATAACACATGCCTTAGCAAAAAATAATTTGCTAAGGTATTTTTAAAACTGTATGGGAACTTAAATTAGTTATTGATAAAACTGGTTTTTAAATCTTTAGAATTTTAGAAAGTTTAAAGTAGTCATTGATATAAGGATAGTGATATACTATCATATGATGAATTAAGAGTATTAAGTTTATGTCATAAGAAGGTGTCAAATTGGCTTATTTAATTTTTTCTATTGTCGTTGCTTTTTTAATGGGCGCAGTAGTAATTGTAATAAGAATGAAAGCACAAAAGTTTCCAGTTAATGAGAAAAAAATCATTTTACCTCCATTCTTTATGGCTACTGGGGCTTTAATGTATATTATTCCATATTTCAGATTAACAGGTATGGAAATGTTAGAATCACTAATTTTAGGTGTACTATTCTCAACTGTTTTAATTTTCACATCAAGATTTGAAGTCAAAGGCAGTGAAATTTACATGAAGCGTTCTAAGGCATTTCCAGTAATTTTAATTTCGTTATTAGTTATTAGAACTATTATTAAAATCTTTATTAGCAATGAAATTAACCCAGGTGAAATAGCTGGTATGTTTTTCTTACTAGCGTTTTGTATGATTGTACCTTGGAGATTAGCAATGTTTTATAAATATAAAAAGTTAAAAAAATCACTAGTTAAGTAGTGTATTGGCCACTTGTCATATTATTTGATGAGTGGCATTTTTTACTTGAAAGTTGATATTAAGAATATTAAAATATAAATACGAACAAATGTTCTTCTTAGGAGGATGATTATGAAAATTATACATACTGCTGATTGGCATCTTGGTAGAATCTTGAATGGTAAACAGTTATTAGATGATCAAAAATATGTATTAACTAAATTTATTAATCATATGGAAAAAGAAAAACCTGATGTCATAGTTATAGCAGGTGACTTATATGACACCTCTTATCCGAGTAAAGAAACTATGAGTTTACTTGAAAATACAATTGCAGAGTTAAATATAAGACTTCAAATACCTGTAATTATGATTAGTGGGAATCATGATGGAAAAGAAAGATTGAATTATGGGTCATCATGGTTTGAACATAATCATTTGTTTATAAGAACCAAACTTAAGGATATACATAAACCTATAGAAATAAACGGGGTGCAATTTTTTGCTTTACCTTTTGCGACAATAAGTGAAGTACAACACTTTTTCGAAGATAAAGAAATCAACACTCATCAACAGGCTTTAAATCGCTGCATAGAATATATGTCTCAAAATATAGATGAAAATAAAGTGAGTATTTTAATTGGTCATTTAACTATTAAAGGTGGTAAAACATCTGATTCAGAGCGACCTTTAACTATAGGAACTGTAGAGTCAGTTGAAAGACAGTCATTTGATCAATTTGAGTATGTTATGTTAGGGCATCTACATCATCCTTTTAGTGTAAATGAAAAAAACATTAAATATAGCGGCTCATTACTACAATATTCATTCTCTGAAGTGAATCAAGCAAAAGGTTATCGCATAGTTAATATCGATGAAGTTAATCATGTAGAAGATACATTTAAATCTATTGAACCTTTAAGAGAATTAGAGGTTATAGATGGGGATTATGATGATGTTATTGAAGAACGAGTTTCTGTGAAAAATAAAGATAATTATTTTCATTTTAAACTCACTAATATGTCACATATTAATGATCCAATGATGAAACTTAAACAAATTTATCCTAATACATTAGCATTAACTAATCATACATTCGAACATATTGAAGAGTTTAATAATGTAGAGATAAAGAAACAAGATGATCAATCTATAATTAAGTCGTTTTATGAATCAATGACTAAAGAGGAAATTAGCGAAACTCAATCTAATAAGATAGCTGAAATTTTAAATAATATTATGAGAAAGGAAGTCTAATAAATGAAACCATTAAATTTGAAGTTAAACAATTTTGGACCCTTTCTTAATGAGACAATAAATTTTAGTCAAATTGAAAATAATGAACTCTTTCTAATAAGTGGTAAAACCGGGTCTGGTAAGACAATGATTTTTGATGCTATTGTGTATTCATTATTTGGAGAAGCTTCAACTAAAAATAGAAAAGAGGGTGACTTAAGAAGTCATTTTGCTAGTGGTAAAGAACCTATGAGTGTGACATATGAATTTAAACTAAATAATCAAATATTTAAAATTCACAGGGAAGCTCCTTTTATTAAAGAAGGTAATACTACTAAAACTCAAGCAAAACTTGATATTTATGAGTTAATTGATGATGTTTATGAACTAAGAGAAAGTAGAGTCAATGCAGGTAACCAATTTATCACTCAAATTATGGGCGTGAACGCTGAACAATTTAGACAATTATTCATTTTGCCTCAAGGTGAATTTAAAAAGTTCCTACAATCAAATAGTAAAGAAAAACAATCTATTTTAAGAACGTTATTTAATAGTGAAAGATTTGAAGAAATACAAAAGTATTTAGTAGAAAGCGTTAAAAATGAAAAATTACAAATAGAAAATAGATATAATGAAATAGATTACTTATGGAATGAACTTGCTACGTTTGAAGATGATTATTTACTTAAAATAAAAAATATAGAGAGCTCGCAAACCGAGAAAATTTTAGAACGTTTACCAAAATTTATAAATCACGGTAAAAAAATATTATCTAACTATAAAAAGCGAAAAGATATGTTGGACCACGAAGTTGAAAAAGTTACAAATGAATATACATTTAGTAAAGAGTTGAACCAAAATATAAACTCTCTAGAAGAGAAAAAGAAATCATTCGAACTCCTCAAACAAAATCAAGATAGTATTGATCATCTTAAGGTTGAACTAAAGAAAATAAGAGAATCTAATGTTTTGATTAATTATTTCAAAAGGCAAAAAGTTGTTAATAAAGAGATTGAGGAATTAGAGACTGAAATCACTAAATCAAAATCTAAAGAAGAAGAATACGAAACTCAAATTAATAATGTAGAAAAGACTCTTAAATCTTTAGAATCAGAAGCACCAGAAGTTAACAAAGCTAACAAATATCTTGAACAAACTTATAATTTTTACAATAATCTTGATGATTATATTAAAGTCTTTGAGCAAAAGCCTATTTATCATGAGGAATTAAATAAGTTAGAAAAAAAGTATTCCGATTCAAAAGAGCAAAAAGAAAATCTTCTGAATCAAGCTAAAGGAAAATCAAGAAATTATGAAATAGTTGATCAATATATAGATGAGATAAATAAAATCAAAACTTTAATCGATGATACTGAAAGGTATTTGAAAAGTGAAGAACAAGTTCGGAAAATTAAACAAGAACAATCTGAAAATGTAAGACAAATTAAAGATTTAAAAGACAAATATGCAAACTTAGAGCATATCATTTCACAGGTTGATGCAACTAATATTGATTTAAACAATAAGGAGACATTTGTTAAAGAAATTCAAACGGCTCTTTCAATTGGAGATACATGTCCAGTTTGTGGTAACGAGATTCATTCACTTGGAGAACATATTAATTTTGATTTGATTGCTCAAAATAAAAAGCATTTAAAAGAGCTTGAGGATAGTAAAATCTCCATCAATGAGAATATCATTAGGTTAGAAAGTAAAAATGAAGAATTGACTAAACGAAAAGAGGACATCAATTTTAAAGATCAAGAAATTCAAGATTTAGATGAACTTAAATCGAAGTTAGAAGAGATAGAGAATGCTAAAAGGCTTCAACAAAAAGAAAATAAATTTTTAGAGTCAATTAATGAAGAAGAGAAGAATTTAAATCAAAATCTTCATACATTTGAGCTAGACCTAAATAATAAAAAAGCGCAACTTGAACAATTAGATATTAAATTAAATGATTTTAAGAGAAATACACAGTTTGAATCGTGTACATCATTTAAGCAGTACTACGAGAATAAAAAGCAAGAGACTCAAACTTTTAATGAGCGTAAAGAAACTATAAAAGACCAACTAAATGAACTTAAGAATAACTTAAATATAGAGTCAACTAATGTTAGGCATTACAATCAAAATTTAGAAGCTAGAGTTGAAGAAGAAAATCAGCTTACTATTAACATTAAAGATGAGATGAATCGAAATGGTTTCGAAACTTATGAAGAAATTGAAGAAGCAATAAGTTTAAGTGAAAATAAAAGTAATATTGAAGAAAAAATTAATGACTATAACAAACAGTATCAAACCTATGAGATTGAGATTAGCCAATTGGAAAAACTTGTTGACGGTAGAGAACTTACTAATTTAGAAGATATTGAAACGCATCTAAAAACAAAAAAACAAGCATTAGAGCAAATTAATTCAGAAGTTGCAACAATAGCATATAAGCAAGAAGCAAATATAAAAAATATTGATAAAATTGAAGACTTAATCAATACATTAAATGAAGAATTAAAAGAGCAAAAAGAGATATTTTTACTAACGGAAATTCTCTCAGGCAAAAATAGTCATAAACTAACACTAGAAAATTATGTGCTCATTTATTACTTAGAAAAAATTATCTTTCAAGCTAATCAACGTCTATTAACAATGAGTGGAAATAGGTATCAATTGATAAGAAGAGAAGCTATTTCTCAGGGCTTCAGTGGTCTTGAAATAGATGTATTTGATTTTCATTCTAATAAGTCTAGACATATTAGTTCTCTTTCTGGAGGGGAAACATTCCAAGCTTCTCTTGCATTAGCATTAGGTTTAAGTGAGATTGTTCAACAAGAATCTGGTGGCATTAATTTAGAATCAATGTTTGTTGATGAGGGATTTGGTACTTTGGATCAAGAAACATTAGAAACTGCCCTTGATACTCTAATTAACTTGAAATCTTCCGGTAGAATGGTGGGAATTATTTCACATGTAAGTGAACTAAAACAGAGAATACCACTTATTTTAGAGGTATCTACTAACCAGTATCAAAGCCAAACTAGATTTAAAAGAAATTAGTAATATACAAAACAGCCGTTATGAGATAATCATAACGACTGTTTTTATAATATTATTAATTTTTCTCTCTAAGTAAATCTCTAATTTCAGTTAATAAAACTGTATTTTCTTCAACTTCTTCCTCTTCTTCTTCTTTTTTCATAATAGTGTTAGCTATTTTTACGAAAATGAAAAGGGCAAAAGCAACAATTATAAAATCAATAATAGATTGTATGAAAAGACCATACTTTATTCCCCAGAAAGACCAATCTTTAGCGAAATCTACTGAACCGAAAATTTTGCCAATTAATGGCATAATGATGAATTGAACTAATGATGTAACGATTTTATTAAAAGCCGCACCCATTACTACAGCGATAGCTAAATCTAATACATTTCCTTTAAGGGCAAAGTCTTTAAATTCTTTTAACATATACTTAATTCCTTTCTAATTAAAATATAAAATCAATTATACAACATATAAATATTTTAGCAAATACTATATTTAAGTAAATTTGATTATGAAAAAGACGTTTGTTATGCTAAAGAGGTGCATTAGTAAAATTAAATTTTTTAAGATAAAAAAAGAATTTTTTAATTTTACTACTTTGAAAATTTAATATTCGGATGAAGGGAGTAATTAATTATGAATTCTTCTTCTCAAGAGAAGAGAAACAAGAAGTTTTCATCAGTGTTTATCTATAGTTCAATCATTGTTGCAATTGTAGTAATCATTGGTGCCATTTGGCCTGATAAGTTCGACTACATTACTAACAATGCTAAAATGTGGATTACTGATAAACTTGGATGGTATTACTTAATTTTAACTACTATTATTGTTTTCTTCTGTATCTTCCTAATTTTCAGTCCAATTGGGAAACTCAAACTAGGTAAACCTAATGACAAACCAGAATTTAATACTATTTCTTGGTTTGCAATGTTATTTAGTGCAGGTATGGGTATTGGATTAGTGTTCTATGGTGCAGCAGAGCCAATGGCTGACTTTGCCGCTCCACCTACAGCAGATCCTAAAACTACAGAAGCTTATACAGAAGCTCTGAGATCAACATTCTTCCACTGGGGATTCCATGCTTGGGCTATCTATGGTGTAGTAGCATTAGCTCTTGCTTATGCGCAATTCCGTAAAGGTGAGCCAGGTTTAATTTCAAGAACATTAAGACCTATTTTAGGTAATAAAGTTGAGGGACCTATAGGAACTTTAATTGATGTTCTTTCAGTATTTGCTACATTAGTAGGTGTAGCAGTTTCACTAGGTATGGGAGCCTTACAAATTAATGGTGGTTTAAACTATTTATTTAATGTTCCTAACAACACATTTGTACAAGGGATTATTATCGTAATTGTTACAATCTTGTTCATTGCAAGTGCATGGTCAGGTTTAAGTAAAGGTATTCAATATTTAAGTAACTTAAACATTAGCTTAGGTGCTATTTTAATGATTATCACTTTAATCATTGGCCCTACAGTTCTAATTTTAAACATGATGACTAGTTCAACAGGTAGTCTATTAAATACTTTCTTATTTAATAGCTTTGATACAGCAGCGCTTAATGGACAAAAACGAGATTGGATGTCAACTTGGACACTATACTATTGGGGCTGGTGGTTAAGTTGGAGTCCATTCGTAGGTGTATTCATTGCCCGTGTTTCAAAAGGGCGTTCAATTCGTGAATTCATTTCAGGTGTTTTACTTGTACCAGCACTTGTAAGTTTCGTTTGGTTCAGTGTATTTGGTGTGCTTGGTATTGAAACAGGAAAAAAACATCCTGAACTATTCAAAATGTCACCTGAAACACAATTATTCGGTGTATTCAATCACATACCTATGGGTATAGTATTATCAATTATTGCATTATTACTAATCGCATCATTCTTTATTACATCTGCAGACTCAGCAACTTTCGTATTAGGTATGCAAACAACATTTGGTTCACTTAACCCAAGTAGTATGGTTAAAGTGACATGGGGAGTTGCTCAAGCACTTATTGCATTTGTTCTATTATTAGCAGGTGGCGGTGATGGTTCTAAAGCCTTAAACGCTATTCAAAGTGCTGCAATTATTAGTGCCTTCCCATTCTCGTTTGTCGTCATAATGATGATGATTAGTTTCTATAAAGATGCAAACCAAGAACGTAAATTCTTAGGATTAACATTAACTCCTAACAAACATCGTTTACAAGACTATGTGAGATATCAACAAGAAGATTATGAATCAGATATTCTTGAAAAAAGAGAATCTAGAAGAAATAAAGAAAAAGAAGAATAATTCGTAATTAACTTTAAAGCCTATAAGTGTGAATTGACTTTCATACTTATAGGCTTTTTTATTAATAAATTTAAATGGGATTGATAACCATTCTCAATTAATAATATTTACTTATTGCACCATAAGCTAATGATAACTTTTTCTTATATAACCTGATTAAAAATGCGAAATGAAAATAAAGCGTTTTCTAATGGTACACAGTTGTTTTGATAAACATATAATAATACAATTTAATTAACGGCATATAAATATATAGAAATATCAAGGGGGATAACAAATGGCTTCTAATATTAAAGAACAAGCAAAGAAACAATTCCAATTAAATGGCCAATCATACACTTACTATGATCTGAAGACATTAGAAGAACAAGGTTTAACTAAAATTTCTAAATTACCTTACTCAATTCGTGTTTTACTAGAGTCTGTATTACGACAAGAAGATGATTTTGTAATTACTGATGATCACATTAAAGCGTTAAGTGAATTTGGTAAAGATGGTAATGAAGGTGAAGTACCATTCAAACCGTCACGAGTTATTTTACAAGACTTCACAGGTGTACCTGCAGTCGTAGACTTAGCATCATTACGTAAAGCAATGAATGATGTAGGCGGAGACATCAATAAAATCAACCCTGAAGTGCCAGTTGATTTAGTCATTGACCACTCAGTTCAAGTAGATAGCTATGCGAATCCTGATGCATTAGAACGAAATATGAAATTAGAATTTGAACGTAACTATGAACGTTACCAATTCTTAAACTGGGCTACTAAAGCTTTTGACAACTATAACGCTGTACCTCCAGCAACTGGTATCGTACACCAAGTTAACTTAGAGTACTTAGCAAATGTTGTACATGTACGCGACGTTGATGGTGAACAAACTGCTTTCCCAGACACTTTAGTAGGTACCGACTCTCACACTACAATGATTAATGGTATTGGTGTATTAGGTTGGGGTGTAGGTGGTATCGAAGCTGAAGCTGGAATGTTAGGTCAACCATCTTATTTCCCAATTCCAGAAGTTATCGGTGTTCGTTTAACTAACTCATTACCTCAAGGTTCAACAGCAACTGACCTCGCTTTACGTGTAACTGAAGAATTACGTAAAAAAGGTGTTGTTGGTAAATTCGTAGAATTCTTTGGTCCAGGTGTTCAACACTTACCTTTAGCTGACCGTGCTACAATCGCGAATATGGCTCCAGAATATGGTGCAACTTGTGGTTTCTTCCCTGTTGATGAAGAATCACTTAAATACATGAAATTAACTGGACGTAAAGATGATCATATTGCACTTGTAAAAGAATACTTACAACAAAACAATATGTTCTTCGACGTTGAAAAAGAAGATCCAGAATATACTGATGTTATTGACTTAGATTTATCTACAGTTGAAGCTTCATTATCTGGTCCAAAACGTCCTCAAGACTTAATTTTCTTAAGTGATATGAAAACTGAATTTGAAAAATCAGTTACAGCACCAGCTGGTAACCAAGGCCACGGTCTTGATAAGAGCGAATTTGATAAAAAAGCTGAAATTAAGTTTAATGATGGCTCTACATCAACTATGAAAACTGGTGACATTGCTATCGCTGCGATTACATCTTGTACTAACACATCTAACCCTTACGTTATGTTAGGTGCAGGTTTAGTTGCTAAGAAAGCGGTTGAAAAAGGACTTAAAGTTCCTGAGTTTGTTAAAACTTCATTAGCTCCGGGTTCTAAAGTTGTAACAGGTTATTTAAGAGACTCTGGATTGCAAGAATACTTAGATGACTTAGGATTTAACTTAGTAGGTTACGGTTGTACAACTTGTATCGGTAACTCTGGTCCATTATTACCTGAAATTGAAAAAGCAGTTGCTGATGAAGATTTATTAGTTACTTCAGTTCTATCTGGTAACCGTAACTTTGAAGGTCGTATTCATCCATTAGTTAAAGCTAACTACTTAGCTTCACCACAATTAGTTGTTGCTTATGCATTAGCTGGTACTGTAGATATTGATTTACAAAATGAACCAATCGGAAAAGGTAAAGATGGTGAAGATGTATACCTACAAGATATTTGGCCTTCAATTAAAGAAGTTTCAGATACTGTTGATAGTGTTGTTACACCAGAATTATTCTTAGAAGAATATAAAAATGTTTACAACAATAATGAAATGTGGAATGAAATCGATGTTACTGATGAACCTTTATATGATTTCGATCCAAACTCAACATATATTCAAAACCCAACATTCTTCCAAGGTTTATCTAAAGAGCCTGGAACTATTGAACCACTTAAAGATTTACGCGTAATGGGTAAATTCGGTGATTCAGTAACAACTGACCATATCTCTCCAGCAGGTGCTATTGGTAAAGATACACCAGCAGGTAAATATTTATTAGATCATAATGTTCCAATCCGTGACTTTAACTCTTATGGATCTCGTCGTGGTAACCATGAAGTAATGGTACGTGGTACATTTGCTAATATTCGTATTAAAAACCAATTAGCTCCAGGAACTGAAGGTGGCTTCACTACTTATTGGCCAACTGAAGAAATCATGCCAATTTATGATGCTGCTATGAAATATAAAGAAGATGGCACAGGATTAGCTGTTTTAGCTGGTAATGACTATGGTATGGGATCATCTCGTGACTGGGCAGCAAAAGGTACAAACTTATTAGGAGTTAAAACTGTTATCGCTCAAAGTTATGAACGTATTCACCGCTCTAACTTAGTAATGATGGGTGTACTACCATTACAATTCCAACAAGGTGATTCTGCAGAGTCATTAGGTTTAGATGGTAAAGAAGAAATCTCAGTTGAAATTTCTGAAGATGTTCA
This sequence comes from Staphylococcus sp. HMSC06C11, assembly GCF_001808345.1. Classification (NCBI taxonomy): domain Bacteria; kingdom Bacillati; phylum Bacillota; class Bacilli; order Caryophanales; family Staphylococcaceae; genus Staphylococcus; species Staphylococcus sp. HMSC06C11. The sequence goes on from NZ_KV793038.1 coordinate 65,857, forward strand.
ACCACATGATTTAGTTAAAGTTAAAGCTAAAAAAGAAAATGGCGAAGTAGTAGAATTTGAAGTAATTGTACGTTTCGACTCATTAGTTGAATTAGATTACTATCGTCATGGTGGTATCTTACAAATGGTATTAAGAAATAAATTAGCTCAATAATCATTTAATGCTAACTAGCGTTAAAGTTAAATTAAGTTAAACAATTGCCGTGCTAACATTTGTGTTGGCACGGCTTCTTTGTGTTATCCTTAAGTTAAAAACAGAAATGATGAGTTGAAAGAAGGACTAAAGTTTATGATTTATAGTTTGACAGAAATAGAAGCAAGATATCAGGAAACAGATAAAATGGGAGTTATATATCATGGGAATTATGCCACATGGTTTGAAGTCGCGCGTACTGATTACATAAGAAAACTTGGTTTTAGTTATGCTGATATGGAGAAGACAGGTATTATATCACCAGTTACTGATTTAAATATTAAATATAAGAAGTCAATTTTTTATCCTGAAAAAGTAACTATCAAAACTTGGGTTGAGAAATACTCAAGATTGCGTTCTTTATATTGTTATGAGGTTTATAACGAAAAAGGAGAATTAGCTACAACTGGTTCAACAGAATTAATATGTATGAAAGCTGATAACTTTCGACCTATACGTTTAGATCGTTACTTCCCTGATTGGCATGCTACTTATAGCAGAGTTGCTGAACTGAATAAAGAAGGAAAAGAAGCTGAAGTAACAAACGGCATTAACAACCTATAAATGACTTAAAATAACCCGCTTCTGACTTAGTCAAAAGCGGGTTATTTTATTTTTTAGTATATGAGATTTCATCTTCATGATCGACGACATCTACTAGTATTACATCATCTTTGAAGTACCATAAATCCTTTTCCGCTACGACAATATTTAAACCATCATAGCTTTGTTCAAAGCCTATTTCTACATCATCTCTTCTATCTACACTGAAAGCGGGGCTAAAGCCTTGTTTAAGTTGAAATTCGCCACCATATCTTACATAAAATTGAAGTACTTTATTTTCTTCAGGTAAATCAAGTTCATCTTTGAACCATTCAACTGCCTCTTTAGTTAGTTCGATATCCATTTTTATACCTCCAATTTTAATTAGCATTTAAAGTTTATTGCTATGTTAAAGGTATACGCATTATAGCACAATTAATATAACCGCTACATTTATACTGATTCACTTTAATCAGAGTTGATAAATTGATTATAAAAAAACACTAGAAGTCATTAACTTCTAGCGTAAAAATTAATTTTAAGTTACATCCATTTAATTTTAGGCTCTTCACCTTTGAAAATTCTAACAATGTTAGTTCTATGACGAATGATTAGTATGATTGATACTAGTGCACTCATTCCCAATAATATATAGTCATGAATAATGACCGAGCCTATGACGCAACAAATTGCAGCAATAATACTTGATAAAGAAACATATTTAAATATCTTTAATATTCCAAAGAATATAATTGCTAAAACGAGTAGTAGTAAAGGATTTACACCTAATACGACACCTGCACTTGTAGCAACTGCCTTCCCACCATTAAATTTAAGATAAATAGGATATACATGTCCCAAAATTGCAAATAATCCTACTATCAATCCATTCGTAAAGAATGTACTGATTATGCCATCAGCATGAACAGGGAACCACAACGGGAAAAAGACCGTTATAAATCCTTTAAAGATATCTAAAAATGTAACTACGAAACCAGCTGGCCTCCCTAAAACACGAAAGCTATTTGTTGCTCCAGTATTGCCACTGCCATACTGTCTAATATCTTTTTTAAAAAATAATTTACCAATGACTAATCCACTTGGAAATGCGCCAATAAGATAACTTAAAACTAACATGACGACAATCATCATAAAAACTTACACATCCTTTAGTGACTTAGCTTCATTCTACCATATTCATATTCGATTAGAACATTCATAATTCAAATTATTGGAATAAAGCAATCAAAACAATTTGATTGTATAAATGATACTTGCAATTTAAGTCAATTTATATAAGAATAACTATTGTATAGTTTTAAAAACGAACGTACGTTTGTAGGAGGGCGAAATCATTGGCAGTGAATAAACAAAATACTTATTCAGATGATTCTATTCAGGTACTTGAAGGCCTTGAAGCTGTTAGAAAAAGACCTGGGATGTACATAGGGTCAACTGATAAACGCGGATTACATCATCTCGTATATGAAGTTGTCGATAACTCCGTCGATGAAGTTTTAAACGGTTATGGTGATGAAATCACTGTAACAATTAATCAAGATGACAGTATTTCAATTGAAGATAACGGTCGAGGTATGCCAACGGGTATCCATGCGTCTGGTAAACCAACTGTTGAAGTAATTTTCACAGTATTACATGCCGGTGGGAAATTTGGTCAAGGTGGTTATAAAACTTCTGGAGGACTTCATGGTGTTGGTGCATCTGTAGTTAATGCATTAAGTGAATGGTTAGAAGTTGAGATACATAGAGATGGTAATATTTACACTCAAAGTTTTAAAGACGGTGGTATACCAGCAACAGGACTTAATAAAAAAGGGAAAACTAAAAAGACAGGTACTAAAGTTACATTTAAACCTGACCCTGAAATTTTTAAGGCCACAACGTCCTTTAACTTTGATGTTTTAAGTGAACGCTTACAAGAATCGGCTTTCTTATTGAAGAATTTAAAAATTACGCTTAATGATTTGCGTAGTGGTAAAGAGCGTGAAGAAGTTTACCATTATGAAGAAGGTATTAAAGAATTTGTAAGCTATGTTAACGAAGGTAAGGAAGTACTTCATGATGTTACTACATTTTCAGGGTTAGCGAATAATATCGAAGTTGAAGTGGCTTTCCAATATAATGATCAATATTCTGAAAGTATTTTAAGTTTTGTAAATAACGTTCGTACTAAAGATGGCGGTACACACGAAGTAGGTTTTAAAACTGCTATGACTCGTGTGTTTAACGATTATGCGCGTAGAATTAATGAATTAAAAGATAAAGACAAAAATTTAGATGGTAATGATATTAGAGAAGGACTCACTGCAATTATTTCTGTTCGTATCCCAGAGGAGTTACTTCAATTTGAAGGGCAAACTAAATCTAAACTAGGTACTTCTGAAGCGAGAAGTGCTGTTGATTCAGTAGTTTCTGAAAAGTTGCCTTTCTATTTAGAAGAAAAAGGCCAATTATCTAAATCTTTAGTTAAAAAAGCAATTAAAGCACAACAAGCTCGTGAAGCAGCACGCAAAGCTCGTGAAGATGCGCGCTCTGGTAAAAAGAATAAACGTAAAGATACTTTGTTATCAGGTAAATTAACTCCTGCACAAAGTAAAAATACAGATAAAAATGAACTATATCTTGTGGAGGGTGACTCAGCAGGTGGATCTGCCAAACTAGGTCGTGATCGTAAATTCCAAGCAATCTTACCACTTCGAGGTAAAGTTATTAATACTGAAAAAGCACGTCTAGAAGATATCTTCAAAAATGAGGAAATCAACACAATTATTCATACTATTGGAGCAGGTGTTGGTAACGACTTCAAAATAGAAGATAGTAACTATAATCGCGTGATTATAATGACCGATGCCGATACTGATGGTGCGCACATTCAAGTATTATTATTAACGTTCTTCTTTAAATATATGAAACCATTAGTACAAGCTGGTCGTGTCTTTATCGCATTACCTCCCCTCTATAAATTAGAAAAAGGCAAAGGTAAAACTAAGAAAGTTGAATATGCATGGACAGATGATGAATTAGAAAAATTACAAAAGCAACTTGGTAAAGGATTTACGTTGCAACGTTATAAAGGTTTAGGTGAAATGAATCCTGAGCAATTATGGGAGACAACGATGAATCCTGAGACTCGTACATTAATTCGTGTTCAAGTTGAAGATGAAGTACGTTCTTCTAAACGTGTAACTACACTAATGGGTGATAAAGTTGCACCACGTCGTGAATGGATCGAAAGCCATGTTGAATTTGGTATGCAAGAAGATCAAAGCATTTTAGATAATAAAGAAGTTCAAGTTCTTGAAAACGAAGAATATATTGAGGAGGAAACGAATTGAGTGAGATAATTCAAGACCTATCCCTTGAAGATGTTATCGGTGACCGCTTCGGACGTTATAGTAAGTACATCATTCAAGAACGTGCATTACCAGATGTACGTGATGGATTAAAACCAGTACAACGAAGAATTTTATTCGCTATGTATTCAAGCGGAAATACATTTGAAAAGAACTTCCGTAAAAGTGCTAAAACAGTCGGTGACGTTATTGGACAATATCATCCTCATGGTGATTCTTCCGTATATGATGCTATGGTGCGTCTAAGTCAAGATTGGAAACTTCGACACGTACTTATCGAGATGCACGGTAATAATGGTAGTATTGATAATGATCCACCAGCTGCTATGCGTTATACAGAGGCTAAGTTAAGTCAATTGTCTGAAGAGTTATTAAGAGATATAAATAAGGAAACAGTAGCCTTCATACCAAACTATGATGACACTACTTTAGAGCCAATGGTTTTACCGTCAAGATTCCCTAATCTTTTAGTAAATGGTTCTACAGGTATATCTTCAGGGTATGCGACTGATATTCCACCACATAACTTAGCAGAAGTTATTCAAGCTACTTTAAAATACATCGATAACCCTGATATTACTGTAAATCAGTTAATGAAACATATTAAAGGACCTGATTTTCCTACTGGGGGAATTATTCAAGGTATCGATGGTATAAAGAAAGCTTACGAAACTGGTAAAGGTAAAATAGTCGTACGTTCAAGAGTGGATGAAGAAGAATTAAGAAGTGGTCGTAAGCAACTTATCATTACAGAAATTCCATATGAAGTGAATAAAAGTAGTTTAGTTAAACGTATTGATGAATTACGAGCTGACAAAAAAGTTGATGGCATCGTGGAAGTACGTGATGAGACAGATAGAACTGGCTTACGTATCGCAATTGAATTAAAGAAAGATGTTAATAGTGAATCAATTAAGAATTATTTATACAAAAATTCTGATCTTCAAATTTCTTATAATTTTAACATGGTTGCTATTAGCGATGGTCGACCTAAATTAATGGGATTACGTGAAATTATTGAAAGCTATTTAAACCACCAAATTGAAGTCGTAACTAATAGAACACGTTATGATTTAGATCATGCGGAAAAACGTATGCATATTGTTGAAGGTTTAATGAAAGCACTATCTATCTTAGATGAAGTCATAACTTTAATCCGTAATTCAAAAAATAAAAAAGATGCAAAAGATAACTTAGTTGCTGAATTTGATTTCACTGAAGCACAAGCTGAAGCTATTGTAATGTTACAACTGTATAGATTAACAAATACTGATATTGTAGCATTAGAAGAAGAACACGCTGAATTAGAAGCTTTAATTAAAAAATTAAGAAATATTTTAGATGATCATGATGCACTATTAAGTGTGATTAAAGACGAACTTAATGAAATTAAGAAAAAATTTAAAGTGGATCGTTTATCAACAATTGAAGCTGAAATTTCTGAAATAAAAATTGATAAAGAAGTCATGGTTCCTAGTGAGGAAGTGATTTTAAGTGTTTCACATCATGGCTATATCAAACGCACATCTACGCGTAGTTTCAATGCAAGCGGTGTTACTGAAATTGGCTTAAAAGATGGAGATCGTTTATTAAAATATCAAGAAGTGAATACTCAAGATACTGTCTTAGTGTTTACTAATAAAGGGCGCTACCTGTTTATTCCAGTACATAAGTTAGCAGATATACGTTGGAAGGAACTCGGTCAACACGTTTCACAGATTGTTCCTATAGATGAGGATGAACAAGTGGTTGATGTTTATAATGAAAAAGACTTTAACCATGATGCATTCTATGTCATGGCAACTAAAAACGGTATGATTAAGAAAAGTAGTGTTAGTCAATTTAAAACTACAAGATTCAATAAGCCACTTGTAGGTATGAAAGTGAAGGACCATGATGAAATTGTCAACGTGATACGATTAGAATCTGATCAATTAATAACAGTACTTACACATAAAGGTATGTCGCTTACTTACTCAACTAGTGAGTTATCTGATACAGGTTTAAGAGCTGCAGGAGTTAAATCAATTAACCTTAAAGATGAAGATTATGTTGTAATGACAGAGAGCGTTTCTGACTCAGATTCTATCTTAATGATAACGCAACGTGGTGCTATTAAACGTATTAGTTATAAAGTTTTACAAGTCGCTAAACGTGCACAACGTGGTATTACCTTATTGAAAGAACTTAAGAAAAACCCACATCGTATTGTTGATGCTGCAGTGGTTAAAGAAGGACAAAAAACTTATACGGTTTTCTCTAACAATCACGAAGAATCTGGTAATATTAATGAAGTGCATCTCTCAGAACAATACACAAATGGTTCATTTATTATAGATGTCGATGATTTTGGTCAAGTAGTAAGCATGACCTTAGAGTAAATTAAGTATATGCAACCATAGCATTAAATGATAAAATAAAGTTTAATAATATTAACTAAAGTAAGCGCAAGGGATTTATGTCTATTTAAAAGAATCAAAATAGGACTTAATGATTTAAATTAGTATATTTATTAAGTTTTTAGATTCTAAATGGGAACATAAATCTCTTGATGCGTTAAAGAGAATAAATTTATTAAGATGAGAGGGATTCAATTTGCAAGATTTCGATAATTTGATTCCTGGCTGGTTTAAATCTTTTGTTCAGGTCGGGAATGATTTGATTTGGTCGCAATATCTAATTGGACTTTTATTAACTGCAGGCTTTTTCTTTACTATAAGTTCTAAATTTGTTCAATTAAGAATGTTACCTGAAATGTTTAGAGCGCTCACTGAGAAACCTGAAACGCTAAGTAGTGGTAAAAAAGGTATTTCGCCTTTCCAAGCATTTGCTATTAGTGCTGGATCTCGTGTAGGTACTGGTAATATTGCCGGAGTAGCTACAGCTATTGTATTAGGTGGACCTGGTGCAGTATTTTGGATGTGGATTATAGCTTTTATTGGTGCGGCTAGTGCATTTATGGAAGCAACATTAGCTCAAGTATATAAAGTGCATGATAAAGAAGGTGGTTTCCGTGGGGGGCCAGCATACTATATTACTAAGGGTCTCAACCAGAAATGGTTAGGTATCGTATTCGCAACATTAATCACCATCACATTTGCATTTGTATTTAATACTGTTCAATCTAATACAATTGCAGAGTCATTAAACACACAATATCATGTTAGCCCAGTTATCACTGGTATTATATTAGCTGTAATTACTGCAATTATTATTTTTGGTGGCGTAAGAAGCATCGCAACATTATCCTCACTTATAGTACCTATTATGGCAATCATTTACATAGGAATGGTTTTAGTTATCTTGTTATTAAATATAGATCAAATAGTTCCAATGATTGGTACTATCATTAAAAGTGCTTTCGGTTTACAACAAGTGACTGGTGGTGCTGTTGGTGCAGCGATACTTCAAGGTATTAAACGTGGATTATTCTCAAATGAAGCAGGAATGGGTTCAGCACCTAATGCTGCAGCCACTGCTGCTGTCCCACACCCTGTTAAACAAGGTTTAATACAGTCACTAGGAGTATTCTTTGATACTATGTTAGTTTGTACAGCAACAGCTATCATGATTCTTCTATACTCTGGATTAAAATTTGGTGAAAGTGCACCTCAAGGTGTAGCTGTAACTCAATCAGCTTTAAATGAACATTTAGGTTCAGCAGGTGGTATTTTCTTAACAGTGGCTATAACTTTATTTGCTTTTTCATCAGTTGTAGGTAACTATTATTACGGACAATCAAATATTGAGTTCTTATCTAAAAACAAAGCCATTTTGTTTGTATTTAGATGTTTAGTAGTTGTGTTAGTATTCATTGGAGCAGTTGCAAAAACTGAAACAGTTTGGAGTACTGCAGACTTATTTATGGGTCTAATGGCCATAGTTAATATTATATCTATTATAGGATTGTCCAATATCGCTTTCGCTGTAATGAAAGATTATCAACAGCAACGTAAAGAAGGTAAGAAACCTGTATTTAAACCTGAAAATCTAGAAATTAATTTATTTGGTATTGAATCTTGGGGATCTCAAGCTAAAATACCACGTAATGATAAATAATATAGTTAGAGTAACGACTTGACGCAAGAATGCCTCTCAAGTCGTCTTTTTTTAAATTACATGATTTATATTCGTTAGTATGAATGTAAATATCAACACTTTAGTAACTCGCTTTTCATTTTAAAAAAATAGAATTATAATCTTACTAATGATAAGAGAAAGGTGATTATAATGGGGAATTACGAAATAACGAAAACACTAAATAACAACGTCCTCATATGTAAAAGTAATAATCATGAAGTTGTGTTAATTGGCAAGGGTATTGGTTTTAATAAAAAAGTGGGAATGATGCTTGATGAGAATGCTTCAATTGAGAAAGTATATAAATTAGAACAGCAACAGCAGAAAGAACATTATAAAACGTTGGTCGAGATGGGGGAAGACCATGTTGTCCAAGCTGTTATCGAATCGGTCAATATGATTTCTGAGACCTCGATTCGAACTGATGATAAAAGCTTAGTTGTTGCTCTTACAGATCATATTATCTTTGCATATAAAAGACTTAAGCAGAATCAAGTTATTTCTAACCCATTTGCAATAGAGACGCAACATCTATACAGTGATGCATATCAAATTGCTAAGCGTGTCATTGATAAATTGAATCAGACGTTAGATGTTCGATTCCCTGAAGATGAAATTGGTTTTATAGCTTTACATATTGCTTCTAATTCTGAAGATTTATCAATACATGATATATCAGTTATCAATAAATTAATTAATAAAAGTATGACGATTATTGAAACAGATCTTGATCATGAAATTGATAAAACGACAACGCAATACCAACGTTTTATTAGACATATACAGTTTTTAATTTATAGGTTAACTAAAGGGGAAAATGTGGATGCGCAAGACAATTTTATTTTAATGGTTAAAAATCTTTATCCACAATGTTTTAATACGGCTTATAAAATTTTAAAAATGATACAACGTCAGTTTGATGTGATTATCAATGAGTCCGAAATTGTATATCTTGCGATACATATACACCATTTTGAAGCTCAAATTAAAATCGAATAATATGTAACGTTTATTATTCGATTGTGTTTGGGTAAAAATGATTAACTTTATTCATTTTGTGTTATCATAAATATTGTATTTTTAAATATTTTGTTTATGAGTCTAAATTATTTTAAATCATAATTTTATTTGATTTATAAATGTGAGGTATGGTGATCTTGATGTCAAACGAAAATAAATCTAGTGAAAAGAAAAAACATATATTTAGTTTTTCTGAAACAAGATTTATGAGATTTTTAGGTGGCAATGATCTTATATATGGTTTAGTTGCACTTGTTTTATTAGGTATTGTAATCTTTATTTTCGATAAAGTTTCCTATGTATTTGAACCATTTATTATTATATTTAATACAATTGCTGCACCTATTATTGTTTCATTAATCTTATTCTATCTATTTAATCCATTAGTTAACTTAATGGAGCGTTATCGAATTCCTAGACTGTTAGGTATTACAATTATTTATGTAGCAGTTGTGGGAATCATTACATTAATTGTTAATTTACTTATTCCTATCATTGGTTCACAAATTGAAGGATTAATTAAAAACTCTCCGCATTATTTAAATAAAATTACTCAATCAATTGAGAAGATAACTACTAACTCTTTCCTATCTAGTTATATGAGTCAAGTTAATGACTGGTTAGAATCAGCTCAGAAAAAAATTCCTTCAATGTTATCAGAGTACTTTGATGGATTTGGGCCTAAGCTTGCATCTTTCGCTGAAGCCGTTTCAAATGTTGGTGTTGTCATAGTAACGACGCCATTCATATTATTCTTTATGCTAAAAGATGGTCATCGTTTTAAAGATTATACAACAAAAATTATGCCACCTAAATTTAGAAAGGATTTTCATGATTTACTTGAAAAAATGAGTGTTCAAGTAGGTTCTTACATTCAAGGTCAAATCATCGTTTCTTTCTGTATAGGTGTATTACTATTAATTGGATATTCAATTATCGGTCTTAAATATCCTTTAGTATTAGCGAGTATTGCAGCAGTCACAAGTGTTGTTCCATACTTAGGACCAACGATTGCAATTTCACCAGCTATTGTAATTGCGATTATCACATCACCTTGGATGTTACTTAAATTAGTTATCGTTTGGACACTTGTTCAGTTCTTTGAAGGGCACTTTATTTCTCCAAACGTTATGGGTAAAACACTCAAAATACATCCATTAACAATTATCTTCATTTTGCTATGTGCTGGTAATTTAATGAATGTCGTGGGTGTAATTATTGGTATTCCATTATATGCGGTACTTAAAGTACTAGTATCTCATATATTCTTACTATTTAAACGAAGATATAATCGTTACTATGGTGAAGATGCTGGAGATTATAGTATTAAACAAGAAGAAGAAATTACAGATTAATATTTATAGAATCCCCTTAAATAGGGGATTTTTTTATGAATATTTTTTATTTTAAGTTAATATTCAATAAATAGCTCTCATTTATGCTTACATTTCCCATAAATGAGAGCTAAAATTATGTGTCTAAGTCAGAGAAATAATTTTAGCATTACAATAATGTTAGGTACTTATCTATCAATATATATTCTATAAAACCTTTCTTTATGATATATTTTTGTCATGTAATAGATTTAAATTAGAATTGAAGTGAAAAAATGACGCAAGAAGTGAAAAGTAAATTATTATCTATTTTGAAATTTATCTTTGCCACAGCGTTATTTATTTTTGTCATTTTCACATTGTATCGTGAATTAGCTCATATTAATTTTAAAGACACTTTGATGCAATTTGGCAAAATAAATAGATTGTGGCTTGTTTTATTATTTGCAGGTGGGGGAGCATCGCTCATTCTTTTGTCACTATATGACATTATTTTAGTGAAATCGTTAAAGCTTAACATGTCAGTGACTAAAGTATTAAGAGTTAGTTATATTATCAATGCTCTCAATGCTATCGTAGGTTTTGGTGGCTTTATCGGTGCAGGAGTCAGAGCCTTCGTTTATAAAAACTATACAGATGATATTAAGAAACTCGTACATTATATTTCGATTATCTTGATTTCAATGCTCACTGGACTTAGTCTCTTGTCCATATTAGTTGTTCTACACGTTTTTAACGCTTCTCATATGATGGATAAAATTACATGGGTACGCTGGATTTTATATGTTGTAGCACTATTTTTACCTGTATTTATCATTTATACTATCGCTAAACCAGCGGATAAATCTAATCGTTATATGGGTGTGTATTGTACACTTGTATCTTGTATCGAGTGGATGGCAGCAGCTACTGTTCTTTACTTTGCAGCACTTATCGTAGGTATTCATGTATCATTTATGACATTTATCGGCATCTTCGTGATCGCGGCGTTATCAGGATTAGTTAGTTTTATTCCTGGTGGTTTTGGTGCCTTCGATTTAGTTGTTTTACTAGGACTCAAATCTTTAGATGTTTCAGAAGAAAAAATATTATTAGCATTACTTCTATATCGATTTGCATATTACTTTGTTCCAGTCATTATTGCACTCATACTATCTACATTTGAGTTTGGAACAACTGCTAAAAAATATCTTGAAGGTTCGAAATATTATGTTCCTGCTAAGGACTTTACGTCATTCTTGATGTCCTATCAAAAAGACATTTTAGCTAAAATACCTTCATTTTCACTCGCAATATTAATATTTTTAACTAGCATCATTTTCTTCATTAATAATTTAACGATTGTTTATGATGGACTATATGATGGAAATCACTTTGCTTATTATTTAACTTTATCTATCCATACTAGTGCTTGTTTATTATTAATTTTGAATGTGAGAGGTATTTTTAAACAGAGTCGTCGTGCGATTATTTATGCGATGATTTCTATTATTTTAATTGCGGGAGCTACAATTTATACTTACGCATCTTTCTTATTATTAACTTGGCTTGTAGTCATGTTTATTTTATTAGTTTTAGCTTATCGTCGTGCTCAAGTGCTTAAGCGTCCGTTCCGTTTTAGAAAATTAGTTCTCATGCTTATACTCAGCGTGATTGTTTTATATCTAAATCATATTTTAATTGCGGAAACATTATACGCATTAGATATTTATCACATTGAAGTAGATACATCATTATTAAGATATTACTTCTGGGTTACTATTTTAATTGTGATTATTCTGGTTGGTCTCATTGCATGGTTATTTGATTACAAATTTGACCGTCCTCATCAAATTACAGATTTATCAATATGTGAAGCTATTATTCATGAATATGGTGGTAATTACTTGAGCCATCTTGTTTATAGTGGTGATAAAGATTGTTTTATCCATGAAAATGAAAAATCATTCCTCATGTATCGTTATAAATCTAATGCCTTAGTTGTATTAGGAGATCCTATAGGCGATGCAAATACGTTTGAATCATTGTTAGAATCATTTTATCAATATGCAGAATATAGAGGTTACGACATTATTTTCTATCAAGTTAGTGATAATTATATGCCTTTATATCATCATTTCGGGAATCAATTTTTCAAACTAGGTGAGGAAGCTATTATTGATTTAACATCATTCACTACCTCAGGTAAAAAGCGTCGTGGCTTTAGAGCTACACTCAATAAATTTAATGATTTAAATATTTCTTTTGAAATTATTGAACCACCATTTTCACAAGATTTCTTTAACGAACTCAAATATGTTAGTGATAGATGGTTAGATGGTAGAAATGAAATGCACTTCTCTGTAGGTCAATTTACACAACCATATCTTTCTAAAGCGCCTATAGGTGTAATGAGAGATGAACATGGTAAGATGATTGCATTCTGTAGTTTAATGCCTACGCACTTTAATGATGCAATTTCTGTCGATTTAATTCGATGGTTACCAGAGCTCGATCTACCTTTAATGGATGGACTGTATTTACACATGTTGTTATGGGGTCAGGAAAAAGAATATAAAGCCTTTAACATGGGAATGGCCACCCTCTCTAATGTTGGTACTTTACATTACTCTTATTTAAGAGAACGTTTAGCAGGGCGAGTCTTTGAACATTTTAATGGATTATATCGTTTCCAAGGTTTAAGACGTTATAAAGAAAAGTATAGTCCTAACTGGGAACCAAGATTTTTAGTTTATCGTAAAGATAGCTCTCTATGGGAAAGTATGTTGAAAGTGATGAGAGTCATTCGACATAAATAAAAATAATAGCGATAGTACTGAATTGTAACATTCAGCACTATCGCTATTTTTTGTCCATTATTTATAATAATTCGCTCTATCTTGTTGTTCTTTAGCGTAACGTTCGGGATTCTTTTTATAGAAATCTTGATGGTATTCTTCAGCTTCAAAGAAAGTTGAAGCGGGTAAGACTTTTGTAGCTATTGCTTTGTCTGCATTTAAAGTATCTTGAAGTGCTTCGATATATGATTCGGCAGATTTCTTTTGATCTTCATTAGAGTAAAAAATGGCTGTTTGATATTGGGAACCTCTATCTTGAAACTGTCCATCTTCATCTAGTGGGTCGATTACTGAAAAAAATATTTCCAATAGTTTATGATATGAAAAAAGTGCTACATCATATTCAATTTTTACTGTTTCATAATGACCAGTGTTACCACTTTTAACATCTTCATACGTTGGATTCTCTGTATGTCCACCCATGTAACCAGAAGTTACTTTTTCGATACCGTCAAATGTATCAAAAGGTTTGGTCATACACCAAAAACAACCACCGGCAAAGTATGCCGTATTAATATTCATTCATGACATCCTTTCATTGGACCTTAGTACCATTTATTAAAAAAACTCTTGCAATTTGAATACTTTTTATATAACGTTAATACATATTAATTATAGTATATAGATATGTAATTTTGAAGATATAAGGTAGGTAAATATGACAGAACAGAAGGAACATAGAGAAACAGAGTATCGACGTCACACTGGCACAACATCGACACCTTCTAGGCGACGAAATAAAAAAAGACTACGCAAATTACCTTTTATCATTTTAATCATTCTCATCATTCTTATTTCAATAATTGTCTATATCACTCATCAATATAATAGTGGTATGAAGTATGCGAAAGAGCATGCTAAAGATGTAAAGATGCATCAATTTAATGGAGCCGTTAAAAATGATGGCAAAATATCTGTATTAGTACTTGGAGCAGATAAAGCTCAAAGCGGTAAATCTCGTACAGACTCAATTATGGTTGTACAATACGACTATATTAATAAAAAAATGAAAATGATGTCTGTAATGAGAGATATTTACGCAGATATCCCTGGTTATGATAAATACAAAATTAATGCAGCTTATTCACTTGGTGGACCTGAGTTACTAAGAAAGACACTTAATAAAAATTTAGGTATCAATCCTGAATATTATGCGGTAGTAGATTTCACTGGATTTGAGAAAATGGTTGATGAACTTGAACCTAATGGTGTACCTATAGACGTAGAGAAGGACATGTCTGAAAATATAGGTGTTTCATTGAAAAAAGGTCATCATAGATTAAATGGTAAAGAGCTATTAGGTTATGCGAGATTCCGTCACGATGCTGAAGGAGATTTCGGGCGTGTTCGCCGTCAACAACAAGTTATGCAAACTTTAAAACAAGAGTTAGTAAATTTTAATACCGTTGCAAAACTTCCGAAAGTTGCAGGTATTTTAAGAGGATACGTTAATACTGATATGCCTAATTCAGCTATTTTCCAAACTGGATTAAGCTTTGGTATTCGTGGTGATAAAGATGTTAAATCACTAACTGTACCTGTTAAAAACACGTATCAAGATATTAATACTAATAATGATGGTAGTGCGCTTCAAATTGATAAAGAAAAAAATAAAAAAACAATTCAAGACTTTTTCGATGATTAAAACTAAGATGATTAGAAAAAATAAGTGATAAAATAATTGAATCCCTGAGATGATAGCTTCTATGGTAAATAGCTTTCATTTCAGGGATTTTGCGTTTTATTGATCTGATTTTCTTACTCCACCAACGGCGTAATGGCTCTTTTTCATTTCTTCGATTACGACGTGGATGGCCTCTTTGTTTGCTCCAGTAGTTTTTTCTACTGCATCTGTAACCTCATTCACTAAATCTTTTAATTGATCATCTGTACGTCCTTCTAATAACTTTACATTTACGATTGGCATATCATGCATCCTCCTTAATTAATTAGAAATGTCTTCTTTAGTATATCACGAAATTAACGATAGAGATTTAAATTAAATAGAACATTCGTTCTTGTTTGCATTGAATAAGAACACGTGTTCGTATATAATAGATTTCGTAAGGGAGGCATAGTTATGTATGACTATAATCTATTAGAGGATAGAGATGTATTATGCATTGATCAGAAGAGCTTTTTTGCGAGTGTGTCATGTATGGAGAAGGGCTTGGATCCTTTAGAAACCAAGTTAGCAGTAGTAGCTGATACGAAAAGGCAGGGGTCAGTAGTGTTGGCTGCTACACCGAAATTGAAAGAAATAGGTATAAAAACGGGATCTAGATTGTTTGAAATACCACATCGAAATGATATTTATATCATTAACCCAAGTATGAGAAAGTATTTAAATGTTTCTGTTGCTATTTCAAAAATTGCACTACGTTATGTACCACCTGAAGACTTACATCAATATAGTATTGATGAATTTTTTATGGATGTCACAGATAGTTATCATAGGTTTAGTTCTACAGTTTATGCGTTTTGCGAACGATTAAAAAAAGAGATACTGGAAGAGACAGGTATCCATTGCACTGTTGGTATAGGTTCTAATATGTTATTAAGCAAAATAGCAATGGATATAGAAGCAAAGCATACAGAAGATGGAATTGCAGAATGGCGTTATCAAGATATACCTGATAAGTTATGGCCTATTCAACCGTTAAGAGATTTCTGGGGTATTAATAAACGTACTGAAGCGAAATTAAATAAGAGAGGGATATTTACAATTGGCGATTTAGCACAATATCCTTATCGCTATTTAAAGAGAGATTTTGGTATTTTAGGCGTAGATATGCATTTACATGCTAACGGTATTGATCAAAGTAAAGTAAGAGAAAAATACAAAGTAACAAATCCTTCAATATGTAAAAGTCAAATTTTGATGAGAGATTATCGATTTGAGGAATCAAAAGTAGTCATGCAAGAACTCATTGAAGATGTAGCAAGTAGATTAAGAGCACAGAAAAAATTAGCGCGTACGATACATTTTTCATTTGGTTATGCCGATGATGGAGGTGTACACAAGCAGTATACTTTAGAAGATCCTACAAATTTAGAAAGAGATATTTTTAAAGTGATTAATTATTTTGCGAATCGATTATGTGATAAAAATGCTTTGTATAGGACGCTAAGTGTATCTTTAACACAGTTTGTAGATGAACAAGATCGACAGTTAAATTTATTTATTGATGAGTATGAGCGTAAACGAGATGAAAAACTAGCTAAAACAATTGACCATTTACACCTAAAATATGGTAGAGGTATCGTTTCTAAAGCGACATCTTATACTGAAGCAGGGACTAAGCATGGTCGATTAGGACTTATGGCTGGCCACAAAATGTAGGTGATTAACGTTAAAAATTTAGAAATAATCCCCTAAAGCGATGATTGATATGTTATTCATCACACTTTAGGGGACTTATATTATTCAATATAGGTATCGAAATTTTTTAAAGCTTTGATACCACGTTCTCGATCTTCAGGATTTTTAAAGCTTATTTGCAATGCGCCATAGATATCTTCACGGACTTCTAAAATTTTAAGGTTGCTTATAGAAATGTTATGTAAACTTAAGATATGTGTAACTTTGCTTATCATACCCGGTTTATCCGGAATGTCTACATATAGATCATACGCCACAGATAGGGCACCTCGTTGTTTAGCGGGTAGGCGATCACGATAATTTTTAGCTTTAGCAAAGAACTCGTAAATGTTTTCATCATTGTTAGAATTTATCATCTTTTCAAATGCTGTAATTTGATTTTTTAGTTCATTTAACAAAGACAAAATATGCGTTTGGTTATTTAAAGTGATATCTTTCCACATTTGAGCATTACTACTGGCAATTCGCGTAATATCTCTAAAACCTCCAGCAGCTAATTTTTCTACTAATTCATGGTGATTTATATGATTGGCACTCAAGTGTACTAAGCTAGATGCGATAATATGAGGGACATGACTAACTACACCAGTTACAAAATCATGTTCATCAGCATTCGTTGTAATAAACTTAGCTAAAGTATGCTTGAATAAATTTTGTAAATATTTAGCTGCTTCTTGATTTTCTTTTTCATTAAATACAAGAATGTAATAGGCGTTTTCAAATAAATGCTTTTTAGAGTTTAATACTCCAGATTTATGACTTCCTGCCATAGGATGACCACCGACTAAATGAATATTGTTATCTAGTAGTTGTTGTTCAAAAGTTTGAATAGTAGATTTAGTGCTTCCGGTATCGGTCACTATCAAATGAGGCTTGGTTTTATAATTGGGAAGTTCTGATAAATACTTAATTGTTTGTTCTACAGGCGTTGCATAAACAATGACATCAGCTTTTTCAACTGCGGTTTTGTAATCAGTTATTTTTTTATCAATAATACCAATGGACAATGCTTTATCTAACTGTGTTTCATTAGCGTCAAAAGCCATAATTTGTACGTCGGAATTATAATATTTTAAATTACTAGCTAAACTACCACCAATAAGACCAAGGCCAACAAATAATATGTGTTGCATAAACAATCACCTTATTTCGAAATTTTCAGAATAGTATTATTGTAAATGAGAGAAGAAAAGTAAGCAATACTCTAAAATAGTAATCTATAATTGTTAGAGTATAAAGGTGGTTTAGTTTAAAATAAAAAGTGATTTAAGAAAAAAGGGGGATAATATGAGCGGAATTTTAGAAACTATAAAAACATTAACTGAAATCAATAGCCCATCTGGTAATGCTGACGAAGCGATTAATTATGTCAAAAACTATGTTGAAGATCTAGGTTATCATACAAAAGTTACTAATAAAGGCGGACTCCTTATTACTGTTGATGGTACAAATGAAAATAAACAGCGGTGTATAACAGCACATGTTGATACATTAGGGGCAATGGTTAAAGAGATTAAAGAAAATGGCAGATTAGCTTTAGACTTAATAGGTGGATTTCACTTTAATGCTATAGAAGGTGAGTATTGTGAAATTCAAACCCAAAACGGTCAAACATTTTCAGGAACAATTTGTCTACATGAAACGAGCGTACATGTTTACAAAGATAACCACAATATTCCAAGAGATAAAGAGCATATGGAAGTAAGAATTGATGAAATAACTCATAATGCTCAAGAAACAAAAGATTTAGGCATAGAAGTAGGTGATTTCATATCATTTGATCCTAGAACAGTTATCACTCAATCAGGATTTATTAAGTCTAGACATCTAGATGATAAAGCGAGTGTCGGAATGATTCTAGAACTTTTGAAAAAGCTCAAAAACGAAGGTACAAAATTACCACATACAACACAATTTTATATTTCTAACAATGAAGAAATAGGGTATGGTGCAAATTCAAGCATTTCAGAAGATATTGTCGAATTTATAGCTTTAGATATGGGAGCGCTAGGAGATGGTCAATCTTCAAATGAATATACTGTTTCAATTTGCGCAAAAGATGGATCTGGTCCATACCATAAAGCACTAAAAAATCATCTAATTAACCTTTGTAAAATTAATGACATACCATACAAAGTAGATATTTATCCATATTATAGTTCAGATGCTTCAGCAGCTCTAAAAGCAGGATCTGATATTCGTCATGGTTTATTCGGAGCAGGTATTGAATCCTCACATGCAATGGAGAGAACACACTTAGATTCGATTAATGCCACTCAAGAATTACTTTATGCTTATTGTTTGTCGCCAATCAATGAATAAAAAAAACAAGTTTATATTGACAAAGTTAACATTAATATGTATGATACTGAATAATTAGAAAAATCAGACAATTTGAATGAATAAGTAGTTACTGCATGTTGTAGCACTAAGAAAGCTAATGGTTGATGTAAATTAGCACAATGCAATAAACGAATTGGGCTTTCAAATTACAATTAAATAATTTAAAAGTGAACAAATAAAATTGTTAACTAAGGTGGCACCACGGTAACGCGTCCTTATTGCGAGATAAGCGTTATTGTGGTGTTTTTTAAGCAAAATGTAGTATTTAAAGAATAGGTAGCAACAGAAAGTTAGTGGTTGATGTAAACTAACACCTACTTTGAAGAAATTGGGTTTTGTGAAATAAAAAATAAATACAAAGAGTGAGTTTTGAATATTACGAATATTCGGCTAATTAAGGTGGTACCACGCGTCAGCGTCCTTTTTCATAAGGAGGCTGATTTTTTAATGGAAAGGAGAAGAAATATGGATGTAGTTTATAAAAAGTTAAATGCGCTAATGACGCCAGAAGCTTTAGCACAATTAGGAGAAGCAAAAATTATATTTGAAAGTACAAATCAAGATAAATTAAAAGGAAGATACTCCATCGTTGTCTTAGAAGACTATGGTTCAGTTACTCTTGATAATAATCAATTAATTATTAATACAAGAGAAAAAATAAAAGTGGTGAATGAACATCCGTATGATTATTTAAAAAGTTTAGTCAATCAGTACTACGCGAATATTGCAGATGATCAATTGAAGCATTTACCTTTTATTTCAGGTTTTATAGGGACGTGTAGTTTTGATCTTGTAAGGAATGAGTTTCCTAAACTTCAAGAAATTGAATTAGATGATCATCGGGATCATGACGTTAAATTTTATCTGGTAGAAGATACTTATGTTTTTGATCACTATAAAGATGAGTTGTATGTGATTTCAACAAATTTATTCTCAAATACTTCTAAATCTCAGTTGGAAGCAAAAGTTAAACAAAGAATTGATGATTTAAAAAACATCAATTTAGCTCATGAAAGAATAAAGTTGAAACAACCTGAACGACAAATTGAGACAAATATAGGAGAACAAGAATTTTTAAAAATAATAACAGAATTAAAAAAGAAAATCGCAGAAGGGGATATGTTCCAAGTTGTGCCTTCAAGAATTTATTATTACAAGCATAACTTTGTAACTCATTTGCATCAATTAAGTTTTCAACTTTATCAAAAATTAAAGAGACAAAATCCTAGTCCATATATGTATTATATGAATAAAGATATTCCTATAGTCGTAGGCAGTTCACCTGAAAGTTTCGTTAGAGTTAAAGATGGATTGGTTTATACCAATCCAATAGCTGGAACTACTAAACGAGGTGCTAATAAAGATGAAGATAAGAAAAATAGTCACGCTTTACTTAAGGACGAAAAAGAGATAAGTGAACATAGTATGCTTGTAGATTTAGGTAGAAATGATATTCATAGAATTAGTAAAGTAGGAACTTCTAAAATCACAAAGTTAATGGAAATTGAGAAATATGAACATGTCATGCACATAGTGAGTGAAGTCGTAGGTGAATTAAAGGAGAATTTATCTCCAATGAGTGTCATTGCAAGTTTATTACCCACAGGTACAGTATCGGGGGCACCAAAATTAAGGGCCATTCAAAGGATTTATGAAGCTTATCCGTTTAAACGAGGGATTTATAGTGGGGGAGTTGGCTACATCAATTGTAATCATAATTTAGATTTCGCGCTTGCTATACGTACTATGCTCATAGACGACAAACAAGTAAACATTGAAGCAGGTTGTGGTGTAGTTTATGATTCCATACCTGAGAAAGAACTCGAAGAAACTAAACTGAAAGCAAAGAGTTTACTGGAGGTGACTCCATGATTTTAATTATAGATAACTATGATTCTTTTACCTATAATCTCGTAGATATAGTATCAAAACAAGCAGATGTGATTGTTAAATTTCCCGATGACAGTGAAATTTATGAACTTAAAAATATCTCAGCAGTTATTATTTCTCCAGGTCCAGGGCATCCATTAGATAATAATTTATTGATTAAATTAATTGAATATTTCGAAAACAAACCGATATTAGGTGTCTGCCTAGGATCACAAGCATTGACTTGTTATTACGGTGGAGAAGTTATTCAAGGACTAAAAATTATGCATGGTAAAGTGGATGATTTAGAAATAGTGAAATCAACACCTTTGTACCAAGGTTTACCTAATCATTTTAAAATAATGCGATATCACTCATTAATAAGTAATCCTAAAACATTTCCATCCGCTTTAGAAATTACTGGTCAAACGATAGATTGCATACAGTCATTTCAACATAAATACAAAAAACATTATGGAATCCAATATCATCCTGAATCCTTTGCAACAGAACATGGAGAAAAAATAATTAACAACTTTGTAAGACTAGCAATGAAAGGTAGTTAAAAAATGAAATTATTAAAAGATATTGAAGATAATAGACAGTTAACGGAAGAACATATGAAGGAATTTATCGATACTCTTCTTAATCCAAATGTGAAGGAAGACAATAAACTTAAGTTATTAAAGTCTTACACTAAAAAGGAAATGCAACAAATTGAACTAACCTATTTAGTTAAACATCTTATAAGCACAATGTATCCAGTTCAACCCTATTATGAAGGAGCGATGTGCGTTTGTGGTACTGGAGGAGATGGTTCAAACAGTTTCAATATATCAACAACAGTAGCATTCATAGTAGCAAGTGCCGGCGTACCGGTAGTTAAACATGGCAATAAAAGTATCACATCGTATTCAGGTAGTACTGATGTTCTTCAAGCAATGGGGATTCAAACAAGTGAAGTAGCTAGTGTGATAAAACAATTAGATACAAAAGGTCTCTCTTTCATTAGTGCCACTGATTCTTATCCAATTATGAAATACATCCAACCCATTAGGAAGCAGATAAAGTCTCCTACAATATTTAATTTAGTAGGGCCTCTTATCAACCCATTCAAACTTACTTATCAAGTGATGGGTGTCTATGATGTTACACAACTAGGTAAGATTGCTCAAACTATCAAAGATTTAGGTAGGAAGAGAGCTATTGTCGTTCATGGTGCAAATGGTATGGATGAGGCAACGCTATCGGGAGACAATATCATTTATGAAATTAACCAAAATAAGCCAATCAAACAATATATAATTAATGCTAAAGATTATGATTTAGCTGTTGCTGACAATGATGTGCTCAAAGGGGGAACACCTGAAGAAAATAAAAATATAGCCATAAATATATTAAATGGAAACGATCAATCGAGTAAAAGAGATGTCGTTATACTCAATGCAGCAATTGCTTTATACGTGGCTGAAAAAGCAAAAGATATTCACTCAGGTATTAAACTAGTACGTCATCTTATAGACAGTGGTCAGGCTATGAAACAGTATTTAAAGATGGGGGTGTAGTGATGACGATACTTAATGAAATAGTTAATCATAAAAAGTCACTACTTAAAGAAGGATATTATCAACAAAAATTAGAAGAATTAGAATATGTTGATGTTTCTAATAAGAAGAAATTAATAAATGCATTGAAAAATGAAAAAAAGTTATCGGTTATTGCAGAAATAAAGTCTAAAAGTCCAACGCTAAAACAATTACCTCATAGAAACTTAATAGATCAAGTAAAAGAATATGAATTATATGGTGCAAATGCAATTTCAATCTTAACAGATGAAAAATACTTTGGTGGTAGTTTCGAAAGATTGAGTGAACTCACCGTCGAAACATCTTTACCAGTACTGTGTAAAGATTTTATAGTAGATAAAATTCAAATTGACGTAGCTAAAAAAGCAGGTGCTTCTATTGTTTTGCTTATTGTTAACATTCTCACAGACAAAGAGTTAAAAACTTTATATGATTATGCAACAGAACTTAACTTAGAAGTTTTAGTTGAGGTTCATGATAGAAATGAATTAAATAGAGCACATCAATTATCGCCAAAAATAATTGGAGTTAATAATCGAGATTTGAAACGGTTTGTTACTAACGTGGAACATACGAACCAAATTTTAAAATTTAAAAAGAAAGGATTTCATTATATTTCAGAAAGCGGTATTCATAGTACTCATGATGTTGAGCACATTTTACAGTCAGGTATAGATGGCCTACTAGTGGGTGAATCATTAATGAAATGCAACGACTTAAGTCAATTTTTACCAAGCTTAAAAATGGAGAAGATTCATCAATGATTTTAAAATTTTGCGGGTTTAAAAGTGAAGAAGATATCGAAAAGGTTAAAAATCTAAATGTTGATGCAATAGGGTTTATCCATTTTCCTAGAAGTAAACGACACGTGAGTATGAATCAATTAAAATTACTGTCCAAACGAGTTCCAGACCATATTTATCGCGTGGTAGTCTTGGTAAATCCAACATTAGACTTAGTTAAGCAAGTCTTCAATGAAACTAATATCAACGTAATACAACTTCATGGAAGTGAGTCTATTCAATTAATAAAAGCAATTAGAAAGTTAAGTCCTACGATTAAAATTTTTAAAGCAATTCCTGCTGATAAATATTTAAATAGAAATATTGAAAAATATGAGAAAACCGTTGATTTATTTATTATTGATACGCCATCTCAAAATTATGGTGGAACAGGTAATACATATGATTGGAATGTGCTTAGTAATATTCGAAAATCACGTTTTTTAATAGCTGGCGGGTTAGATATAAATCATATTAGTAAACTAAAATACCTTAAATTAGGTCAGAGCGGTTACGATATTGCTAGTGGGATTGAGACAGATAATATTAAAGATTTAGCAAAAATGACGCAAATTATAAAAATAATTAAAGGAGATGAAAGAAATGAACATACAAACAGAAGCTGACGAGCTAGGGTTTTTCGGTGAATATGGTGGCCAGTATGTCCCTGAAACACTGATGCCTGCAATCATAGAACTCAAAAAAGCTTATCAACAGGCTAAACAAGATGAATCATTCCAAGAGGAGCTCGCAAATTATTTAAAAGACTATGTCGGAAGAGAAACACCACTTACTTACGCTAAATCATTTACCGAAGATTTAGGAGGAGCCAAAATATATTTAAAACGTGAAGACTTAAATCATACTGGGGCACATAAAATTAATAACGCTTTAGGTCAAGCATTGTTGGCGAAGCGTATGGGAAAAACAAAATTAGTTGCTGAAACAGGTGCTGGGCAACATGGTGTGGCGAGTGCCACAGTAGCTGCTTTATTCGATATGGAGCTCATCGTTTTTATGGGAAAAGAAGATGTTAAAAGACAACAATTGAATGTATTTAGAATGGAACTTCTAGGCGCAAAAGTTGTTTCAGTAGAAGAAGGACAAGGAACATTGTCTGATGCTGTCAATAGAGCTTTAAAATATTGGGTAAGCCATGTAGAGGACACACATTATTTATTAGGTTCAGCCTTAGGACCTGATCCTTTTCCTACAATGGTTAGAGATTTCCAAAGTGTGATTGGAAACGAAATAAAAAGACAAATTAATCAAAAAGAAGGGCGTTTACCAGAGGCTATAGTTGCATGTGTAGGTGGGGGTTCTAATGCGATAGGGACCTTCCATCCATTTATTAATGATGACGTAAAACTTTACGGGGTTGAAGCTGCAGGTAAAGGAGTTAACTCAAATAAACATGCATTAGCTATAGGAAAGGGAAAACCTGGTGTTCTACATGGATCTTGTATCTTATTCAAGATGAGGATGGACAGATAGAGTTAGCCCATTCAATATCTGCAGGACTAGATTACCCAGGAATAGGTCCGGAACATTCATATTATAATGATATAGGTAGAGTGAAATATGTAAATGCCTCTGATGAAGAAGCCATGGAAGCTCTAATAAGATTCTCTAGAGCTGAAGGTATTATTCCTGCAATTGAAAGTGCTCATGCGATTAGTTATGTTGAAAAGTTAGCTCCAAAAATGAGAAAAGATGAAATTATTGTTATTACTGTCTCTGGTAGAGGGGATAAAGATATGGAAACAATTAGAAATTATACTGAAAGTCGTGGTGATATAGATGAGTAAGTTATTTATTCCTTATATAATGGGAAATTTAAAGTTTATTGAGAACTTAAAGATACTAAGTGAAGCAGGTGCTGATATTATAGAAATTGGTGTTCCTTTTTCAGATCCAGTAGCGGACGGTTCAACAATCATGAACGCTGGAGCAAAAGCCGTTGAAGAAGGCGTGAATATTAATTTTATATTTGAACAGCTAATTAAAAATAAAGAGACTATAACTTCTAAATATGTTTTAATGACCTATTATAATATTATCTCATCATTTGGGGAGAATGAATTTTTAAATAAATGTGAGGAAGCAGGTGTATATGGTTTAATCATTCCAGATTTGCCGTTTGAACTAACCCAAAAGTTTAAAAAAGATTTCCCTAATGAGAAAGTTAAATTAATCTCACTTATAGCAATGACTACTTCTGAGGAAAGAATTAAAAATATTGCTAAAAAGGCAGAAGGTTTTATTTACACGGTTACGATGAATGCTACTACTGGAGAAAATGGTCAGTTTCACCCTGAATTAAAAAGAAAAATCGAATTAATTAAAGGTGTCACAGATGTACCTGTGGTTGCTGGATTCGGTATTAGAAATCAAGAACATGTGAAAGATATTGGACGTATAGCAGATGGCGTTGTCATCGGCAGTGAAATTGTAAAAAGATTCGCTGAGAGTGATCCTAGTGAGATGTTTCAATTTTTAAGAAGCATAAGAAAGACACTCGATCAAATTTAAAATGGCAGTTAATAGGTTGGGATAAATGGGTGTTCCAACCTTTTTTTAATTTTGAGGGGATAGCTATATTAAATTTATATTTGAATATTTCATAGCTAATCAGGGTAAATTAATTTTATAACAAGTTAAAGAGGTGAAAGTGAATGAGTAAAAAAGTATTATTTGTTCTAACTAGTACGAGTCAGTATCCTGATGGTACGGAAACTGGTTTATGGTTAGAAGAAGCCGGAGAACCTTATGATATTCTTAGAAACGAAGGGATTGATGTTGATATAGCGTCAATCAAAGGTGGTAAGGTTAACTTAGACCCTAACTCCACTTCAGATGAGTTATTAAACAAATATACTTCATTTACTTCGCAGTTAAATCATACACCAAGTATTGAAGACATTGATGTTGATGAGTATGAAGCAATTTATTTACCAGGTGGTCATGGCACAGTTTTTGATTTTGCTAATAATGAAAAATTGGCAAATATTTTAGTACATTTTAGAGACCATGATAAAATTATTTCATCAGTTTGTCACGGACCAAGTGCATTTGTTGGTGTTAAAACAAGTAATGGTAAATATCTTGTTGATGGTATACGCTTAACCGCTTTTACTGATAGTGAAGAAAAAGCAATGGGACTGGAAGATAAAGTACCATTTTTAACGCAATCTAAATTAGAAGAACAAGGTGCTCATTTCATTACAAGTGATGATTTTACTTCACATTTAGAAGAGGATCGTAAGTTTATTACTGGTCAAAATCCTCAATCAAGCGAAGTCATTGGTAAAGCACTTGTAAATGCATTAAAATAAAACTGGTTACAAAATAATATGGGCTCAAACCTTTGTTTAGTCCATATTATTTTTTACATAATTATTCAAATCTAAAGTTGATTACCAATTTAGTGCAATTTTTAAATTAGTTAATATTTTAGTTTTGGGTTTAACTATTGTATACTTGTTAAGATTAGAAGTATAGATAACATATATAATCATAAAGTTACATATAATGTATATTTAACAACAATCTATCATACTTAATGTTAAATAAAGAGAGTTATAAAGAGATTAATAGGAGTTATGATAATGAAGTTTACGAATTTAACAGCCAAAGAATTTAGTGACTTTACTGATCAAATGCCTTATAGCCATTTTACTCAGATGGAAGGTAATTATGAACTTAAAGTTGCTGAAGGAACGGATTCACATCTTGTAGGAATTAAAAATAATGACAATCAAGTGATTGCTGCATGTTTATTAACTGCTGTACCTGTAATGAAAATTTTTAAATATTTTTATTCAAATCGCGGGCCAGTAATTGATTATGATAATAAAGAACTTGTTCACTTTTTCTTTAATGAACTAAGTAAATACGTAAAAAAGTATAACTGTCTTTATCTAAGAGTTGACCCTTATCTTCCATACCAATACTTAAATCATGATGGTGAAATTATTGGAAATGCTGGCCATGATTGGTTTTTCAATAAAATGGAAGAATTAGGATTTGAACATGAAGGCTTTCATAAAGGCTTCCATCCTATATTACAAGTAAGATACCATTCTGTTTTAGATTTAAAAGATAAAACATCTAAAGATATTCTTAAAGGAATGGATAGTTTAAGAAAGCGAAATACTAAGAAAGTACAAAAAAATGGTGTTAAAGTTCGTTTCCTATCCGAAGATGAATTACCTATTTTCAGATCATTTATGGAAGATACTACTGAAACGAAAGAATTCGCTGATAGAGATGATAGTTTCTATTATAATAGATTCAAACATTTCAAAGACAGAGTGTTAGTACCATTAGCATATATTGATTTCGATGAATATATCGAGGAACTTAATAATGAAAGAGATGTTCTCAATAAGGATTTAAATAAAGCGCTTAAAGATATTGAGAAGAGACCTGACAATAAGAAAGCTTATAACAAAAAGGATAATCTTCAACAACAATTAGATGCAAATCAACAAAAAATTGATGAAGCTAAAAATTTACAACAAGAACATGGTAATGAATTACCTATTTCAGCAGGATACTTTTTCATTAATCCTTTTGAGGTTGTATATTACGCCGGTGGTACTTCAAATCGTTATCGTCATTATGCTGGTAGTTATGCAATTCAATGGAAAATGATAAACTATGCTTTAGAACATGGTATTGATCGTTATAATTTTTATGGAGTTAGTGGGGACTTCAGTGAAGACGCTGAAGATGTAGGAGTAATTAAGTTCAAAAAAGGCTATAACGCTGATGTTATTGAATATGTAGGTGATTTTATAAAACCAATCAATAAACCTATGTATGCAATCTATAACGCACTTAAAAAGTTAAAGAAATAGATTTTTTAGGAAGGGAATTATCTAATTATGAAATTTACAGAGTTAACAGTTAAAGAATTCGAAAACTTTGTACAAAATCCATCATTAGAAAGCCATTATTTTCAGGTGAAGGAAAATATTGCTACGCGTGAAGCAGATGGATTCCAAGTTGTATTATTAGGTGTTAAAGATGATGACAATAGAGTAATTGCAGCAAGTCTTTTCTCTAAAATTCCTACAATGGGAAGTTATGTATATTATTCAAATCGTGGTCCAGTTATGGATTATTCAGATTTAGGTTTAGTTGATTTTTATTTAAGAGAATTGGAAAATTATCTACACCAACATCAATGTTTATACGTAAAATTAGATCCTTATTGGATATATCAAGTTCATGATAAAGATATCAATCCTTTAACTGAGAAGAACGATGCTTTAGTTAACCTCTTTAAATCACATGGTTATGACCACCATGGTTTCACAACTGAATATGATACTTCTAGCCAAGTAAGATGGATGGGCGTTTTAGATTTAGAAGGTAAGACACCTTCTTCACTGAAAAAGGAATTTGATAGTCAACGTAAAAGAAATATTAATAAAGCGATAAACTATGGAATTAAAGTAAGATTTCTTGAGAGAGATGAATTTGATAAATTCTTAGATTTATATCGCGAAACTGAAGCTAGAACAGGCTTTGTATCTAAAACAGATCAATATTTCTATAACTTCATTGATCACTATGGCGATAAAGTTCTTTTACCATTGGCCTATATAGACTTAGATGAATACATAGAAAAAGTTCAACATTCTTTAAATGATAAAGAGAATCGTCGTGATGATATGATGGCTAAAGAAAATAAAAATGATAAGCAATTAAGAAAAATTGCCGAATTAGATAAACAAATTGAGCATGACAAAAAAGAATTACTAAATGCTAGTGAGATTCGTCAAACTGAAGGATCCATTCTAAACTTAGCAGCAGGTGTATACTTCGCTAATGCATATGAAGTCAATTATTTCTCAGGAGGTTCTTCAGAAAAGTTCAACCAATATATGGGACCTTATGCAATGCATTGGCATATGATAAATTATTGCTTCGATAATGGTTACGCAAGATATAACTTTTATGGTTTATCTGGTGACTTTACTAAAGATAGTGAAGATTATGGTGTTTATCGCTTTAAGAGAGGATTTAATGTTCAAATTGAAGAATTAATTGGCGATTTTTATAAACCAATTAATAAAGTGAAATATTGGTTATTCACGACATTAGATCGTATACGTAGTAAGGTTAAAAAATAAATATCTATATTTGAGAGCATATTGGGGTAGAGCCAATATGCTCTTTTACCATATTAGAGAAGGGTTGGAAAACTCTAACTGGTTAGTGTAGGTAGAATATAAATCTTAGTTGTCGAAATCATGTTGTTCCCTACACATTTAATAATAGCATATTATTTTTATTGCACAATAATGCTCTTAGATTAATTTTAAATAAAGTTTTTATATCTATAAGAGTTGCTATTATTATAATCGTTTAAATAAAGAGAGAATAACAAATTTGAATGATGAAGTTTTTATAAAAAGCTAAAAATGAAGTTTATACAACTGATCTTTTCTAAATTTTTTTGGAAGTTTGTTAATTTAATCGACAGTATACTAAATATTTTTAAAGCGAAGTATAGTATATAGGTGATTATAAAAGCATTATGTAAACTAAGGGGATTTCATCTAATCTAAAGCACCTTATAACAAGTGATTGAGAGGCAATTTGGGGCATACATCAATTAAAAAAGTGATATTAAAGTTTGTTTTAATTAAATACAGCAAATTTATGGTGATTATTATCCAACAATGGCTTGTAATTTAGCAAATTAAGTATATAAACAAACGCTTATGGCAGATATTTACGCCTTAACTCTATAGCGATAAGTTATAATAAGCTCGTACGATTGCATAGCGCATAATAATCTTGGAGATTTAGTGGCTGTGTTAGAAGAAATAATTCAAATTAATTCAGCACACATTTAAAATACTAATAATAACCATAATTATAATAATCAGTTGTATATATGCGCGCTGGGATGTTTTTAATCTTTTAGTTTACATAATATATATTATAGGAAGTTATGTATATTTGTTCAGGGGACCTTACCTGTTGTCTATAAAATATCACTTACTTGCGTTATTTGTTGTTTAACTATTTGTTTTATTTCTCTATTGTCTTACATTATTAATAAGCTAGATTACAATCATTACTCAACACATATGTTTCTAAAATCTCATCCTTTATGATATTAGTTAATAAAAATTGCAACTATATATTTATTCACACTTTTAAATCTAATGAGTAGCTATAGTTAATCATTTTGATGTATTTTGTATGCTATACTGAATTCATTATTACTAAATTTGGAGTGACTCGATAATGAATTTTATTTTTGATATAGATGGTACGATTTGTTTTGATGGTCATCATGTTGACCAATCTATTAAACATCGGCTTGTAAAACTCAAAAATGCTCACAATAATGTAATATTCGCATCTGCACGTCCTATAAGAGATTTGCTACCAGTAATTCCTGAATTTGCGGATTATACTTTAATTGGTGGAAATGGAGCTATTATTTCTCAAAACGGACAAATCGAAATCATTTCGGAAATAGACGTTCATGATATCACGCTTATCAAACAAATCATTAAGCAATACAATTTAACGTATATCATTGATGATAAATTCAATTACTCGACAAATCTAAATGCTGATACTGAATTATATCAGCGTATAGACCCTAATCGTACGGCACAATCTTTACATATGGATGCTATAAAGGATCCGATTAAGGCTATACTTTTAAATATTAAATCTGAAGAATTTGATACTATTGCTAATACTTTAGAAACTGAATCCATTGGAGTTGAGCTTATACAGCATTACAATGAGTCATATATTGACGTTACTGCTCAAGGTATAGATAAACATACGACGATTCAGTACATATTAGGTGCTGATGCGGATTATATCGCATTCGGCAATGATCATAATGATATACATATGTTAAATAATGCTTCTCATGGTTATTTCGTCTCAAATGCTAATGTAGAGTATCAATCTTTTTTAAAGAACCCTAATATAGAAGTTATAAATAATACTAATGAAGCAATTTGTAATGTATTAGACAAATATCTTTAAGAGGTATTAATCGTAGAACATAAAAATCAATATAAAACTCCCCACTCAATATCAAGCATGTATTATGTGGGGAGTTTCTATTATTCAAATGTTTCAATTAATAATTTAGTGTACTCATTACGTTCAGAATCAAATAATTCATTTGTTTTGAAATCATCAACAATTAATCCATCTTTTAAAACGATAATTCGATTTGTTAAACGTTGCAACACTGATAAATCGTGTGATATAACAATCATCGTTTGAGGTATGTCAATTTCGGATTTCAATAAGAAATCAATTACCTTTTGTTCTGCGATAACATCAAGATTTGATGTTATTTCATCGCATATCAAGATGTCTGGTTGAGCTAGTAAAGTTCTTATAATATTTAATCTCTGCAATTGACCGCCGCTTACCTCATTAGGATACTTTTGCAACAATTGATGAGATAAGTGAAAAGCATCTAAATGATTTAAAATTTGTTCTTTTATAAATGAAGCTTTAACTTTTTTGTAATAAATAAGGGGCTCCTCTAATGATTGTTGAATTGTATAGTGTCTATCAAAACTTTCAAATGCATGTTGATATATAGGCAATACACGTTTGGAATCTACAGTAACTTTACCTCTTATAGATTTGAATTCATTTAATATTAGTTTAACTAGGGTAGTTTTACCTGCCCCGCTCTCACCTAGAATACCTATCTTTTCATTTTCTTTAATGTCTAAATTAATACCATTAAGTACTGGATGATTTTTACTATATTCATAATAGACGTTTTGTAATCTTATCATTATTCATTTATCTCCCTTTGACTCAAGGTATTTCTGTTTTCTAATAATTGTTTTGTATAGGAATGAGATACTCTATTTTCTAAGAGGTTGCCAACTTTACCAGTCTCTACCACTTCCCCACGTTTCATAACAGTAAAATAATCTCCATAACGAAGGACATGATTCATATTATGTGTAATAAGGAGTACCGTATTACGATGATCTTTAACAATGTGTTGAAGCAGTTGCATTATTTTATGACCATTAACCACATCTAATGAAGCTACAGGTTCATCTGCGATAATAAGTTTAGGATCTAGCATTAGTACACTAGCAATATATACGCGTTCTAGCTGACCACCTGAAAGTTCAAAGCTATATTTTTTTATAATATTAGAATCATCTAAATTCACCCATTTTAATGCATTCTTTATCTTTTCTAATGCTTCAGAACGACTTGCATCATAGTGAGTACGGTATATTGCGATGAGTTGTTTTTCTAAACGTATATGTTCGTTAAAGCTTTGAGCGTAATTTTGAGAAATATAACCAATGTCCTTACCTAAAAATTTTTTTATGTCACGAGCCTCATTATTCTCAAATTGATATTCCGTAAAACTCATATCAAGACCTTTAGGTAAATAATTTAACAGTGCTCTAGCTGTGAGACTTTTACCTGCCCCACTTTCTCCAATAATTACATTTAAGATTCCTTTGCGGACATCTAAGTTTAGGTTTTTAATTAAACTTGTACCATTTAGATCGCTAATGTTAAGATTTTTAATTTTTAAAAGAGTCAAACTCGGCACCTCTCTTCTCTAATAAGCGGTCTCGAATTGCATCACCAGTAAGATTGAATAACAATATTGTGATTGAAATAAGTGTGGCTGGTGCAATAATCATAATAGGATGAGACGTGATGAAATTTCGTCCTGCTTGAAGCATAGCTCCCCATTCAGGAGAAGGCGGTTGTGCCCCTAATCCTAAGAATGATAGCGAACTAATGTATAAAATAATTTTACCGAAATCAACTACCATAATGACCAAAATAGATGGTATGACCTTTGGTAATAAATGTTTAAATAGAATATTAAAAGTTGAAACATTGAATAGTTTAGCCATTTTGATATAGGAATAATTCATTTCAGAATTAACAATCCCTCTCGTTACACTTGTATAATTCATCCATTTAATAAGTGTAATCGCAATGACTAAATTCCATATACTTGGATGAAAAAAGCTTGCTAAAGCAATCATTATGACAAACTCTGGAATACTTAAACCGATATCGATAACCCTCATAATGATTGAATCAATAATCCCTTTTTTATAGCCTGCCAAAAGACCCAATGGCACACCTATTAAAATAGTAAAAAGTAACGTAAGTAAGGTAATGAATAAAGTTGTACGAGCGCCTATGATAAGACGGCTAAACAAATCGCGACCATAATCGTCAGTACCTAATAAATGTTTGAAGCTTATAGGTTTAAACGTCTCTGATAAATGAACATTGAAAGCTGCGTCTGGACTTACAAATAATTGTAAGGCAATGATTATAAAGATATAAATACCAAACACATAAAAAATATAATTACGGTTGGCTAGTTTACGCTTCATGACGATCACCTTCTTGTCTATGCTGGCTTTGGCGAGAGGATTTGAAAATATTTATTCCGTCTTTAGTGTTATAACGTTGTTTAGGATCCATCATCAAACTTAAAATATCTGCAATCGTATTGATAATCACTACGAAACAGCCTATAAATAAAACGCAACCTTGTATTAAAGGATAGTCTCTTGATTTGATGCTATCTACTAAAATGTAACCTAAACCTGGAATATCGAATAAGTTTTCAATGACTACAGTGCCCCCTATTAAACTACCTACTGATAAACCTAATAATGGGATAATGGGAAGTAATGAAGGTTTAAAGATGTCGTTAAATAAAATATAACGTTCTGACATGCCTCGTAACCTAGAAGCTTCCACAATTGGACTTTGGTATTGTTCTAATAAATTAGATCGAATGAGTCGAATATAATATGCACACATTCCAATGCTCATTGTAAGTATAGGTAATACATATATGGCTATAGACCCCTCCTCCGATGTTGGTAAGAGATTGAGTTTTTGATTAAAAATAAATAATAAAATTAATCCAATAAAAAATGAAGGTAAGCTTACCGAAAGAGAAGTAAAAACACGTATCAAATGATCTAAAGTTTTGTGATAGTTTAATGCCGCAAAAATACCTAATGGTATAGAAATAATCATAGAAACAATTAGAGTGCCAAAGGTAATAATCAATGTTGGGCCAATATAACTTGCGATTTCTTGTGTTACTGGTTCATTAGTTTGAAAACTTGTACCTAAATTGAAGTGTAATAAATGACTCATCCAGTGCCACCATTGAACAAATATAGAGTCATTTAAACCTAATTTCTGTTCTGTTGCTTGAATTTGGGATTGAGAAACCTGAGTTGTATTAAGATGAAGGATTTTATTAACAGGATTACCTGGTGATAATTTCATCAGAATGAATGTGAGCGTTGTGATTACAAACAGAACAATCATCATTTGCAATATTTTGGAAATGATTGTTTTAAACATCATAGAAGCATCCTTCCACTTTAAATGAATTAAATATTTATATAATAAAATTTAACATTAAATTGTTTTTGTTATCATCTTTCTATTATTATAGTAGTGATTTTAAAAAAATAATAGTAAGAGCGTTAAATAAAAAAGACTCAACACTTTCGAATTACCAAATGTGCGGAGTCTTTAAAAAATTTTATTTACGAAAACGATGTCTCGACTTTTTAAAATCGTCATCATCTTCATATTTACGAATTTCTTTCTCAAGTTTATTTTTCTTACGCTCACGTCGCCATTTACGAGTAAAGAACCACAATAAGAAACTTATGATTAAACTCATTATAGCTAAAAAGGCAGCATAACCTAATAAAGGTTGATAAGAAATATCATGGAAATTTGGAATAAAGAATGCTAATAATGCTAAAACTACAAACGTAATGATTGCGGCCGAAAACCATTTATGTAAAACAAGAGTACAGAATACTGTTAACAAAATCATTGCTAAGATAGTAATCCATAAATAATTAGGCATATCAAAAATTGTCATTATACTATCTCCTCATTCTCTAATTAATAATAATTTTATTATACTATTGATGTGCATTAAACTACTCAGGCTCAAGTAGGAAAGTTTTATAAATCACGCTTAATTCTAACCTATTCATGATACAAGATTAAATATTTAATTCCCTGCTTATATATTAGATAAACAAACAATTAGATAACCACATGAAATGTTATTCTGAATTGAGTTTTGTATAATATAAGTAATTCTAATTTAAGGAGTGTGTGACTGATGACACAAGGTCTACCTTTAAGAAAAGATGTTCCAAAGCAAGAAACATGGGACCTCAAAGATCTTTTTATTAATGATGAAGCATTTTATGAAACTTTAAATCAAGTACTTAAGTCTTCTAAAGAGTTTAATTCTAAATATAAAAATCAACTTACTAACATTGAGAATGTCGAACGAGCGTTGAAAGATTATGAGGACATTTTAGTGCAATTAGATCGCCTATATAATTATCCTGAATTAAGAGTTAGTGTTGATACTTCTAATGAAGAAGCACAAAAAGTAAATGCTAAACTCAATACGATGTCTGGAAAAATTGCTGGTTTATTATCATTTGTAGATTCAGAAATCTTGGCATTGTCCGAGGAAACGTTAAATGAATTACAAGAAAATACTAATTATCCTCACTTTATTAAGAGATTACATGATAGAAAGCCGTATCAATTATCAACTGAAGTAGAACAAGTACTTGCCACATTAACACCTACCTTAAGAAGTCCGTTTGAATTATATGGCACTACTAAAAGTTTGGATATAGACTTCGAGTCATTTGAACATAATGGTGTTACCTATCCATTGGATTACGCAACTTTTGAAAATGAATACGAAGATCATCCAGATGTTGAATTTAGAAGAAAGAGTTTTAAAACATTTAGTGATGCTATACGTAAATATCAAAATACAACGGCAGCTACATATAACATGCAAGTGCAACAAGAGAAAATTGAAGCGGATTTACGTGGGTATGACTCCGTAATAGATTATTTACTTCAAGAACAAGAAGTTACGCGTGATATGTTTGACCGTCAAATTGATGTCATTATGAGTGATTTAGCTCCTGTAATGCAGAAATATGCTAAACTCATTCAACGTGTACATGGTCTTGATAAAATGCGCTTTGAAGATTTGAAAATATCTATTGACCCAAGTTATGAACCTGATATATCTATTGAAACTTCAAAAGAATATATTTATGGAGCGCTTAACGTTTTAGGTGATGATTATTTAAATATGTTAGAAACTGCTTACAACAATCGTTGGATTGATTTCGCACAAAATAAAGGTAAAGAGACAGGCGCTTATTGTGCGAGCCCTTACTTTACGCACTCTTATGTGTTTATCTCTTGGACAGGCAAAATGGCTGAAACTTTCGTTCTTGCTCATGAGTTAGGTCATGCAGGACATTTTAAATTAGCACAAGACCATCAAAATTTACTGGAATCTGAGGCATCAATGTACTTTGTTGAAGCGCCTTCTACAATGAATGAAATGTTAATGGCTAACTACCTATTTAACAGTAGTAATGATCCTAAATTCAAACGTTGGGTGATTGGTTCAATTCTATCAAGAACTTATTACCACAATATGGTAACGCATTTATTAGAAGCTGCATATCAACGTAAAGTATATCAATTAGTAGATGAAGGAGAATCACTCACAGCTCCGATCCTAAATAAAATTATGCTAGATGTGTACGAAACATTCTTCGGTAATGTGGTTGAAATGACTGATGGCGTCGAACTAACATGGATGCGTCAGCCACATTATTATATGGGTTTATATTCATACACGTACTCTGCTGGTTTAACTATTGGTACAGTTGTATCTCAAAAAATTAAAAATGAAGGTCAACCAGCTGTAGATAACTGGTTAAATACATTAAAAGCTGGCGGTAGTATGTCTCCAGTTGAATTAGCTCAAACTGCCGGTGTTGATATCACTACTGAAGCTCCATTAAAAGCTACAATAAAGTATATCTCAGAGTTGGTGGATGAATTAGAGAGATTAACAGATGAAATTGAAGCTGAATAAAGAATAATTGAATATGAAAAATCGCCCCTACAGGATATAATTTATCCAATAAGGGCGATTTTTTTATTAGTCAAATGTATCGTAATGCTCTCCGGTTAAATAATAATAGACACTTTCGGCAATATTACTAATGTGATCTCCAATGCGTTCTAAGTGTCGAGCGGCTAAATGTGCTTGACCAGCAACGAATGGATCATTATCAATTAAGTATGTTGTGTTAACGATATTAATATATAAATCATCAATGTCTTTATCTCTTTCAATAATTTCCTTAATTAATGTTAAATCCTCGGTTTTAACTGCTGTATTTAAGTCTTCTAGCATAAGCATTGCTAACTTACCCATCGTCTTTAAACGTGTAAACACATAATCATCGTTAATCTTCACTCTTAAACGTATATGTGCGATGCTTGCAGCATTGTCCCCCATTCTTTCAAAGTCAGTAGAAATTTTTAATGCTGCCATCATCATGCGTAAATCAGTAGCAATTGGTTGCTGTTTAGTGATTAACATAATGACTTTTTCATTAATCTCATAATCTAATTGATTAATTTCCTTATCTTTCTCAATGGTTTCTCTAGCAAACGTTCTTTTTTCTTCACTTAACGACACTAATGCATTTTTGATATTAAAATAAACACGAAGGCCAAGACGACGTAAATCTTTGATTAACTCATCTAGCTGACCTTCGTATTTATGTCTAATGATTGCCATATATAATTATCCGAAACGTCCTGAAATATAATCTTCTGTTTGTTTATCAGAAGGATTAGAGAAGATTTTATCAGTGTCGTCGTATTCGTTTACATAACCATTAAGGAAGAATGCTGTTTTATCAGATACACGTGCAGCTTGTTGCATGTTATGTGTAACCATAATAATTGAATAATTTTGTTTTAAGTCTTGTACTAATTCTTCAACTCTTAAAGTTGAAATTGGGTCTAATGCTGATGTTGGCTCATCCATTAAAATTACATCCGGTTCAATTGCTAGGCATCTAGCGATACAAACACGTTGTTGTTGCCCCCCTGATAAGCCATAAGCATTAGTGTGTAATCTATCTTTCAATTCATCCCATATTGCAGCGCCACGTAATGATTTCTCTACAATTTCGTCTAAAACTTTTTTATTTTTAATACCATGTGTTTTAGGACCGTAAGTAATATTATCGTAAATTGATTTAGGGAATGGGTTCGGTTGTTGGAAGACCATTCCTACATTAGTTCTTAGTTTCTCTTTAGAATATTTAGCATCAAAGATGTTTTGATCGCGATATAAGATTTTACCAGCTGTTTTAACAGAAGGTACAAGCTCAACCATACGATTTAAAGTTTTGATGTAAGTTGA
The DNA here is from genome assembly GCF_001808345.1 of Staphylococcus sp. HMSC06C11. Lineage (NCBI taxonomy): Bacteria > Bacillati > Bacillota > Bacilli > Caryophanales > Staphylococcaceae > Staphylococcus > Staphylococcus sp. HMSC06C11. The sequence goes on from NZ_KV793038.1 coordinate 104,540, forward strand.
TTTACCACAACCTGATGGTCCGATAATTGCTGTTACATTATTTTCTAAAATATCTAAGTTAATGTTTTGTAACGCATGATTTTCACCGTACCACAAATCTAAATTTTGAGTAGAATATACGATGTTTTTTTGACTATCAGGTGTCTTGTCTTTTTTATCATTTTCAGTAGTAATAATCGTAGACACAGAGCCATTATTTTTCTCTGTTTGCTCATTTAATTTATTTTTTTCTGCGACTTGTGAATTAGCCATAATTAAAAACTCCTTCTATATATAGTCGAGGCTTTATACGTATCACCCTCGACTATTTGAATAACTATTTCCCTATAAGTTTAATTAATATTTTTTACTGAATTTATTACGTAAAAGAATTGCTACTGCATTCATTGCTAATAAAATAATTAGTAAGACGATAATTCCTGCTGATGCAACATTCTGGAATTCAGCTTGAGGCATTTTAGCCCAAGTGTAAATTTGAGTTGGAAGTGCAGAGAATTGATCTAATAAGCCAGAAGGTGTAGCTAAAAGAATAGTTGGGATACCAATAACAACTAATGGTGCAGTTTCACCTAATGCACGAGATAACGATAAGATAAACCCAGTTAAGATACCAGGTAATGCTGCAGGTAATACGACTCTTCTAATCGTTTGCCATTTATTAGCACCTAATCCAAATGACGCTTCTCTCACCGAACCAGGTACAGCTCTAATAGCCTCTTGACTTGAAACGATGATAACTGGAAGAATCAATAATGACATTGCCAATGCAGCTGCTAAGACACTATTACCCATACCTGCTGCTCCAACGAAAAGTGTGTAACCTAATAAACCGAATACGATTGAAGGTACACCAGCTAAGTTTGAAATACTTATTTTTACAATACTTGTAAAAATATTGTCCTTTGCATATTCTTCAAGATAAATCGCTGTACCAATTCCAAGAATGATAGTAATTGGAATAATAGTAACAATTAACCAAATGGATCCAACCAATGCACCTTTAATACCGGCATCTGCAGGTGTTGAAGATGAGAAATTCGTAAAGAATTCAGGTGTTAAATGTCCTGCCCCTTTAATAATTGTTTGTGCTAGTAAAGCAACTAATACTACGAGACCGATGACTGTGCATAGAAAAAATAATCCTTTAAATATTTTATTCTTAGTACCACGAGTAGAAATGTTTTTATCTACCTTATTTTTATCTATTAACGCTTTATTAGTAGGATTTGTTGTTGAACTCATATTAATACTCCTCTCTGAATCGTTTTGAAATCCATTGTGAAAGTAGATTCATTATTATAGTGAAGATAAATAGAGTAAATCCTACCGCATAAATACTGTAGTAGATATCTGAGCCAAATGGCGCGTCACCAGTTGCAACTTCAACAATATAACCAGTCATTGTTTGAATGGAACTAGTTAGACTTAATGAAGATGTAGGTGTACTACCAGCTGCTAATGAAACAATCATAGTTTCACCAATCGCTCTTGAAACACCCAATACTATTGATGCGACAACACCTGAAGTGGCTGCAGGTAAGACAACTTTAGTAGCAACTTCAAATTTAGTTGCACCAAGACCATAAGCGCCTTCACGTATTTTATTAGGTACAGAAGACATTGCATCTTCACTCAAACTTGTAATAATAGGCACGATCATAATACCAACAACTATACCGGGACTTATAGAGTTGAACTCGCCTAAACCAGGAATAATACTTCTTAAAATTGGTGTTACAAAAGTTAAGGCAAAGAAACCGAATACTATCGTAGGTATACCTGCTAATATTTCTAGGATTGGTTTGATGATACGACGTGTTCTATCACTTGCATATTCATTAAGATAAATTGCAGCGCCTAGTCCAATTGGAACTGATACGATAGTTGCAATGAAAGTAATTTTTAATGTACCTATAATCAATGCCCAAATGCCATATTCAGGATTTGAACCCGTAGGATTCCACGTTCCTGTTAAAAAGAATTTAGAAAATGGTACACGTGTAAAGAAAGTGATTGTCTCAGTGAGTAAAGTAAATAAAATAGCAATAGTGGTTAAGATTGATATAGCTGAAATAATACCCAAAATGATAGGAACGATTTTATCACTTGCCCCACCCTTTTTAGCATTATTCTTGGCTATCATTTCTCTAACATTTGTTTGTGAAGCCATGTAAATCCCTCTTTCTAATTTCTCCCAAAATAATTTAAAAAAGATTGGGAATTACTTTAGGGAATGATGAGTTCAAATGAATCAATTGTTTATAAAAACTCAATAATCTTCCCTGAAGAAAAAAGTACAGACAAAGTGGTTGTTCTCCACTTTGTCTTATACTTTTGCAAATTCCCAACCCTTTTATATTAAGTACACTAATTTTTATTTTTTGTCGTCTGATTTTTTATCTGATTTCTTGTCTGATTTTTTATCAGATTTTTGATGTTTATCTAAAAACTTATTTAACTCTTTTAATTGAGATTTATAAGTTTTCTTAGGAGCAGCTACTTCATCTTTAGCTTCAGCAGATTTACCTTCATCTTTAAGAACGAATTTCATGAATTCAGACATTACTTTGTTATCTTTTAATGATTTATCTTTAACGTAGATGAATAATGGTCTACTTAAAGCATATGAACCATTTTTGATTGTTTTCTTAGTTGGTTCAGTTAATTTGCCGTTATCATCTTTGATCTTAACTTCTTTTAATTTGTCTTTATTTTGTTCGTAGAACGCATAACCGAAGTAACCAATACCTTCTTTGTTTTTAGTTACAGAGCTAACTAATTGGTTAGTATCAGCATTTTTCTCAGCCTTGATATCTTGTTTGTTCATTACTTCCTCTTCGAAGAAGTCGTATGTACCATGACTTGAGTTAGGTGATACAGCATTGATTTTTTTATTTGGCCATTTAGAATTTACATCTTTCCAAGTTTTAGCTTTTCCAGAATAAATATCTTTTAATTGAGATTTAGTTAATGATTTTACGAATTTATTATCTTTATTTACTGCGATAGTAACAGCATCTTGTGCAATTTTAAATTCGTGGTATTTAATACCTTTATCTTCTAATTTTTTCTTTTCTTCGTCTTTAATAGGTCTTGAAGCGTCTGAGAAATCAGTTTCGCCAGCAATGAATTTTTGGAATCCAGCACCTGTACCAGCTTGTCCAGAAGAAATTTTAGCGTCTTTGTGATTTTTCGCCCATTTTTCATTTAATTTTTCGACGATAGGAGCTACAGTAGATGAACCTTCACCTTTTGCAGAACCTTTAAGATCACTTCCGCTACCAGAACCTCCATTATTACCACCGCAAGCGCCAAGTAAGAATGAAGCACCTAATACAGTAGTACCGACTAATTGCCACTTTTTCATTGAAACATCCTCCTAGTATAAATAACCCTAATGTTATATGTATTTCTTACAGCTTTTATAATACATACCTTTTGTTAATTAAAAATAGAGTAATTGTAAATCTTTTGTTAAGAGTGTTTAAAGGTTGGTATAACGCGCTTTATAGAGGTATAGATGAAGTTTATATTTTTGAAAATTACTTTAACTCATAAATACAATAGTTGTTATATAGAAAACATACAGGTGTGAGTGTGTATAGTGGCAATATCACAAATTAAAAATTGTACTTAGATAGTCAGACAGATCACAAGCCCCCGCTTATTAAAGATGTTTTATACTTAATTCTCTATTTAAAATAATTCGATAAAAAAAGCTTATTCCTAGAATTTTAGGAATAAGCCTTTGCATTAGATTTGAATTTTTCTAATTCTATTCTTAAATTAACTACATTAAAGTATGTTGTACATCAATCATTACTTACTAATATATACTTCTTATTCTTCTACTCTACTCCAACCTTTTTTAGTAAGCGTGATTTTACCAGTTTCAATATTAATTATTTTCTTCTTATATAAATGACCAATAGCACGTTTGAATGAGCCTTTACTCATATTGAACACTTCTTTAATGGCTTCAGGACTGGATTTATCCCAAAATGGTAATTCGCCATCATATTCTACGAGTAGATCGAAAATAACTTGTCCATCATCGTCTAAACGTTCATGAGCTAGCGGTAAGAATGAACCATTGAGTTCACCTTTATCATTATGTCCGATGATACGCACTTCAACTTTCTCTCCTAAACGAGGTTCTTGCTTACGTTCAGATTCATGGACGAAAATTTTGTAGCCATCTTCACTCAATAAGAAACTTCCTACTCTTAATAAGCGATATGCTCGAGCTTCAATCATTTCATTTTGTTTACTATCATCCATTACTGGTGTGAACATACCTTCAACAATTGTTTCACTAGCGAGGCGTCCAAACATTTGATTGTTACTATCAATTCTTAGAGTAACAAGGAGATAATCTCCAGCTTGAGGCCATAATTCTTTGATTTTTGGTAGGTCTTCCCATGGAACTAACACTTCACGAGGAAGCCCTACATCAATACGTGCGCCGTCACGGTCAGTTTTTAAAACTTTTGCAAAATCATATTTATCTTTGGTGATATCAGGCATATTTTGAGTTGCAAATAGTTCACCTGAACGGTTTGGATAAACAAAGAAATTATACTCTTCCCCTATTTCAAATTCGTCTTCATCGGCTACCTCTGATTGATTAAGTTTAACTTGTTCCCCATTGGGTCCCTTTAATAGATAAGTTGAGCCTTGTAAGCCCTCAACTTCTAAAAATTCTATTGAACCTACGATATCTTTATCTAATGCCATTATTTTCTCCTTATGCTAATGTAATTTCTAAATTTTATTATTGTTTCTTCTATATAAATAGTTATTTTCAAAATTAAAATAAATGATTCACTACGATAAAATTCCTTTTAATTATAACATGAGTCACTTATTCTATCATTACTATGTCAACGTGGTCGAAACTCCTACTATTATATGATATAATTTCTCCGTTAGAATAACGATAAAGGAGCAAATGCATGTTACAAGTAACTGATGTAAGTTTACGTTTCGGAGATCGTAAACTATTTGAAGATGTAAATATAAAATTTACTGAAGGTAATTGTTATGGCTTAATTGGTGCTAATGGTGCTGGTAAATCAACATTTCTTAAAATTTTATCTGGCGAAATTGATTCGCAAACAGGTCATGTTTCATTAGGAAAAGATGAACGTCTAGCAGTATTAAAGCAAGATCACTTCGCATATGAAGATGAACGCGTATTAGATGTCGTAATTAAAGGACATGAGCGTTTATATGAAGTTATGAAAGAAAAAGATGAGATTTATATGAAGCCAGATTTTAGTGACGAAGATGGTATTCGTGCTGCAGAACTTGAAGGTGAATTTGCAGAAATGAATGGCTGGAACGCAGAAGCCGATGCTGCTAACCTACTTTCTGGTTTAGGTATTCAAGCAGATTTACATGACAGAAAAATGTCTGAACTTGAAAACAATCAAAAAGTAAAAGTATTATTAGCGCAAAGTTTATTTGGCGATCCCGATGTACTTCTACTAGACGAGCCTACTAACGGTTTAGATATCCCTGCAATTAGCTGGTTAGAAGATTTCTTAATTAACTTTGAAAATACAGTTATCGTTGTATCCCACGACCGTCACTTCTTAAATAACGTATGTACGCACATTGCTGACTTAGACTACGGTAAGATTAAACTATATGTAGGTAATTATGATTTCTGGTATCAATCAAGTCAGTTAGCCCAAAAAATGGCTCAAGAACAAAATAAGAAAAAAGAAGAAAAAATTAAGGAATTACAAGATTTCATTGCACGATTCTCTGCGAATGCTTCTAAATCAAAACAAGCTACAAGTCGTAAGAAACAATTAGAAAAAATTGAATTAGATGATATTCAACCATCTTCAAGAAGATATCCATATGTTAAATTTACTCCTGAACGTGAAATTGGAAATGATTTATTAACTGTTGAAAATCTATCTAAAACAATTGACGGCGAAAAAGTATTAGATAATGTTTCATTCACAATGAATCCTAACGATAAAGCTATTTTAATTGGTGATAGTGAGATTGCCAAAACAACATTGCTTAAAATTTTAGCTGGTGAAATGGAACCAGATGAAGGAACATATAAATGGGGTGTCACTACTTCCCTTAGCTACTTCCCTAAAGATAATTCAGAGTTCTTTGATGGTGTCGACATGAACTTAGTTGATTGGTTAAGACAATATGCGCCTGAAGATGAACAAACTGAAACATTTTTACGTGGTTTCTTAGGTCGTATGCTATTTAGCGGAGAAGAAGTTAAGAAGAAGGCAAGTGTTCTATCCGGTGGCGAAAAAGTTCGTTGTATGTTAAGTAAAATGATGTTATCAAGTGCTAACGTTTTATTACTAGACGAACCTACAAACCATTTAGACTTAGAAAGTATCACTGCAGTTAATGATGGATTGAAATCATTTAAAGGTTCTATCATCTTCACTTCATATGACTTCGAGTTCATCAATACAATTGCAAACCGCGTTATTGATTTAAATCAACCAGGTGGTTTATCTAAAGAAGTTCCTTATGAAGAATATCTTCAAGAAATTGGTGTTTTACAAAATAGTTAATAAATTTTCTTTAACTCTAGAGCATCTTCATGATTCTCTAGAGTTTTTCTTTTGGAAATTGATATTTAAGCAATCAATAATAAAGTTTTATTTATAATAAATCACAAATTGTGTTATCTTACTCTTAAATTTTCAGTATATTTTTAAAAATCTAACATATTGGTTTACAGAGATATACACTCTATGTATAATAAACTCATATCAATTGAATAAGATTTTGATGAGGAGCATCAATCATGAGTAAATTTTAGTATTTTGTCTGCTAACAACTAATTTTGAAAGGGTGCGATGCCGAAACAATTCATAATAGCAGTTATGAGTCGTTGGACTTTTTGGTTAAGAGCTGAAAGTTTGTCATTATTACTAAATAATGGAGTGCATCACTTGTACATAAATGTAGAGCAAGTTCGCGCATTCCGAACTTGTTCTTTTTTTATATCGTGTGAGCCTCCCCTAATTTTAGGAGGACTGAAATTGAACAGAAGTGTTTTGAAATTTGGCGGGTCTTCCGTCAGTGATTTTACAAAGATAAAAAATATTGCTGAAATGCTTAAAACACGAGTTGAACAGGGAGAAGAATTAATCGTTGTAGTTAGTGCAATGGGTAAAACAACTGATCAATTAATGGAAAATGTGTCAACGTTAACTTCTACACCTAAAGATCAAGAACTTGCCCTACTACTTACTACGGGTGAACAACAGACAGTCTCCTATCTTTCAATGGTACTTAATGATATTGGTGTAAAGGCCAAAGCAATGACTGGATACCAAGCAGGTATTAAAACGATTGGTCATCATTTGAAAAGTAAAATTGCAGAGATTAATCCAGATACATTTAATCAAGCATTTGAAAATAACGATGTACTGGTAGTAGCTGGTTTCCAAGGTATAAATGATGAGTTTGAGCTTACTACTTTAGGCCGTGGAGGTTCTGATACTACTGCTGTGGCTCTAGCAGCAAGTAACCAAATCCCTTGTGAGATTTATACTGACGTTGATGGAGTTTATGCAACAGATCCAAGAATATTAAGCCATGCTAAGCGTTTAGAATACGTGTCATATGAAGAAATGATGGAAATGAGTGCGCTTGGTGCTGGAGTACTTGAAACTAGAAGTGTTGAACTTGCTAAAAACTATGAAATCCCCCTTTATTTAGGGAGAACTTTATCAAATGTGAAAGGAACGTGGATTATGTCTAGATCAGATTTATTAGAGAAAAAAGCTGTTACAGGAGTAGCTTTAGATACGCATATGATGCACGTCACAATTAGTTATCCCCTACCTGACAATCGCTTATTAACTCAGTTATTTACTGAATTAGAGGAAGGTTCTGTCAATGTCGATATGATTTCGCAAATCGTTAATCTCGAAGGATTACAGCTATCATTTTCGATTAAAGATAGTGACGTTAATCAAATTTCATCTATATTGGAAAATCTATCCACTCACTTTGAAGCCTTAGATTATAAAATCAATGAAGAATACGTCAAAATTTCGTTAATTGGATCAGGTATGAGAGATATGTCTGGAGTAGCATCTAAAGCATTTATCACTTTAATCAATTCTGAAATTCCATTCTATCAAACAACGACTTCAGAAATTAGTATTTCATATGTTATTGATGCAGAAAATGGTCAAAGAGCGGTAGAAGAATTATATAACGCATTCGATATCTAAAATTGATATGATATATTTATAAAGAATTTTCTTAAAATTAACAATATTACAAATGGAGTGACTTTATTATGACAAGATTAGCAGTAGCCGGAGCAACAGGATTAGTAGGAACAAAAATGTTAGAAACATTGGATCGTAAGAATATTCCTTTCGATGAATTAGTACTCTTTTCATCAGCGCGTTCAGCGGGTAAGGAAGTAGAATTCCAAGGACAAACATATACTGTTCAAGAGTTAACAGATGAAGCAGCAAGTGAACACTTCGACTACGTGTTAATGAGTGCTGGTGGAGGTACGAGTGAACATTTCGCCCCACTATTTGAACAAGCAGGTGCTATCGTCATTGATAACTCTAGTCAATGGAGAATGACCGAAGATGTAGATTTAATTGTTCCCGAAGTGAATGAACCTAAACTAACTCGTGGCATTATTGCTAATCCTAACTGTTCAACAATTCAATCCGTAGTGCCACTTAAAATTTTACAAGATGCATATGGCTTAAAACGTGTTGCTTATACAACATATCAAGCGGTTTCAGGCTCAGGTATCAAGGGTAAAAGAGATTTATCTGAGGGGCCTAATGGAAAAGCTCCTGAAGCGTACCCTCACCCTATTTATAATAATGTGTTACCACATATTGATGTTTTTCTTGAAAATGGCTACACCAAAGAAGAGCAAAAAATGATTGATGAAACAAGAAAAATTTTAAACGATAAAGATCTGAAAGTTACAGCTACTTGTGTACGTGTACCAGTGCAAGACAGTCACAGCATTGAAATTGACGTTACTTTAGATAGAGAAGCTAACGTTAAAGATATCCAAAACCTTTTCGACCAAGATAGCAGAGTTGTACTTGTAGATAATCCTGAAAACAATGAATACCCATTAGCAATTCACTCTACAGGTAAAGACGAAGTCTTTGTAGGCCGTATTCGTAGAGATGATTCATTAGATAACACTTTCCATGTATGGTGTACATCAGACAACTTACTTAAAGGTGCGGCATTAAACGCAGTTCAAGTATTAGAGCAAGTTTTAACTATGAAAGGAGAACGATAATATGACACACATGTTTGAAGGCGTTGGCGTAGCTCTAGCTACACCATTTACTAATAATGAAATTGATTTTGACGCATTAGAAAGACATGTAAAATTTTTATTAGAAAATAACACACAAGCGATTATAGTTAATGGAACAACAGCTGAAAGCCCTACTTTAACAGATCAAGAAAAAGAACAAGTACTTGAAACTGTAATTAAATTAGTTGATAAACGTGTACCTATCATTGCTGGAACTGGTACGAATAATACTCAGAAATCAATTGAAGCCTCTAAAAGAGCTAAAGAAATTGGTGCTGATGCAGTGATGCTTATTACGCCCTATTATAATAAAACAAACCAACGAGGATTAATTAAACACTTTGAGACTATCGCAAATGAAGTAAAATTACCGGTTGTACTTTATAACGTACCATCACGGACGAATATGACGATTGAAGCAGAAACTGTTGAAACATTAAGTCACAACCCTTACATTGTTGCACTTAAAGATGCGACGAATGACTTTGATTATATGGAAGAAGTTAAAAAACGCATTAATGAAGATGAATTTGCATTATATAGTGGCAATGATGACAATGTTGTTGAATTCTATCAACGTGGAGGTAAAGGTGTTATCTCAGTTATTGCAAATGTTATCCCTCAAGAATTTCAAGATTTATACGATGCTAAACAAAGTGGAGAAAATATTTCAAGTCAATTTGAACCTATTGGGCAATTATTAGACTCATTATCTGTGGATGTTAACCCTATTCCTATTAAGGCACTAACGGCACATTTAGGTTTTGGTAATTATGAATTAAGATTACCACTTATCCCATTAGATGACGCAGAGCGTAATGTATTAGAGCAAGCTTATTATCAGTTTAAAGCAGGTGAACATTAATGAAGATTTTACTTATAGGCTATGGAGCGATGAATCAACGAGTTGCTAGACTAGCTGAAGAAAAAAATCATGAGATTGTAGGAGTCATAGATAGAACTCCTAAAGATTCAACACCATACAAGCATTACAATAGTATAGTTGAAGCTCAAGACGTTGCTGATGTAGTGATTGACTTTTCAAACCCTGAATTATTAATACCATTACTAGATGAGTCATTCAATTTACCGTTAGTTATTGCTACAACTGGTGAGAAAGATACGCTCATTCAAAAGCTACAAATATTAGGTCAACATATGCCTGTATTCTTTAGTGCAAATATGAGTTATGGTATACACGCCCTTACTAAGATTTTAGAAACTGCCGTACCCCTACTACAAGATTTTGACATTGAATTAACTGAGGCTCATCACAATAAGAAAGTAGATGCTCCTAGTGGTACATTAGTTAAATTGTATGATGTGATCAAAGAACTTAGAGACCAAGTAACGCCAGTATATGATCGTCATGAGAATACTGAGAAACGTACGAAAGATGAAATTGGTATTCATGCTGTGCGTGGAGGAACAATCGTTGGTGAACATGATATTTTATTCGCTGGCACAGATGAGACAATCACTATTTCTCATAAGGCACAATCTAAAGACATTTTCGCAAATGGTGCCATTGGTGCCGCTGAAAAGTTAATTCATAAAGAAAATGGATATTATACTTTTGATAATTTATAAAAGTAAACAAAGGAGAGGTTTAAACTATGGTACAACATTTATCAGCTCAAGAGATTATTCAATATATCAGTGATGCAAAAAAATCTACACCTTTAAAAGTTTATGCGAATGGTAATTTTGAAGGCGTAACTTTCCCAGAAAGTTTTAAAGTATTTGGATCAGAACATTCTAAAGTTATCTTTTGTGAAGCGGATGATTGGAAACCCTTCTATGAAGAAAATCAAACAAAAATTGAAGATTTAGAAATTGAAATGGATCGACGTAATTCAGCGATTCCGCTTAAAGACTTAACAAATACAAACGCACGTATTGAACCAGGTGCATTCATTCGTGAACAAGCGATTATTGAAGATGGTGCTGTAGTTATGATGGGCGCAACAATAAATATTGGTGCGGTAGTTGGTGAAGGTACAATGGTTGATATGAACGCAACACTTGGTGGTCGTGCGACAACTGGTAAGAATGTACATGTTGGTGCAGGTGCTGTATTAGCTGGAGTAATTGAGCCCCCTAGCGCGTCTCCAGTGGTAATCGAAGATAATGTCTTAATTGGTGCTAATGCAGTTATTCTGGAAGGCGTTCGCGTTGGCGAAGGTGCAATTGTTGCTGCGGGTGCTATTGTAACTCAAGATGTTCCAGCTGGTGCTGTTGTAGCTGGTACCCCTGCTAAAGTAATTAAACAAACATCTGAAGTTGAAGACTCTAAACGTGAAATTGTCTCAGCGTTAAGAAAGTTAAATGATTAATAGCTTGTATGTTTTAATCATTTTCATATAAATGAATGTTAAAGGTTGAAGCAAATGATGATGTTGAACACTCGTATATGTAGGTTCGCACGTTTGTTTCACCTTTTTATTATAAATAAGTAAAAAAGCGTCATCATTACATAATGAATTAAAACAATTTCATATAAGGGATGATTAATATGAGTGAATTAGAATTTGTAACAAAACATAGAAGACATTTACATCAATATCCAGAATTAAGTTTACATGAGTTCGAAACAACGAAGTATATTAAAGAATTTCTTGATAATTTAGGCGTTGAATATGATTGCCCTCTTGAAACCGGAGCAATAGCGTATTTAGAAGGTCAAAGTAATCATACGATAGCATTTCGTGCTGATATCGATGCTTTACCAATATTTGAGGAAAATGATATCGACTATCGAAGTAAAACGGACAATGTGATGCATGCATGTGGTCATGATGGTCATACAACAGCATTAATGTTATTTGTAAAACGTTGCAAAGCGATGGCGGATAAAGGTGAACTTCCCCACAATGTTGTGTTTATCTTTCAGCCTGCTGAAGAAACTGGTGGTGGTGCTAATCGCTTAATTAAAGCAGGCGCCTTTGAAAAGTACCCTATCGAAGCAGTATTTGGTATTCATGTGAACCCGTTCGCTGAAGAAGGTAAAGTAGTGATTCGTGATGAAGAAATCACTGCAAGTGCGACTGAGTATCGCTTTTATTTAAATGGTTTATCAAGTCATGTGGCTGATAAAGAGCAAGGTCATTCATGTGGTGAAGCGTTACAACATGTCTTAGCACAAGTAGGACAAATACAACAGTACCATCTTAATGGCTTAAAACGTAATATAGTTCATATGGGACATTTTGAAGCTGGTGAAGCTATAAATACAGTACCGAGTCATGGTTATCTTGAAGGTACAATACGCACGTATGATGTAGATGACTTAACTGTGGTTAAACAACAAATGTATAAAATAGCAGAAAGTGGCCAATTACTATTTAATGTAGATTGCCAAGTAAAATTTGAAGAAGGTTATCCTCCTACTATGAATAGTCCTGAACTTCGGGAAAGTGTAGAACAAGCCTTAAATAAGGCTAATCTAGAAGTCATTGATAAACCTACCCCATTCTTATTTGGAGAAGATTTTAGTTTTTATGGACAACAATTAGCTCCTGCATATTTTGTATTTGTAGGCACTCAGAATAAAGCTAAAGGTTATATTACAGGTTTGCATACCTCTCATTTAAATTTTGATGAAAAGATTTTAATTGATGTAGCGAATTATTATGAACAATTATTAAGAAATTACAAAGAGGTGTAAGTCAATTGACAGCAATTTGGTCAGTAGATACAGAAGTGTTTTATCAGAATGCTGTAAAAGTTAGAAATGAACAATCAATAATGGCAGTAGTAAAAAATAATGCTTATCATTATGGATTAGAATTTTCAGTTAAAGAGTTTTTAAAAGCAGGCATTCAAACATTTAGTACAACATCATTAAAAGAAGCTATCCGTGTGAGAGAAATCGCACCTCATGCAACTATATTTCTAATGAATGCTGTGTATGAATTTGATACAGTAAGAGAGTATGAAATTCATATGACACTACCCTCTTTAACTTATTATTATGAACACAAAGAGGATTTAAGAAATATACATGTGCATTTAGAATTTGAAAATCTTTTACATCGCTCAGGTTTCAAAGATTTAGAAGAGTTGCATGAAGTTTTAGAAGATCATGCTCAAAATAAAAGTGATAACAAAATGATTATTTCTGGTATATGGACTCACTTTGGATATGCTGATGAGTTCGATGTTCCAGAGTATGATATTGAGAGACAGGCATGGTTAAATGTTCTAAATACTTTGTTGGATGAAGGTTACTCATTTGATATGATACATGCACAAAATAGTGCAAGTTTTTATCGTGAAGGTCAAGTAGTCCTACCTCACCATACCCATGCACGTGTAGGTATTGCACTTTATGGTTCTAGACCTTATAGCAAATTAAAAGAATCTGAAATTCAACAATCCTTGACAGTTAAAGGTAATGTGATTCAAGTTCGTGAAGTTAATGCTGGAGATTATTGCGGATATAGTTTCGCTTATGAGGCTACTAAGAATCAAACACAATTGGCAGTGGTTGATATTGGGTATGGGGATGGCATCCTTAAATCTAGAGCTCAGCATGAGGCAATGATTAATGGTAAACGTTATCCAATTAGAGCTCTAATGATGAGTCATATGTTTGTTGAAGTGGATAATGAAGTTCATGCACAAGATGAAGTAGTATTATATAATAACGATATACGCATCGATGAATTTACTTTTAAAGGTGTGGGCGCAAACTCTGAACAATTAAGCGCTATGAATCATGATTCTCTAATAAAGGAGTACATATAAATGGTAGTCAAATATAATGAGTATGGCGAATTAACAATGGGAGGTACAAGTTTAAAGACTGTAGCTCAAAGCTTTGGTACCCCTACTATCGTATATGATGAAGATCAAATTCGTAATCAAATGCGCAGATATCATAGTGCATTTGAGAAAAGTGGTTTAAAATATAATATTTCTTATGCTTCTAAAGCATTTACTTGTATTCAAATGGTTAAATTAGTGCAAGAAGAAAATTTACAATTAGATGTGGTGTCTGAAGGAGAACTTTATACTGCTCTAGAATCTGGTTTTGATGCAAATCGTATTCACTTTCACGGTAATAATAAAACTAAGCGAGAAATTCAATACGCATTAGAAAATAATATCGGGTACTTTGTTATAGATGCATTAGAAGAAATTGATTTAATTGATAAATATGCAAGTGATAAAGTGAATATCGTATTACGTGTCAATCCTGGCGTGGAAGCACATACACACGAATTTATACAAACTGGTCAAGAAGATAGTAAGTTTGGTCTATCAATTAAACATGGATTAGCTTTAGAAGCGATTAATAAAGTAAAAGCTTCTAAACACTTACAATTAAAAGGAGTTCACTTCCATGTAGGGTCTCAGATTGAAGGTACCGAAGCTATGATAGAAACTGCTAAGCTTGTGCTTCATTGGTTATCTGAAAATGAAATCAAAGTAGAATTACTTAATTTAGGTGGCGGTTTCGGTATCAAATATGTTGAAGGTGATGAAAGTTTCCCTATTGAAGAAGGTATTGCAGAAATTACTGATGCAATTAAAGAAACTGCTCATTCACTTAATTATGAAGTGCCTGAAATTGGTATAGAGCCTGGTCGTTCAATTGTTGGTGAAGCAGGAATTACTTTATATGAGGTCGGTACTATAAAGGAAATACCTGAAGTGAATAAATATGTTTCAGTTGATGGAGGTATGAGCGATCATATCCGTACAGCCTTATATGATGCTAAATATCAAGCTTTATTAGTTAATCGTAATGAGGAAGCAGATGATACTGTGACGATTGCAGGTAAACTATGTGAATCCGGTGATATTATCATTAAAAAAGCTAAGTTACCCTCCTCTATTAAGCGTGGAGACTATTTAGCAATTTTATCAACTGGTGCATATCATTATTCAATGGCATCAAATTATAATCAAATGCAGAAGCCATCAGTATTCTTCTTAAAAGATGGAAAAGCACGTGAAGTGATAAAGCGTCAGTCACTAAGACAATTAATAATTAATGATACGAAATGATAGTAAAAATGAGCAAGCGAAACTCACCTACTATAATATAATTTTAATTTAATGAAAGATGAATTTTAAAACGCCTTGGATAGATGTTGTCTCAACATTTCCAAGGCGTTTTAAGTTCTATTGAAATGAACAAGATTTAAAATTGAATTTTCCTGAATATCGTAATTGCTAAAACATAAAAAATAATTATATAAACAACAGTAATAGTGCTCATTGCTAATAAGCTGAAAATGAAATCTTTATCGGTATTTAAATTTGTAAAATAAGATTTACCATTAAATGAAACGACCACGGTAACCAAAATAAAAACGACCAATTGAAACTTGTAATAATTTAAAAGGATTTGGCATAATATTGTTTCCTTTCTCCTACTTATCACTTAAATTATAAAAAAATTGATTAATAAATCAATAAAAATTATATTGCAGACTATATTATTGTAAAGATGTTTTGTTTCTTTTTGTGCATAAAAAAAGAAAGAAATTAACATCAATTTCTTTCTGAGCTACTGTATGTATTGATATAAAAAACACCCTACATCTTGGTAAGGTGTTAGTTAAAGTCAATAATTATAATCTATTTATTATAGTTTAACAACGTTTGCAGCTTGAGGACCGCGATCGCCTTCAACTACTTCAAATTCAACTGATTGACCTTCTTCTAATGATTTGTAACCATCTTGGTTGATTGCTGAGAAATGTACGAATACGTCGTTTTCTCCTTCAACTTCGATGAAGCCGAAACCTTTTTCAGCGTTAAACCATTTAACTGTACCTTGTTTCATATTTCTGAAACCTCCAAGACTAAATTCTTTCAATATGCGTTATTCGCATATTACAAAAAATACGTGTGCTTATATGTATGATAAATCCAAATATTCTTTGCAATATGGAATAAAACAATTGCTTAATAATCATTATAGTTTAGTCATAGCTAAATTGCAATACAATTATAGAAAATTATCATTTAATCAATTTTTGGAAGATTAAAATAAACCTCATTATTTTTTAAAATAATAAAACTATAAAATATTTGTAAATCTTCATCGCAATCTTCGCAAAAATTTAAGTCACAGTTGTTATAGAAAGCATAAATGTTATGTTTACCTACTACATAATTATCGAAACAATCCTTACAGTCTTGAAGAAGTTTTGTGTATTTTTCAAGCATTTCTTCGTATGTGTTGAAGTTTAGTGTTTCGATAACTTTTTCAGGCCAATCACTAAATAGCCACCAACCTTCGTAGTCAGCTCTCATTTTTGCAACTGTCCACATGTTTAAAATCCCCTTCCACGGTTAAACCTTTAAACTTAATTGTAACTTTTCAGAATTCAAAATCAAGTTTCAAGACTCATACTTTTGGCCGATAAATCATATAGCAAATATTAGTTTTTTACAACTAAAGTACGTATAATGAAGTTATGAGGTGATATTATGGAACGTAAACATATTCAAGTTTTTGGAACTGTTCAAGGTGTGGGCTTCAGATATTATACTGAACGCATTGCTAACCAATATCACATTAAAGGTACAGTCCAAAATGTTGACGATTATGTAGAAATATATGCTCAAGGTGAAGATAAAGAATTAGAACAATTTATTCAATCTGTAATTAAAGGTGCTTCACCTGCGTCATCAGTAACCGATTATAATATTAAAAATCTAGATATTGATGACTCATTAACAGAATTTAAAACTATATAGACTTTAATATAAAGGAAGATGACATTTGAGATATAACATTTCACGTTTATTTGGAGTGTTAGTAGGCATACCAGTAGCATTTATTGTTTGGATGGTTACTGTTTTCGCATGGGATTTATCATTCCTGATTGATGCTATCGTTGGTGCAGGTGGTTTTCTATTATCGTACTTCCCTACTCAAAGGCTTACTTCACGCAAATATCTTAATGAAATCGGATTGTCACGTAGAGATTATAGATATGTTAGAACTCAGCTTAATCAAGCCCAATTAAAAATTAGAACTATTTTAAAATCATTTATGAACATCAGATCTATAAAAGATTTTAGACAAGTCAATGATATTTACCGTATATCACGTTCTATATATACAAGTATCAAACAACGTCCGGGTATGTTTTTCAAAGTAGAGGGTTTCTTCTATTCTCATCTAGATAATGCTCTGAATCTAGTAGATTCTTATACTCGCCTTTCAAGGATGCCACGTAAATCAAAAGAAGAAAAACAAAAGCTTGAACAGACGCGTATTACTCTAGATGAAGTTAAACGTACACTAATTGCTGATTTAAAAAGATTAAATGAAGAAGATTATGAACGATTAGATGTTGAAATGGAATTAAACAAATTAGAACAAGAACGTCGCAAAGATGTATAAGAGAAATGGAGAGATGAATGAGATGACGCATGAAATTAATAGCAATCAATCACATCCACTCGATCAATATATTGAAGATAATACAAATACTAATCCTACAGTAGCTCAAGACTTCAACCCTCAATTTAGTGATGAGGACAAGAAAAAAATAGAAACAATTAGTCAACAAATAAAGCCTTTAGACCATGATGGCTTATTACAGTTTGGTACTAACTTACAACAAAGTATGTCTCAATTTTCACATCAAATGCTAGATGAAGTTCAATCTAAAGATATGGGGCCTGTTGGAGATTCATTAAGTCAATTAATGGGCAAATTAAAGTCAGTTAATCCTAATGATTTAGATCCAAATAAACAATCTAAACTTAAACGTATATTTAGAAGAACAAAAGCTTCAATTAATGAAGTCTTTTCAAGAATGCAATCAGTAAGCTCTCAAATTGATCGTATTACGATTCAACTAGACAAACATAAAGGGAATCTAACTAAAGATGTTGAATTATTAGACGGTTTATATGATCAAAATAAAAAATACTTTGACGATGTAACTTTATATATTGCTGCTGCACAACGTAAGAAACAACAGATTCAATCTGAAACAATACCTGAACTACAAGAGAAAGCTCATAACTCAGGAAATCAAATGGATATTCAAGCTGTGGCGGATATGGAACAATTTGTAGATCGTTTAGATAAACGTATTTATGACTTACAATTGTCTAGACAAATTGCTATTCAAACAGCTCCTCAAATTCGTATGATTCAAAACGTGAATCAAGCATTAGCTGAAAAAATTCAAAGTTCAATTCTCACAAGTATTCCTTTATGGAAAAATCAAATGGCAATTGCCTTAACCTTAATGAGACAACGTAATGCAGTTTCAGCTCAGCGTGCCGTAACAGATACTACAAATGATTTACTCACTCAAAATGCTTCAATGTTAAAGCAAAACGCTATTGAAACTGCCACTGAAAATGAGCGTGGCATCGTTGATATTGAGACTCTGAAAACAACTCAAAATGACATTATAGAAACAATTGAACAGACATTACAAATCCAACAAGATGGTCGTCAAAAGCGACAAGCAGCTGAAAAAGAGCTTAATGGCTTAGAAAACGACTTGAAGCAACATCTATTATCAATGAGAAAAGAATAATAATTGAAAAAGGCACTCGTATTCTTTAGTGATGGTTAAAATCACTTATGGTACGAGTGCCTTTATATATATTTAAGTTTTAGTTGTTATTATCTTCTTTTTGATAAACTATAAAATCTTGTTTAACGAAATATGAAATAATATAACCCAAGATAGTTGCAATTACCGCGATTGGAAACCATTCAAGTGAATGTTGTTTAAGTGGTAAATGGTCTATAAATGAAATTTTAAACCATCCTTGAGTAGTAATAAGACTAAATATAGATTCTATTGCAACAATAAGTAATGGTATTTGTTGCGCAATTGGTTTCGTCGGTATAAATCGAGCCACTAATATTAGTAAAACAACTGTTATAGCTATTGGATATACAATACTTAATACAGGTACTGACATAGATATAACTGAATTTAATCCTTGATTGGCTATGATAAAGCTTATTAATGTAAATAATATTACATAAACTTTATAAGAAATTTTAGGGAAAACTCTGTGGAAATATTGACTCACTGAAACAATAAGACCACAAGCTGTAGTGATACAAGCTAATGCAACGATAATTCCTAATAGATATTTACCGAAGGTACCAAATCCCTTCGCAGCCATAGTAGTTAGTAAATATGTACCAATATTTTGATCATTAGCAGTGAGTTCTTTCATCTTTCCTGAAGTAATATGCATATGATTTCCAATAAATCCTAATGAAATATATATAAAGATTAAAGCTGTAGCAGCAATAAGTCCTGCTATCACTGTTTGCTTAAATATTTTATCAGAATGTTTAATTCCGGTAGCTTTAATAGCGTTAACAACAATCATTGAAAATGCAATTGCAGCGATTGCATCCATTGTTAAATAACCTTGAGTAAACCCTTGTGAAAAACCGGAAAAACTTGAATGGAATAATTTTGTATTACCTTCTCCGGGAGCATTACTTCCAAAGTCTATAAATCCTTTTATAATCATAGCTAATATAGTTATTAACAACAATGGAGTTAACAATGAACCAATGCGATCTATCATTTTATTAGGATTAAGACATAAATAAAGCACAATTAAGAAGTAAATAATAGTGAAAATTAATAATGCTATATTCCCATTAGTGTTAGCGATTGGCGTGACAGTCATTTCAAATGAAGTCGAAGCTGTACGCGGAATCGCGAACAAAGGTCCTATTGTTAAATAGATAACAATTAAAAAGATTAAAGAGAATTTTGGTGAAATTTTATTAAAAGCACCGATATATCCTTGATGATCTAGTGCCCCAACAACGACACCTAGTAATGGTAACCCAATACCAGTTAGTGCGAATGCGAGTATAGCTGGCCAAAGGAAATGTCCACTATCAAGGCCTAGATTCGTTGGAAAAATAAGGTTCCCTGCGCCAAAAAACATAGCGAACAAAGTAAAACCTATAATCCAAGTGTTTTTATTCATAATGCTGCTCCTTTTTATCTAATAATGCAACATTAAACATTCTATCATAATCAGGAATTATAAGTCTATATAATTTCAGAAAATTTAAAAACTTATACAAATTTAATTTGTGATTATTTAAAAGATAAGGTTGAATGTCATTTATCAACTATTAAATACATACAATTAATTTTGATGTTTAATTAGTGTGATTATTAAAATGATTTAAGTAAAAGTTTCTTCAATAATGGAGATAAAAGGCTTGGTAAGTGCTCAACGCCTTCTACAAATATTGAGAATTGTCCATAAATATTATGAATCGTTTGTTCAATATCTTCAGTAATAGCTTCTTGACTCAGAAATACATTAAAGACTTCAATACCAAATTTACGAGCAGTTTCTACGGCTTCATACGTATCTATAATGCCATCTTGGCTATAGTTAAATGCAGATGGTTCTCCATCCGAAAATACAATTAAAAAACGTTGTTGATGACTACGTTGTAGTAGTCTTTCACTAGCTATCCGAATAGCTACACCATCACGATTATCATCTTGAGGTTCTAAAGACATGATACGTGGGCCTTCTTTTTCAAAAATTGAATAATTATAATTGATAATTTCATCTATAATATTTGGTTGTTCACGATCATCTGCTTCAAATGCATCCTCATTAAAAGCTAAAATTTCGTGTTTAATGTTTAACGATTTCAAAGTTTCATGGAATAGGACAACGCCCTTAATGGTCTCATCCATTTTATCGTGCATGCTTGCAGACGCATCAACTAACAATGTGAACGTTGCATCAAATGTTTTACTTAAATCCTGCTTTTTATAAAATAATTTATATTGATCATCGATAAACCAATTGATTAAATCTTTTTGAAGACGCCCTTTAGTTAGATTATGACGTTCATCTTGATGCTCTCTATCGATTGTCTTTTTAATAATTTGAATAAGATCCTTGATTTCAAATTGAACATCATTTTTAGAATGTTGATAGTCTAAAATATGTTGCGGTTGGATGTTTGGAACCTTCCATTCAACTTTTACATTTTTATTAATTCCTTCTAGTGCAAATGCTTGATTCTGACCTATGAAACCACCTTCATCATGGTCTAAAGTATTTTGAGAGCCCTTGCCTTTCTTAGTCATCATATCTGTCATATCGTCTGTGGAATCCCCTTCACGAGCAGTATCATTATCTGCTATCACTTCGCTGTTTTCTCCTTCGTGAAGTTCCATCTCTAAGTAAGCGCCACCTTTAGTTTCGCTATCCGCTGCTTTAGTTTCTGCTTCAGCTGTTTCAACATCTTCTTCAGATTGATGTTTATCGTTACCATCTGTATTACTCGCGTCAGTTCTTTTCAAGTCATCAAAGGTGGTTGCTTGAATGTCTTCATATAGTTTTTGAGGTAAATAATAATATTCATTTAACATATCTTCTTTAAGTAAATCATCTATCTGATACATTATACGTTCAGCCAGATACATGTTATCTTCTGAGGTTTTGTTTTGGAAAATATTTGGCAAATACTGATACATATTCACTAGTACATCATCAAATGTCGGATGAATTGATGGTACATCATAGAAGTTTTGACTAAGAAAAGCACGTTCTAAATTGAGAAATAGCAAATCTGTGAATACAGTTTTAGTTTTATAAACATTGATTTGTGAATCAGTAAAAGCTAACCGAGTATCCAAGCGTAGATCTATATACTTAGCAGTGCTAGGACGTTCTTTTCGAATAAGTTCAAGAATACGTACATCTTCAAGTAACTTAAATAATTGATGGAAAAATTTAGTATGATGAAAATCATCATTATGTAAAACATGATTAACAATGTCTATATCCATATGTTGATATCCATATGCAGCGAGTAAAACATCAGTTTTTAAGCCGGCTTGCTCAATATGATGCGGACGGTGTGACCAAAACCAACTTGTGATTAGGGTATTGCTGAAAGGATTGTAAAAAGGAAACTTTTGTATTTTCACTTGTGTTTGTTCATTTTTTAATAATAGACGAGCTAAGTCTTGTAACATCATTACCTGCTTAGCATCTAACTGTTCATCGTTGAATTTTATAAAACGATCACTCATAAGTATCCCTCTTTAAAAATTTAACTCAATCGCATTAATAATTGCTTGTTGTTCACGCTCATCTTCTAATTTATCGATAATTGTTCTTTTAATTGCACGTTCGATTGGAATCACTGTAGCTAAATCACTTAAATCTATGAGGGCACGAATACTAGCAGCTTCCTCAGAAATTTGTCCTTGTTTAGTCATTGTTCTTAAGTCCTCATTAAATTTAATGATTTGTTCAATTACTTTGTCATCCTGTAATCGACTTTGTTCTTTTATAACAGTCTTTAAAATATCTCCATCTATATAATCTACTTCTATAACGATAAAACGGTTTTTAAGTGCCTCATTCATTGGTAATGTGCCTACGTAACCTTCATTAATTGCTGCTATCACATTGAAGCCAGGTGCAGCTTTAATGACCTCACCTGTATATGGATTAGTAATTTGACGGCGATAGTCTAAGACACCATTAAGAATCGGAAGCGTTTCTGGTTTAGCCATATTAATTTCATCGATATATAAAATGTGTCCTTGTTTCATAGCTTTAATTACAGGCCCATCAATGAAGACAATTTCTTGTTGCCCCTCTTCGTTAGTTTGAATTGTCTTAAATCCAAGCAAACTTTCGGTATCTAAATCGACAGAACAGTTAACCTGATGCATTGGACGTCTAACTTCATCGCTTAACGTTTCAGCAAGTTTTGTTTTTCCTGAACCTGTAGGTCCCTTAAGTAAAATATTCTTATTTAATTCAAATAGAACTTTCGCATCTTTAAATACTGATTCATCAGAATTTTTATAAATTGATTTAGTCATAATTTCCCGTCCTTTATGTATAAAAAGAGACTAAGACAATTAAGTCATTATTGACCTGTCTTAGTCTTATTAATAATTAAATACACGTACTGTTACTTTACGTAATAAAACTTAAACTTCTTTGAAGTAATCTTTATAATAGCCACCTACTAAACCAGAATTATCAACGATTTGATAATACTCTTCGGTTTCATTAACAACATCATATTGTTTACCTACAGTCAACATATCAGCAACTGTAAATTTCTTCGCATCTGTATTCGTAACTTCTACCTTTTTAATAGGTGTACGTTCTTTCCAAGTTTCATGTAACATTGTATAACCTTCCTCTATTTAAAATGGTTTACTTTTCAAGGGTGAAAATAAATGAAATACCACTACTTTCGGTGATTCTTAACGATTCAGATTCCTCTTGTTCCAAAGTTTGATATGGTATTCCTATTTCATCTAATTGTTCTTTGGCTTGAACAAATTCATTTCGGTGATGTGTAGAAAATTCAACTTGTTCAACTGGTCCATACTCTGAAAGTTGTATTTCCTCATGTGCTTGGTATAGGTGTAATTCTCCGCCTAAGCCACCTTCTCCAATTTTGAAAACTTGGATATTTTCATTAGCATCTTCACTTGGTAGATATTCAGCAAATAAATCTAATCCAAATACTCTCGTTAAAATTGATGTAGTGATTGATAATTCATTGACTTTAAGAATAACTGGTCCTAAACCTTGAATTTGGTGAAGAGGATTTACAGAACTATCAAAAGATGGCATACCTAGCCCGACTCCAGTATTGTGTTCATTAGAGTAGATATCATAAGCTTGATGATTATCATCTTCAAAACTAAAATGTTTATTGCCATTGAGTTCAGTAAATGAGCTATAATTAATATTATGATTTGAAAGTATGTTTTGATATTCATCTAGCCCTAAATCAGATGGTGTACGTAGTCCTATGCTATCAATATGTTGATTGCTATAGTCCTTATTAGGAATTTCAACAAAGTGAATGCGAGTACCTGGACTTAAGTTAGCATCTCCAAATCTTAAAGCATTTTCATTTTTATCGGAATATTGTAATCCTAGAATATTTCCAAAAAGTTCTTTCGTTTTAGACAGGTCACTTGTTCCTATAGTGACACTTCTAAGTCCGCTCATAAACTGACACCCCTAGTTTTTGTCTTTACAATCCTTATTATAACGTATTTTAATGTGAATGAATATGATGAACCCTCATTCTATTTGAGTTAATTTATGATTCAGTGTTGTCATTAATTTGAAAGTTATCATTTCGCATTGGATAAAATATTTGTATATATTAAAATATAATAAAAGACATGTATAAGGAGGCGTACATATGTCTAATTTGTGGATAATATTTGCGATTACAGTTTTAATAGCTGTTTATTCAGGTATACAGGTATTTACTAATTTAAATAATAAGCAGAAGTCTAGTTTTAAATATTTCACAATTGCATTTATTGTTTGTGTCATTCTTGCAATTATTGAAATCATATTCCTAGCTCGATAATTAATAATAGCGTCCTAACCTATTTGGTTAGGACGTTTGTTTTTGATCTAATTTAGAAAAGATGATGAGATTGAGTATGAATAAAATGATAATGTATATTAACGTCCATAAAGTTAGTAATAAAAGCACATCATAATTGGGGTTGTCAGAATGATACAACTTTATTAAATCACCTATTGGTGGTATGAGCCATAAAATATATTTAATAAATGGATAAGATTGTATTAAAATCGGACGTAATATACTTACCACTCCAATTAGACTAATAAGCAACCACATGTATTTTTTAGAAATCACATTAAGATTTTTAATTAAAGTGGAAATTAAAATACATATCATACATACAATAAGATGTAAAAGTATGGCTAATACCCCTTGTTTAAAAGAAATTTGATTTTTGAAACTACCTAATAGTAATGGATATATTATTGAAAATACAATTAATACACAATTAATTAAAAATATAAATAACCATTTAGCTATGAGATACTTGAGTTTAGATTCTAGTTGTATAAATAATAAGTATTTTTCATTTAATGACTCTAAATTTAATATATTTAAGGTTAACCAACATGTAATAATAAATAATCCTAAACAGCTAGATGCATAGCTAGATAATATAGGTTGTTCATTATATAAATATTGAAGAAAAATCCAAATTACAAAAATCATCATTGGAGGTATAAATTGGTATGAGCGCAAGTAATTTTTAAACTGATATTGTATATAAGCAATCAAAAGTGGTTCACATCCTTAATTTCAATGATCTCGCACTGATGAGTAATTAATTGCATTAGCAATTCATTTAAATGTTGCTGATGCGTTTTTATATACACCTTATTGTTTTCAGTATAGATGTTTGTGATATTTTTATAATTAGTTAAGCGTTTAGTAATATTTGAGTCATAGTTAATGACTATAACTTTAGCAGCAGTATTAGAAAGATTATTTTCTACTTTGAGATTACGAAATTTACCGGTCTCAATATTCAACGTATGAGTGATGATATGGTTGTGATGATGAAATTCATGAGAAGTCATGATAACAGTAGCAGATAATTTTAACTCAGCTAAATATTTTAATAGAAAATCTGTTGTCTCTTGATCTAATCCAGAAAATGGTTCATCTAATATATATATGTCTGCACTTTTAGTGAGGCATTGTATAATATTTACTTTCTGCTTAGTACCTTTAGAACAGTCTTTTAATTTACGATTTAAAAATGGAGTAAGATTTAAATGTTCGATAAAATAATGAACTTGCTTTCTTGACTGTTTATATGAGTTAAATTTTGATAAGAATCTCAAATATTCCCTGATAGTTAAATTTAAGTTTCCAGGAAAAACATCTATTGCATAACTGACACTTCCCGAAATGAATAATGATCCTTCATAATGATTAATTAATCCAGTAATTATTTTTAACGTGATACTTTTTCCAGAACCATTATGTCCCTCGATTAAAGTTATTGAATTCTTAGGAATATTGAAATTAATATTATGGATAATCATATGATTATTTATCTTCTTAGTTATATGATGCCCTTCTATTATGTTATAAGACATATTAAACTCCCAATAATTGTGACTTATCTTTATTTCTATTTATCTTAGCATTAATCATAATAAACTTAATCATACTTAAGTTATATTCAAGTAAAAAATACAACGACGCTTAACGACGTTGTACAACCAAAACAAAGTATGCAATTTAATTAGAAATATGCCTCAATGGCTTTATACATTACAGGACGTTCCCCTATTTTTTCAACAATATTTACAAAAATTAAATCATTTAATAAGTTTCTTGTTGTTTGACTCGTAGTATTTAAATATTTTGAAAGCTCTTGTACAGTTATATAATCTTCTGAAGAAAAATATTGAATTTGAGCAAGAATGAACATTATAATTTTATGTTTTTCAGATAAAGTTGTTAGTTTAGAGTCTCCATTAATTTTTTTGTTAGCGTAGTCTAATTGAGTTTTTTTAATTTCTAAATCTTCAATTAAATTTTCTTGCCCCTTTAGGATTTGCCTTAAATTCTCTCATACTTCGCACAATTTCTTGTTTATTACTTTTAATACCTTCTATTTGATTAGTGGAATACAATTCATTAACGATGATATCTCGATGTAGTGACTCAGTAGCTACATTCGGTAAAGTGTTAAGTAAATTAGTGAAATTCGAGTTATTCTTTTCAATCGAAGAAACTAAATTTATTATTTCTGATGTAGGAACATAATATAAATTAAAGTATTCATTATGTTTATAGGGCTTAATTTTAAGATCTAAAACTTCCACATTAGGTGATTCTAATCTTTTCTGATATTCGTTCTCATGATCTTTAGAAAACTTATAAAAATTTTTATACATTAACTCCAAAATGATCACCTCATAAGTTATAGTTTCATAAAATTCTATCGCTTAAATTAGTCTGATACTATAATTATATTTTGAAATGCTAAACTTTTATTCTATGTTGAAGTAAAACGCGAAATGAAATATAAAATAGCTAAAAAAATACAACGGTGTCAAACACCGTTGTATGAGTATTAATAGATTGTATTAAGTTCAGAATTATGATTCTAGTAGTAAATCTTCTGGATTTTCAATTAATTCTTTGATTGTTTTTAAGAATCCAACTGCTTCTTTACCATCAATGATTCTGTGGTCATAGCTTAACGCTAAGTACATCATTGGACGATTTTCGATAGTATCTTTGTCAATTGCAATTGGTCGAGTAATGATTGAGTGCATACCTAAGATAGCAGCTTGGCTACCGTTGATAATTGGTGTACTCATCATTGAACCGAAGATTCCACCATTAGTGATAGTAAATGAACCATTAACCATATCGTCTAGGCCTAATTTTTTATCACGTGCTTTAACTGCTAAGTTCGCAATTTCTTGTTCAATTTCAGCAAAGTTTTTCTTATCACAATCTCTAACGAATGGTACTAATAAACCATCATCAGTAGATACGGCAATACCGATATCATAGAATTGTTTTGTAATCATATCTTCGCCGTCAATTTCAGCGTTAACTTCTGGATATTTCTTAAGCGCTGCGACTGCTGCTTTAGTGAAGAATGACATGAAACCAAGTTTAGTACCGTCATGATCCTTCATAAATTGTTCTTTTTTACGTTTACGTAATTCCATAACATTAGTCATGTCAACTTCATTGAATGTAGTTAACATTGCTGTTTGGTTTGACACTTCTAATAATTTTTTAGCAGCAGTTTTCTTACGAAGAGACATTTTCTCACGTATTACTGGCTTAGACGGATTATCGTTAGATTTTTTAGAGCCACTATCTTGTGATTTGCTTTCGCTTTGAGATGGTTGGCTAGCTTGTTTTTGACTGTTATCAACGTCGTCTTTTCTTAAAACGTCATTTCCTTTACCAGAAACTTCGCTTAAATTAACACCGTTTTCGCGTGCATGACGACGAGCAGAAGGTGTAGCATTTACACGTTGATTACTGCTATCTTGATCGTCTTGTTTATTATCTGAAGATGATTGTGATTGTTGTGATTTATCTTGAGATTCACTAGCATCTTTAGATTCTTCTTTTTGTGGAGTTTCATTTGAAGAACCACTTGATGCGTTACCACTGCCTTCACCAACTACGGCTACAGCTTGACCTACTTCAACTGTATCTCCTTCTTCAGCTAATTGTTCAGATAGTACGCCTGCTTCCTCTGAAACTACTTCAACGTTAACTTTATCTGTTTCTAATTCTAAGATAGCTTCACCTTTATCGACGCTATCTCCAACGTTTTTTAACCATTCTGCAATGGTACCTTCTGTGATTGATTCAGCTAATTCTGGAACTTTTACCTCTGGCATACTTTATTTCCCCCTAGTTAATTATTAATGCTACTTTCAATAATTCTGTTTTGAACAAGTTTATGAATTTCTCCATCACCTTCAGCAGGTGCTGCCCTCTGTATTCTACCATGATAGCTAAGGTCATATCTATCAGCAACAAGTGCTCTAAGATAAGGATAAACGAATAACCATGCACCTTGGTTTTTAGGCTCTTCTTGAACCCATGATACTTCTTCAAGATTTGGTAATGATTCAAGTACTTCTTGAATTTCTTCTTCAGGGAATGGATATAATCTCTCAACTGCAACAATTAAAGTAGATTCGTCAGGATTTTTCTCTAAATGTTCTTTTAAGTCTATAAACATTTTACCTGAAGCTAAAATCACTTTCTTAACTTTTTCTGCATCATGTTCTTCGGTGATAATAGGTTTAAAACCACCAGAAGTAAATTCATCGATAGGTTTAGCAACAGTTTTATTACGTAATAAACTTTTCGGTGACATGACGATTAATGGTCTCATTTCTTGAGAATCAAGACTTGCTGCTTGAGCACGTAATAAGTGGAAGTAGTTACTTGAGCTAGATAAGTTCACTACTGTGCTATTATTTTCAGCGGCAAGTTGTAAGAATCTCTCTAAACGAGCTGAAGAGTGTTCAGCACCTTGACCTTCATATGAATGAGGTAAGAATAATGTTAAGCCTGAACGTTCTCCCCATTTGGCACGAGAACTAGATAAGAAGTTATCAAAAATCATTTGTGCCATGTTAGAGAAGTCGCCGTATTGTGCTTCCCAAATGTTAAAGCTATTTTTATTTTCAACATTATAGCCATATTCGAACCCAACAACTGCTGCTTCTGAAAGCGGTGAGTTGTGAATATCAAACGTCGCTTGCTGATTTGGGACATGATGTAATGGAGTGTATGTGTCGCCATTCTCTTCATCATGCAAAACAGCGTGTCTATGACTGAAAGTACCACGTTCACTATCTTGACCAGTTAAACGAATTGAAGTGCCATCTTGTAAAATAGTTGCAAAGGCAAGTTGTTCTGCTTGAGCCCAATCAACTAAGCCGCCTTCTTTTTCAAATGGTTCTCTACGTTTTTCAAGTACTTTGTTCAATTTTTTAAGAACGTGGAAATCTTCAGGATAAGTTAGCATAGCGTCATTAATTTCTTTTAAGTGATCAAATGAGAAGTCTTTGTCATCACTTTGCAATGGCAATTGAAGTGACTCAGGTTTTTCCATGTCTGGATTATCCATCTTATCAGACTTATCAATTTTATCATGCGCTGCACGCATTTCTTTTTGAACACTATCAATAACGTCATTCATTTCGTCTTCAGAAATGATGCCGTCTTCAACTAACTTTTTACCATAAAGTAATTCAACTGATTCATGTTTACGAATATTATGGTAAGGAACTGGGTTTGTAATTGAAGGCTCATCCATTTCATTATGACCATAACGACGATAACCAACTAAATCGATAACAACATCTTTATGGAACTCTTTACGGAATTCCATTGCGATATCTATCGCTTCGATTGTTGCTTCAACATCATCAGCATTAACGTGCAAGATTGGAACATCGTACCCTTTTGCAACGTCAGTAGAATATGTTGTTGAACGGCCATCAGTAGGTTCAGTTGTGAAGCCAATTCTATTATTAGTAATAATGTGTAATGAACCACCAGTAGTATACCCTTTTAAGCTACCTAAGTTCATTGTTTCAAAGTTAATACCTTGTCCTGGGTAAGCAGCATCACCATGAATGATAATTGGCATGGCTTTATGGAAATCAGTTGAAGGAGAACCTGCTTGATGCGTCTCATCTTGTGCAGCACGTGTTCTACCTTCAACAACTGGAGCAACAATTTCCAAGTGACTTGGGTTGTTAGCTAAAGAAATACGTTGTTCAGTGCCATAAGAATCTGTTGTCTTCACGCCACCTAAGTGATATTTTACGTCTCCAGTCCAACCTGAAGTAAGTTCTAAGCTACCGTCTTCTGGTAAGAATTTCATCGGATCTGTATGCATGAATTCTGAAATCATCATTTCGTATGGTTTCTCAAGTACGTGAGTTAATACGTTTAAACGACCACGGTGAGCCATACCGATTTGTATATTTTTAATTCCCTCGTTACCCGCTAAAGTAATTGTATGCTGAAGCATTGGTACTAACGTGTCTACCCCTTCAATTGAGAAACGTTTTGCACCTACAAAGTTTTTGTGTAAGTATTTTTCAAATCCTTCAACATGTGCTAATTTTTTGAAAAGTTCTTTTTTCTGATTATTGTTTAAATTCGCTTTATAAGGCGTTTCGATACGTCTTTTCAACCAAACTCGCTCTTTGTTGTTATTAATGTGAGTGTACTCAAAAGCAATTGGCCCTTTATAGCGTTTTTCCATACGAACTATCGCTTCATAGGCATTGTCATAAATATCTTCAAAGTGTTCTGATACAATACCAGCTGATATTTGTTCCAAAGTTTGTTGATCTAAATCAAAATCTTCAATTCCTAATTTAGGGACATGTTTACGCTCTGGAGGATTAACTGGATATATGCCTGCTTTTAAATGTCCGTATTGTCGAATGTTATCAATTAAGCGCATTACACGTTTAATAGTGCTATCTCCCGCTTGTGAACCACTTCCTCCAGTGGCCGGTTTAGCCTCGACATGAGCTTCACCTGTTTTAATTGTACTAAATAAGACTTGTAAATCTTCTGGAACTGATGATGGATCTTGTAGGTAATCATCATACAAATCTAGCATTAAACCGAGATTTGCACCGAAGTTTACAGGTGCCTCTGTAACTTCTTTTTTGTCCTTAGTCATTTTTACACCCTCCACAAAAATGTTGAAACGCTTACAAGATAATAATAGCATTATTTCAAATTTTGTTAAAGTGCATTTACCTATTAATATACAAAAAGCAGAACCAAATATAGATCGGTTCTGCGTTATTTTGAAAATTGCATTGAGTTGCGTATTTGAAGTTGTATTTTATACCAATTTTTAGCAATCTAAATTCTCTAATTTCTTTTGAATTCAAACGGTTCTAACCTTACTTTATAAAGGGAAATTAATCTTAAATGTCGTAAATTTTTGAACTTCACTTTCTACCTGGATCGAACCACCATTTAATTGCACAATTTTCTCGGCGATTGATAAACCTAAACCATTTCCACCCTGACTACGGGCACGAGATTTATCAACTCTGTAAAATCTATCGAAAATGAAATCTAAATCTTGTTTAGGAATACCCATGCCGTGGTCTGTAATTTCGATACTGATGACTTTGTTCTTTAGAGAGGTATTGATCATTATATATTTATTATCAGTATCATACTTCATTGCATTATCTAGGAAAATAAGTAGTAATTGTTCAAATTGATGTCTATTCATTTTCATTTGTATTGGCTTATTGGACAAGTGCGTTTCAAATTGGTAATCAGGATGTAAATGTCTTAATGACTTCACGCGTGATTGAATCTCATTGTTAATGTCTACATTTTCAGCTTCAAGAACATGACTATTCACACTATCTTTAGTCAATAAGAGTAATTCTTCGACAAGTTTAGTGATTCGATTGACTTCCTCTATAGAAATATCTAGAGATTCTTCAAGAATTTCTGGGTCTTTCTTCCCCCACCTCTGAATTAAGTTGAGATGACCTTGAATGATTTGTAAAGGTGTTCTTAATTCGTGAGAAGCGTCTTCAACAAATTGTCGTTGCTGATTAAATGATTCTTCAATTTGGTACATCATGTCGTTAAATGTAACGATAAGATTATCTGTCTCTTCGTAATTAGTTGTTAATTCTAGTTTCTTTTGGAAACCATCGCGCCTAATTTGATTCATCTTGTTCGACATAGTCACAATGGGTTTTGTGATTTGAGATGAAAAGATATAACTAATTCCAGCAGTTATCACAGTAGCGATTAAACCGAATGCTAAAGCTACTATATATAGTGAACGTACAAGATTGTCATAATTTTGTAGAGAATGTACTAGTACACTGTATCCATTAAAATCTTTCGAATGAATGGGTTCAGTGATTACTAAGTAATTAATGCCATGACTATTATAGATGTTTATACGTTCTGGATGGTTCATATCAAATTTCTTATTGTAATTAACGATATTGTCATTTGATGTTTGAATTAACTTCTTCCCTTTTTCATCATATATAATGACTTCTTGAAAGTTTTCTAATGAAGCATTTAAATCAAGTGCTGATATTTGAGCCAAAGATTTAGAATGAAATAAATTCGCAATATCAGTAGAACTTCTTTCAGCTTCATCAAGTTCGCTATTTCTAAGAGTATCTTTTAAGAAAAAGATAATAATTAAGCAAAATAGTAATATAGTGGTAAACGTAATGAGTGTCGTTATGATCATCCATTTATATTTTAATTTACGACGTTTGATCATCTAATCACGTATCCTACGCCACGTACAGTTTCGATAGATTTCTCCTTATTAAAAGGCTTTAATTTATTGCGTAAATATCGAATATAAACATCAACAACATTTGTTTCTACTTCGCTGTTAAATCCCCATACGTGGTCTAAAATTTGTTCACGCTGCATCACGTGATTTCTATTTTCAGCTAAAACATATAACAAATCGTACTCCGTCTTCGTCAGTTCTAGTTGAGTACCATCTACAGTCACCTTGAAGGCATCTTTATCAATAATAATGCCGTTAATATCGATAACATTTTTCTGCGGTTGTCTACGTAAAATAGCTCTTATACGAGCGAGCAACTCTTCAATATCGAATGGTTTGACGATGTAATCATCTGCACCATAATCTAATCCGGCTACTTTATCATATGTTTCACCTTTAGCAGTAATAATGATGATAGGTGTTGATTGTTCTTGGCGAATTTGTCTACAAATTTCTAAGCCATTAATATTAGGTAACATTAAATCCAATATAATAAGATCATATGATTTATTAAGTGCTTTATCTAAACCCGTACGTCCGTCATATTCTATATCAACGTTGTAATCTTCATGTTTAAGTTCAAGTTCAATAAATCGAGCAAGATTCTGCTCATCTTCTACGATTAAAATATTTGTCATATTTGCACCTCATGCTACATCTTAACTAATCAAGTATGAATGAAAAAGATGTAATCCCTAATTGTTATGAATTGTTAATAATTAATCTATATTTACTTGATTCATTTTACCACATATCAATTGTAATTGATGAAACATTATAATGAGGTTATTGCTGAAAATGATAGCTTTTCAACATTGTTATGACAATGGTTTTATACATTTATAGGGAATTTATAGAAAAAGTTTATATTTCTAATTGACAATGATTCTCAATCGTGTATAATACTAGTTGAAAATGATTATCAATACCGGATAGAACATTCCCCCCCACATATATTTCGTTCTTATTGGATTGGTCATTTTCAATTATCCCCTTTTATATGCCCGTAAAAGACTAACGTTGAGAAACAACGTTTCAATAAAGCAGTAAACCTTTGACACTTGAGGTTTACTGCTTTTTAGTTGCTCTTTCGCTTTAGCGATTAGAGCAACTTATACTTGAGCGAAGCCTCAAGTGTATCCAATGTAACTGGATGCTAGTGGCACTTATACTTGAGTAAAGCCTCAAGTGTTACAAAAAATAATATCGCTTTAGCGATTAGAGCAACTTATCTGGTTGCTAGTGGCACTTATACTTGAGCAAAGCCTCAAGTGTTACAAAAAATAATATCGCTTTAGCGATTAGCTTAACTAATATTTTAAATTTGTAACCATGATTTATGATTAAAATGCTCCATATCCTGTGGCTTAGCGTAATCAGAAATCATATAATCAATCTCACTAAATTCACTAATACGATACGATGCACGAGCATCTCGTTTACTACTATCTGCTAATAAATAACTTAATTGACTTTGTTGAATCATAATTTGACTGACGTGTGCTTCCTCTAAATCAAATTCATAACAATCGTTCTTATCAAATGAACCACATGAAATAAAGGCTTTATCAAATTTGAAACGTTGTAATAATTCGTTTGTTAAATGCCCCTTTACTACATCTTGCTCAGTATTTGTCTTACCTGCGAGCATAATTATTTCTCCTTGAATACGTTGTTCCTCTATTGCACGATTCAACTCATTTGCAATCTTTAGGGAATTAGTGATTATAGTAGTTTGTATAATATCATTTAAATACTGAGGAATTCGACCTGTTGTCGTCCCACCATCTATAACCACGATTTCTCCAGATTGAATTTGTGAAGCTGCTTTTTTAGCTATTCTTTCTTTCACATTTGATTGTTTCTGCCATTTATTCGCGTATGATTTCTCCTTGTTAATATGATTATATTTAACCGCCCCACCGTGCGTGCGAGTAATAAGTTTGTCATATTCTAATGTTTCTAAGTCTTTTCTCACGGTTTCAGGTGTAACTTGTAAAAATAATGCTAAATCTTTAACAGCAACCTCACCGTACTGATCAACACGTTTACGTATAAGGTTTAATCGTTCTTTTCTCTTGTACATTGTTATCTATACTCCTATCTGCTTCATGCGTGCGCGCCATTTATCATTTCGCCATCTGAAATACATGATGATAAATCGCAGCGCTTCATCTGCAATACTCACTAGAATAATACCGGTGTAACCAAACCCCAAATGAATGCCTAATAGAAAGCTTCCAGGCAACAGTAACAACCAAGTAGTTATGATATTGACTGTAACAGGAAAACGCACATCCCCAGCTACATTTAATAAATCTACGATTAAATTATTAATTGCACGAATCGGTTCCAATCCTATAAGAATAACTAGATAGTAGATAATTAAATGGTATGTTTGAACATCATGTGTAAGCCATCTACCGACAGCGACGAAACCTACTAAAACGCATACCATGATAATTAAGGATTGAATCACATTAAACCATATACTTCTTAACACAGTTTTCTTTAGTACACTATAGCGATGTCTAGCTATAAAATGGCCTAAATAAATTTGGCATGCAGCGCTAAATGCCATCGCACAACTGAAAGATAAACCACTTAACACAGTTGCAACAGATTTAGCTGCAATAACTTGTGTTCCTAACATTGCTATAAATGCTGTCGTAAATGTTTGTGCAAAGTTATATGAAATTTGCTCGCCAGCACTAGGTATACCTAATGTTGAAACTTGATAAAGTATTTTAAAATTAATTTTAAAGTAATGCAGTTTCGGTCTGTAAATTTTTAAAAGTGCTATGAATGCTAAGAGACATCCAAGCAGACGGCTAATGGCTGTAGCATAAGCAATTGCTAATACAGGATTACCTACCAAATCTGGAATTATAAAAAGTACGAAAGCATTTAGAATGATATTAGTCAAATTACTAATTACTGTGATGCGTGTAGCAATCGCAGCATAATTCATAACACGAAGTACGGTTCCTATATACATTTGAGTTGAGGTCAAAGTTAAGACACTCAATATAACTAAACCAAATTGATAAGTTAGATTAAATATGTCCTTAGGTACTTGAAAAAGATGTAATAACGGTGAAAACACCATACCTACAACTAATGTAAATACAATCGAAACGATGATATTGAAAAGAAGATTGTGATAAATTTCTTTTGGAATCATTGATGTTTGGTGTGCTTTTAAATGAACAATACGAATATTAGTTCCCACGTGAATGATTGTAATAAGAAACGTAATGAGCATTAATATTTGACTCGTCATTCCGGATGCTGCAACTGCATTCGTACTATAACTGTTGAGCATTAATGTGTCAGCTTGCCCCATGAGAAGTATGAACAGTTGTTCAATAAGTATAGGTACATATAAGGATCTAAATGCGCCTTTAGTAACGATCATCAAATTCTAATACTTTCGATTTAAATATTTCATGAGGTTGTAATTCTATTAATCGTGCACCACGTTGTAAGTCACCATAAGTGTTATAGCCACCGACGCGACCAAAACTTAGACGAATTCCATATAAGTTAATAGTGAAATCATTATCATGATCGTGACCACAGAACATCCCTTCAATATCTCCATTTAATAGCATTTGACTAAATAATCCAGAATTAATTTTTGAGCAAGCAATAGGTTCATTAAATATGCCATGGAATTCTTTGATATTCTCTACTTCTCGATATTCCTGTAGAGGAATGTGTGTAAATAGTAAATTATGTTGAAAGCTACGTTTGTATTGTGACTTATACGCTTCATAAGTCTCTTTAAGCCAGTTAACGTGCTCAGGTCTGATAAAGTCGTAATCACCTATGCCAAATGGGTTATAATCCCCCCCGTCAATCACATAAAGAACGTGTGTAAGTGTATCTTGAGAGCTTACTTCAATAGTATAAGCTTCTTTATCATCAATAATTAAACTATGATGTTTTTGAACATAATTTTTAGAATATTGTTCTTCAATGGCGCGTAAATCACCCCGTTTAAGATGTCCTTCAGTGTCATGATTACCAAATGTTGTTGCAATTTGAGTATCAAATTGATTTAAATATTCGATAAGTTCTTTATAAACTCGACCAGAATCAATGACTCCTTCAGACCATATTTGATCACCAGTTAATACAGTGATATCGGGACGATAATGTGTCATCATATGTTGAATCAAATCATATGTTTTTTGATCTTTGGCGTCATTATGTGGGCCAATGTGTAAATCACTTAATTGTAGGATTTTCGTCATTTTTTAAATCTCCTTTACTCCTTAGTTGAACCTATATTGATTCCTTTTACAAAATGTTTTTGAACAAATGGGAACAAGAATAATACTGGAATTGTTAACAACACTATCATTGCCATTTGCATAGAATCACCAGTAATTGTTACTTTATCCAACATTGCATAAGAACCTGATTTCTGTTTAAGTGCTTCAGCTATTGCGGCTTGCTTAGTGAGCATATCCTGTAATACTGTTGCTAAAGGTTTTAAATTTGGGTTGCGTACGAAGAATGCGCCTGTAAACCAGTCGTTCCATTGACTCACAGCATTAAATAAAGTAATTGATGCGACTACCGGTTTACTCATTGGAAGGACTATTTTCCAAAAGATTTGAAAGTCATTACAACCATCTACCCTCGCAGCTTCGATAACACTTGTTGGTAACTGATTAAAAAATGTACGCATGATTAGAATGTTATAAACACTATAGAGTGAAGGTAAAATATAGACCCAGAAAGTGTCTGTTAAATGTAATTGATTTAATAAAATGTATAGTGGAACCACTCCAGCACTAAATAACATTGTAAATACTAAGAAGAATGAAATGATTCTTCGGAATGGCAGTGTTTTTATTGTTAAGACATACGCTGCCATGGCGGTTAATATCACGCTTAAGATTGTTCCTATGACAGTTTTAGCTACACTAATAAACAATGCATTCAATAATGTTCCTTGTTTAAATATTTCTTTAAAATTATCTAGCGAAAACTTACGAGGAAAGAATGTGATACCACCTTTTTGCGCATCGACACCGGAATTAAATGCTAAGGCAAAGATATTGATTAGTGGCAATATAATAGTAATAACTAAACCTATTATGATAATTAATGAAATGATGCGAATGACAATAGCACTTTTATCTTGGGATATTTTCATTGTCTAATACACCTCTTAGTAAATAATTTGCGTTCCTTTTTTATCTCTTTGATTTTCTACATAACGTTCAAACTGATTTAAACCAGCTTCGTTCAAGCGTTGTTTCGCACTATCGATTATTTGCTTGGCTTCTTTGTCAGTTCTTGAATAATAAGCGCGTTTAATTGCGTCGCTATAATCATCAAGTGCTACCTCTAAATCTTCACCATACTCATATTTAGATAAGAAAGATTTTACTGTTAGACCATTAACAATTTTTGCGTGCTTTTGGCGTTCGTCATAATGCCACATATCAGCAATCTTTTCAGGTGTGGTTTTGCTTGTTTTAGTATTATCGCCGTATTCGATTTCACCAAAGTCAGCTTTATTATCTATATCTGTATAACCAAGATGATCAGCCCAGTATGAACCCGCGCCTCTGAAACCACGTTTTTTCGCTTTGTCAGGGTCGTTTTTGACTTCTTTTAATACTTCTGGTTTGACGTGTGGGTTGCCTTTTTTATCTAATGTGTAATCACGACCTTTAATGCCATATTGTCCTAATAATTTACCTTCACGACTAGCTAAGAAATCAGCAAGTTTAACTACGTCCTCTGGATGTTCAGTCGTACTTGGGACAGCCCATCCGTTTGCACCAGATTTATAAGGTTTCTCAACTCTAAATTTACCTTTGACTGTATTGAGTGGGCCAAGAGGTACATATTTCATGTTTTGATTTTCAGTGACATAATTATGTAAATCTGAAACTATGCCCCATGAACCATTAACAAGTCCTTCTTTCGCTTTGTTCTCTTCCATTGTGTAAAATTCTTTCGTCATGAGTCCTTTTTGCATTAATTCTTTGACATATCTCACTCTTTTGAGTGGATAATCAGTTTGAGATTCGTGAACAATCTTTTTCCCTTTGTTTAAAAATTTCTCATCTGACTGTCCAGTCCATACGAGGTCGTTGTAGAATTTAGTGCGATCGTCGCCTCCCCAAGCTGTAGGACCAATTGGTGTAATTTCTTTACCATTATCATCTTTAAAGTGATGATCCTTCATTTTTTGTGCTAGCTTTTCTACATCTTTGGAAGTTTTAATTGATGAAGGCTTTATATGAAGTTTATCCATTATATCTTTACGAACATAGGGACCTCCTACTGTGCGACGTTCTTCTTGACCTGGATGACGATTGATACCCATGTGTACAAGGTAAGTGCCGTCCATTTCTTTATTGAACATAATATTATCTTTCGTATCTTTAGGAAGGTAGCCTTTCTTAAAATATTTACTATAGATTTTTGTGTTTTTAAGCATCTTTGTAAGATCTGTGAGTCGACCTTGTTTAGCCGCTTTATTTAGAACTTTCATTTCAGGGCGTCCACTATCGTCTAAGTAATAAACGATGAAGTCAGGTAAATCACCAGAAGCGAGACCTGATGTTAGTGCTTCAGTCGAATCTTCATTTGAAACTGTCTGTAATTCTAAAGTGATTCCGGTTTTTTTCTTTAGTTCTTTAGCAACCTCTTTATTCATCTTCGGAGAGGCATCATTATCACTTTGGAAGACTAAACCTTTTAATTT
Source organism: Staphylococcus sp. HMSC06C11 (assembly GCF_001808345.1). Taxonomy (NCBI): domain Bacteria; kingdom Bacillati; phylum Bacillota; class Bacilli; order Caryophanales; family Staphylococcaceae; genus Staphylococcus; species Staphylococcus sp. HMSC06C11. Next base: position 144,261 of record NZ_KV793038.1, read on the forward strand.
TCTATCAGCAATCCATGTATCTGGCTTCCCTTTGGCATCTGCTTTTCTCTTTGCTTCATCTTGTGATTTATCTTTGCCACACGCCGATGTGAGTATCATTACCGCAATAAGTAAGATGAGTATTGATTTTCTAAACATGTACATTCTCCTTAATATAATGAAGTATCCAGTTTTTTATCGGCAAATCTATTGATAATGACGACCGCGATTAGACCAATAACACCTTGTAAAAGTCCTATAGCTATGGCGTAACTGAAGTCTCCCTGTTCGATTCCCGTGCGTATTACAAAGGTGTCTAATATTTCTGATACACTCGCATTTCCAGGTGTCTTGAGTAAATAGATTTGATCAAAGCCAGCTTTTAAAATATCTCCTAATGAAATAATAAATAGAATAACTATTGTAGGCGTGAGCATTGGTAAAGTAATATGTATAATTTGTTTGAAGCGGTTCGCTCCGTCTATTGCTGCTGATTCGTATATTTCAGGGTTGATGCTCATGATTGCAGCAAAATAAATGATGGAGTCCCAGCCGACATTTTTCCAAATATAACTAGAAAACATGATGGTATGGAAATATTCAGGGTTCATCATAAAATAAGTTGAGCCATCACCACCGAATTTGTGAATAAGTTGATTCATTAAACCGTCATCTGGTGCGAGTAACTTCTTGAATATACCTATCACAACGACCCACGATAAAAAATGAGGTATATATAATATTCCTTGGAATAGTCCTCTGATTTTACCTAATTTAGAATCTTTAATTTCATTAAACATAATGGCTAAAATGATAGGAAAAGGAAGAGCTAGAATGAGCTTCATTCCACTGATAACAAGTGTATTTATAATGATTTGTACACATCTTGAATCAGTGAAGAATCTTTGGAAGTAGTGTAGCCCTTTCCAATCACCACCAATAATACCCGTATCAAAACGGAAATCTTTAAACGCTAAAATTAGACTTGTCATAGGTATATAATTGAAAATAAGGAAAAAAAGTAAGCAAGGTAAAATCATAAGATATAAAACTTTATGTTCCCACATTCTTTTGAGCAAAGATTTTTGATGAGTGGATTGAATTCCATGTTGCTTGATTTTACTCACGATACATCCTCCTCTTTCATTCGTTCACCTGACTCAGAATGGAAATAATGTGCATCTTTCGAATGAATGCCGAAAGATACGTTTTGTCCTAATTCAAAATTAAGGTTACTATCTACAGCGGCTACAATTTTATGATTGTCATGATGACAATGGAGTAATTTGTAAGAGCCCGTCAATTCGACTAAATCTATTTTTAAATTTGTGAGTTGAATAGGATATGCACGCGAATCATCGTTAGTAATGAGATGCAAATCTTCAGGACGAATACCAAGTCTACATTGTGAATGTGACGAAAGTTGTACTACAGATTGATCAGCAACTTTTTGAGCGTCGAAATACCATGCGTCCATATGATAAGTTAACGGGATAATATTCATCGAAGGGCTACCTATAAATGTTGCAACAAATTCATTCACTGGATGACGGTAGATTTCTTCTGGCGTGCCAATTTGTTGAATTTCTCCTTGATTTAGTATCACAATGCGTGAGGCCATCGTCATTGCTTCCGTTTGATCATGTGTGACATAGATTGTTGTTGCATTCATTTCTTTATGTATTTTAATGATTTCACTTCTCATGTTACTTCTTAATTTGGCATCTAAATTTGAAAGTGGCTCATCCATTAAAAAAATTTGTGCGTCTCTCACTATTGCTCGTCCTAACGCTACACGTTGACGTTGGCCTCCGGATAATGCTTTGGGTTTACGTTGAAGAAGATTTTCTATTTCTAATATTTTGGCAGCGTCTTGAATCTTCTTATCATAAATTTTCTTTTTAATACCACGCATTTTTAATCCAAATGCTAAGTTTTTATAAACAGTCATATGAGGATAAAGTGCATAATTTTGAAACACCATAGCTATATTACGATCTTTAGGCTGTAAATCATTAATCACTTTATCGTCGATGCTAATTGTTCCCTTACTAATATCTTCTAGACCTGCTATCATACGTAAGGTCGTAGACTTCCCACATCCCGATGGTCCAACAAATACAACAAATTCGTTGTCATGAATATCTAGATTAAAATCTTTAACTGCGTGACTACCATTTTCATAAACTTTGTTTAAATCCTTGATTTGTATCATGTCTTTGCTCCTTTGAAGATGTAATCGCAAATTCAGTATAAGAGTTTTCTATTAAAGGAAACTTTTTTCAAAATTAAGTTTTCGTAAATCAAAAACTTTTGTTTATTATTTTTCAAAAACAAAAAGACTATAAACACTTATATAAAAGCATTTATAGTCTATATTTATTCAAAAATAAAACAAAGATATTTATATTAGATAAATATTATTTACATTAAAATTACATTCAAGAAGGCATAAATAAATTCTCATTAAAACAAAAAAACCACTGAAATCTTCTTTTTAAGAATCATTTCAGTGGTTAGGTTATTATTTGTCGTGCAAGGTTTATATGGCGAGTTGTTTCTTTAGGATAAGTGTCGATAGTACAATACAAAAGGCGCCACCAATAATACCTGCAATAATATCAGTAGGATAATGAACGCCTAAATAGACTCTTGATGTTGAAATTAATAATATGAATAATGCACTTAATCCTATTAACACACCTTTAGAAATACCTGAATCATGGCGATTTAAAATGTAAATGATGCTTCCAAAGTATGAGGTTGCGCCCATTGCGTGTCCACTAGGAAAGCTAAATCCAGAAATATCAATTAAACGTAGGAGTGTTGGACGTTCTCTGTCGAAAATATTTTTAAGGACAGGATTAAGTATGCTTGAAAGACCCATTGCTATAGCAAAGAATAATGTTTCAATTTGATAACGTTTTAACATTAAATATGCTACAAGTGTGAGTGATAGACATAACATGGCCCAAACTTCACCAATTTTAGTCGCACCTAGCATAATTGATGTAGTGATAAAACTCTCTGATGCATAAATAAAATCATAAACCTCATTATCAATCCACTTTCCTAGACGAGATTCATGGAAAAATGCGATTATCCCAAAAACGAGTGTGAAAACAATGAGTAATGAAATGCGCGTCCAACGGTTCATGCTTGGTGCCCCCTACTTATTTAATGCATCATGTACAATTTTATCAAATAAATCTTCTTTAGTGTAACTTTCTTTATATGTTTTCATTTGTTTAATGATATCTTCACGATTTGTTTCAATATCATTTAACTCTTGTAATAAACCTACTTGAGTTAGTTCATCTTCAAGTGTATATCGGCCATAGCCTTTCGATGAAAAGTTTTTAGCGTTATCAATTTGGTCTCCACGAGATTGATCTAAACCTAATGGGATTAATAACATAGGTATTCTTAATGTTAAGAATTCATAAATCGCATTTGCACCGGCACGACTTACTACTGTATCTGTTATAGCTAATAAATCAGTTAAATCATCTTTAACAAACTCATATTGAACATAACCTTTTTTATCAATAGTGTTATCAACTAGTCCTTTACCAGTTAAATGGATAATTTGATAATCATGTAATAAGGCCTCTAGATTTTCACGAATTGTTTCATTGAGTTTCTTACTACCAAGACTACCACCCATGACGAGTAAGACCTTTTTATCTGTGTTAAAACCGGTTAATTGATAACCACGTTCTTTATTACCTTGTTTCAAATCCTCACGAACGGTTGCGCCAACAAAGTCAGCTTTGTCTTTAGGAAGATATTGAAGTGTATCTTCAAATGTCGTATAAATTTTTTTAGCGAATTTAAGTGCGATTTTATTCGCAAGCCCTGGTGTTAAATCAGATTCGTGGATGATTGTAGGTATTTTTAGTGAGCGGGCTGCAATGACCACAGGAACGCTTACGAATCCGCCCTTTGAAAATAATAAATCAGGTTTATGTTTTTTTAGAATTTTACGTGCATCTAACACGCCTTTTAATACTTTAAAAACGTCTTTAGCATTTTCAAATGATAAATAACGACGTAATTTACCACTAGAAATAGGATAGTATTTTATATCTGGTAGTTGAGATTCAATCATCTCTCTTTCAATTCCTTGTTTAGAACCGATATAAAACGCTTCATGACCTTTTTCCACAGCAGTAGGAATAAGACTCAAGTTAACAGATACGTGTCCTACTGTTCCTCCACCGGTAAATGCAATTTTCGACATAGTTACAACCTCTATTCCTATATTTTTTTATAATAAGCGTAAAATGGTGCGCCTCTATCGAAAGGATGATAATCCATTTCTGCTTCTCCAGCTTTAGTAAATCCAAATTTCTCAAAAAGATTTTGCGCGGGTTTATTTAGCGCAAACGTGTCAGTAAGAATAACATGTATGCCATGTTCCTCTGTTAAATCTACCGCAAATTGGAAAAGTTCAGTTGCTGCACCTTTATAATCTTTTGATCCAGCTAATCTATGGATAACATAAGCACCTTCACGATTAACTGGCCATTCAATGTCATCATACCACTCTGATTGTGTTTGGTCGATAACAATAAAACCGTAAATTTTACTATCTACATCCAATACATAAAGTGTTTCGGTTTCGATGTCTTTCTCAAAATGTTCGGTTACAGGGTATTTATCGTCCCATTGATTATTATTAAATTCTTTCATTTTTTCTTTTGCTTCATCAACGAGTTTTTCAATTACAGGTAAATCATTTTTTGTTGCTGTTCTAATCATCTTGCCAAAACACCTCTTTTTTATAGTATTAAAAAAATGATACGCCCCATTTCTTATATAATTTAACAAATGAGGCGTATTTTAAACTTATATAACTAAAGTCGCTAACTATTATATAGATTGTATTAAATAAATGAGCGATACATTCTCTCTAATAGTACTTTAAGTCATATAAATAAGATTTAATCAAACCTATATTTACTTTTCAAACAATATCTTACTTAAGTTTTTTAAGTAATTTGTCTAATACAGTATCATGTTTATTTGACTTTTCAACTAATTCTTGAGTGAATTTATCATTTGTCTTTTTATCAAATTTTCCGGTTACTTCCAAATGATTGTCTTTCTGGAAGGATTTAATTGCAGATTCTAATTCTGAATCAAATTGGTTAGACTCATTATTCACTTTATAACCTAAGGCTGTGAGTCCAATTTTCATCGTTTTAACATTCTTATTCTCGTCACCTAAATGATAAGTTTTATTATTAGGTATAACGTTAAGAGATTGATATTTAGGTGTAGCTATTTTACTGTCCGGTTGAATACCTTTACCATGAATATAATGACCATCAGGTGTTAACCATTTCATTTCAGTATATTTTAGTAATGAACCATCACCGAATTCACGTGTAGTTTGTACAATTCCTTTACCAAATGTTTTAGAGCCATAAACCTTAGCTTTATGATAATCTTTCATAGCACCTGTAAAGACTTCTGATGCACTTGCTGAACCATCATTTACTAAGATAGAAACATCCATATCTTTTGCTTGTTTCAACGAATCATTTGATGTTTTCAATTGCTCCTTATCATCGCCTTTTTCTAATTGAACAACTGTTTTTCCTTTATCGATAAAGATGTTCGCCATTTTAACAGCTTCGTCTAGAAGACCACCAGGATTGTTACGTAAATCTAATACTATTTTACGTACACCTTGTTTGTGTGCCTTGATAATTGCAGATTTTAATTCTCCAGATGTATTACTTTGGAATTTATTAATAGTAAAGACACCAACGTTGCCTTTTTTCTCGTATTCGACACTCTTAACATGAATCGTATCACGTTTAATCTTAATGTCTTTTTCTTGAGAACCTCGTTTGATAGTTAAAGTTACTTTAGTACCTTTTTTACCTCTGACTAGTTTTACGACTTGGTCTAATGGTTTGCCTTCAACAGATTTACCATTAACTTTCGTTACGACATCTTTCGGTTGTATTCCTGCTTTTTCAGCTGGTGAGTCTTTCATTGGACTGGTAATACTAATTTGATCATTTTTCTTCTGCATTTCTGCGCCAATACCAACGAAATCTCCTGACACACCTTCATTGAATTGTTTAGTTTCCTCAGAAGTCATATATTCTGAATATGGATCCTTTAATTCTTTAACCATTCCATCAATTGCTGATTGTGTTAATTTATCTGAATCTTGCTTTTTATAATAATCTTTATTTAGCGTCTTATATACATATTCTATCTTTTTTAAATCTGCACGTTGATCTTTATTGAGTCCGCTCATCTTATGACTAATCAATATCGTCGCGGCCACAGTGATTCCTGCTGTTATTAAAATAACTCCAAGAAGAATCAACAGAAACTGCCAAATTTTAAATCTTACTTGTTTGTTTTTATTTTGAGAATTTGATTGACTTTCGTCGTCTTGTTGTTGTGCATCATTACGTTCTGAATCATTACTCACTTTATCACATCCCTTGTACTTGCTAAATTTATATTAATCATTATGTATATGCTCTTAGTTCTCCCTTTTTTATGAAAATGAAGTTAGAAAATATATAAAATAGACAACTTCTCCAACTGTGAAGCAAATTAAGCGAGGACTACTCTTCATTATTATATAACTATGTTTCATATACATGAGTCGTAAGATGTATCTTAAATTAATTTGAAAAATTGAGAATCATGCTAACATATGTAAATGATGGCTTTAATTTATATACAAAATCAAACAAAAATGTGGGAGTGAAATAGTATTCAACTTTAATCGTTTGAACACAAAGTTCACTCCCTTTTTTTATTAGTAAAAACTTTGTTTAATTTTAAAATTTTAACCATTCAGTATACTCTTCGTATAAATCATCAAAGACATACATGGGTACAGTAAACTCACTTTGAGTTTCAATGTACTCTGAAAGGACGTTGAAGTCATCTTCATGTTTAGGAAATGCAAGGTCATCAAAGATTTGCTCAGCTAATTCCCCTTTATCGTCTTTACGACCACGAACAGTCATAACAAATTGATAGAATGAGTAATTTTTAACCATTAGCTTACAGTCACATCAATAACTTGAGTCTCGCCTTTAACAACTGCTTCTACATCTTCTAAATGAATAGACTCAGTTTGGTCAGAATTTGTGATAATAATTGGTGAAATGACTGATTTAGCATTATTTTTAATATATTCTAAATCAAAACGAATAAGTGGGTCGCCTACCTTCACAGTGTCACCACTTTCGACTAATACTTCAAAGCCTTCACCATCAAGTTGAACAGTATCTAGACCAATGTGTACGAGTAGTTCTAATCCATTGTCTGCTTTAAGTCCTACAGCATGCTTTGTTGGGAAGACATTGTCGACCTTGCCTTCAATTGGTGCAACGACTTCACCTTCTGTAGGATTTATACCAAAACCCTCACCCATCATTTTTTGTGCAAATACAGGGTCAGGAATATCTTCAATTTTCACATATTCACCTGTTAACGGTGCGTATATTTTAATATCTTTATTGATTTCTTTGCCTTTTCCGAATAATTTTTTAAACATTGTTGTTCACTCCTATTTTTCAAAGTGTGGAATTAAATCACCATATCCAAGTTCTTCTAACTTTTCATATGGAATAAATTGAATAGCTGCTGAATTAATACAATAGCGTAGACCACCGGTTTCCTTCGGACCGTCATTGAATACATGTCCTAAATGACTATTAGCATCTTCAGAACGTACTTCAGTTCTTATCATACCAAAAGATTTATCAACGAGTTCAATGATTTCATCATCATTTAATGCTTTGGAGAAACTTGGCCAACCACAGTTAGATTCAAATTTTTCTTCTGATGTGAATAAAGGTTTACCAGATAATTTATCAACATAAATACCCTTATCAAAATGATTCCAATATTCATTTTGGAATGGTGGTTCTGTGCCATTTTCTTGAGTGACAAGATATTCCATTTCATTCAATTCATCTTTATTTTTCTTAATCATTTTGAGACCCCCAATGTGATTCTATAAATGCTTTTCTGCCAGATCCACGTTGGTATTGCTCATAATGCAATGGATTTTTCTCATAATAGTCTTGGTGATAATCTTCAGCAGGGTAGAAGTTTTTATAAGGTTTGATTGGTGTGATGACAGGTTTATTAAATATACCTTGCTCTTCAATTTGTTGTTTTTTCAATTCAGCTGCCTTTTTCTGATTATCATCATGATAAAAGATTACTGGCTGATAACTTTCACCTCTATCGAAGAACTGACCACCATCATCTGTGGGGTCGAATGTTTTAAAGTAAACATCTAATATATTTTCGAAGGAAGTAATTTCAGGATCGTATTCAATTTGTACAGCTTCAACGTGACCAGTTTGATTCGTACAGACTTGTTCATAAGTGGGATTCTCAACGTGACCACCACTATATCCTGAAACGACAGATTTTATTCCTGGGTAAGAAGTAAATGGTTTTACCATACACCAGAAACAACCTCCTGCAAGCGTTGCATATGCCATAGTAGTACCTCCTTAAGTTGTCTCTTTTTTAATAATTTACGCTAAACACCATGTAATTTAAAGTATTTTACTCAACATTAAATAGCTAGAGTTTATCCTAAAGAATTAATCTCTAAGTACAACTAGACCAATAGCACCTTGACCTGTGTGAGTTGAAATAACTGGAGTTGTGACGTTGACATCAAATTGATCAAAATGAAAAGCATCGCTAAATGACTTTTTGAGTTTATCAACAAATTCAATCACATTCGCATGAGCAACACCTATTGATTTAACATTATGATTTTCAATAAATTCAGTTATTTCTTTCTTTAAATATTGAATGCTAGATTTTTGAGTTCTAGCATTATGAACAAGTTCTAATTTTCCCTCATTTAATGTACCTATGGGTTTAATCTTCATAATATTCCCTATTAAACCTTTAGTTTTACTAATACGTCCGCCCTTAATAAGTTGATTCAATTGCCCTATGACTACGAAAAGTTGAATATTATCGCGTAGTTTGTCGACACTTTCAACAATGTCAGTTGTAGGTGTTCCCTTTTCAACTAAATCAACGATGTGCTCAATTTGATAACCTAAGCCATATGAGATTGATTTAGAATCGATAACAGTAATTTTACCGCCTACCATTTGACTAGCTTGAACGGCAGTATTATAAGTACCACTCAGACCTGAAGATAGATGTATGCTAATAATCTCTACATCTTCTTTAATTAACTCTTCATATTTTTCTATAAATTTACCGATGGGCGGTTGACTCGTTTTGACGTCTGCATCTGCCTCGATATATTCAATATATTCTTTAGAAGAAATGTCTTCTTGATCAGTATAAGAATTACCATCAATAGTGATACTTAAAGGAATAACGTGAATATCATGTTTCTTTAAGTATTCATGTGATAAATCAGAGGTGGAATCCGTGACGATAACTTGTTTAGTCATAAATAGCCTCCTATTGGTCATTTCTGCGCACTAAATGTAAAAATGTATGCGGAATAGTATTTTTTTCATCTAATTGTCCTTCAACAGAACTCTCAACTTCCCAATCTTCAAATGTATAAGGAGGGAAGAATGTATCTCCTTGGAACTTACCGTCGACAACAGTGATATACATGTCATCAACTTTATCTATCATTTCTTCGAAAAGTGTTTGTCCACCAAAAATAAATACTTGTCCAGGAATATTATTAATTTCTTCAATAGAATGAATGACATCGACACCTTCGTGTTTAAATGAAGGATTATTTGTTAATACAACATTTCGTCTATTAGGTAAAGGTTTCCCAATAGATTCGAAAGTTTTTCTACCCATTACCAATGTGTGACCAGTTGATAATTGTTTAACGTGTTTTAAATCATTTGGAAGGTGCCAAGGTAATTGATTTTGATATCCGATAACTCTTTGTTTATCATGTGCGACGAGGATGGATAAAGTCATCGTCTTCCCCCTTTCTTATGGTAAATATGATTAGATTTCTATATTTTTATTTATAAAGTAAGTCAATCTATACCGCTATAGGTGCTTTGATAGCAGGGTGTGATTCATAATCCACAATTTCTAAATCTTCATAGTTGATATCGAAAATGGATTTGTCTGAATTTATCTGTAATGTCGGTGCTTTGTAACTCTCACGAGAAAGTTGAGTTTCAATAGCTGACATATGGTTTGAATAAATATGTGCATCTCCGAAGGTATGAACAAATTCACCTACTTCAAGTTCACATTCTTTTGCGATGAGATGAGTAAGTAAGGCGTAGCTCGCAATATTGAAAGGTACACCTAAGAAAATGTCAGCACTACGTTGATAAAGTTGGCAACTTAACTTACCATCTTGAACGTAAAATTGGAACATAGTGTGACATGGTGGTAGCGCCATGGTCTCAATCTCTGTAGGATTCCACGCAGACACAATATGACGTCGAGAATTAGGATTTGTTTTAATTTGCTCAATTACTGTTTTTAGCTGATCGAAGTGATTACCATCTTTATCTTCCCAGTCTCTCCACTGTTTACCGTAAACATTACCTAAATCACCATATTGACGAGCAAATTCATCATCATTTAGAATACGTTCTTTAAATTTTTTCATCTCTTCTTTATATTGCTCATTAAATTCTGGATCTTCTTGAGAACGATGTCCAAAGTTAGTCATGTCAGGTCCTTGATAGTCTTCAGAATTAACGTAATTTTCGAAGGCCCACTCGTTCCATATATTATTATTATATTTAAGTAAATATTGTATGTTTGTATCACCTTTAATAAACCACAACAATTCTGTAGCTACTAATTTAAATGAAACTTTTTTAGTTGTTAATAAAGGGAACCCCTTTGATAAATCAAATCTTAATTGATGACCAAACTTAGAAATTGTACCAGTATGAGTACGATCATCACGTTGATTACCTATTTCTAATACCTCTTCGCATAAGCTATGATACGCTTTGTCGAATGGATTATACATATGTACAGCTCCTTTAAGTAAATCACTTTATTTTAGTTATTATTAATAAATTATATTACTGAATATTATACTAGAAATCATTAACTGTTGATAGGGAGAGCTATTTAAGATGACAAATTTCTTTTTTTGGATAAAAAAACCGAGTTACATTGTGAAATGCTGTAACTCGGGGTAGTACAATTAAAAAATTATTGGCAATGGTCATCAAAAGCGTCTTTTAAATCCATTGCGATATCGTTAATATCTCTGCCTTCAATATGTTCACGTGGAATAAAGTGAACTAAGTTTTGCCCTTTAAACAAGGCATATGAAGGACTAGAAGGCACTTGTTGGATGTATTCACGCATTGTTTGTGTTGCTTCTTTATCCTGACCTGCAAAAACAGTTACTTTATTTGTGGGTTTCACTTCGTTTTGTTCAGCAACCGCTACAGCAGCTGGTCTAGCTAATCCTGCTGCACAACCACATGTTGAATTAATAACAACGAATGTTGTTTCATCATCTTTTAAGTCATTCATGTAACCCTTCACATCGTCACTAGTTTCTAAACTTTTGAAACCATTTTCAGTAAGTTCAGAACGCATTTGTTGCGCTAATTCTCTCATATAAGACTCATAGCCGTTCATATTAACACTCCTTGATACTTCTTTTGTCATTTATTATTAAACATTAAATAAGTTATCTTTTCCGATTAGCAATTTGTTTCCAAACTGAACCTAAAGCCTCATCTCCATTTTCTATTCTGGAGATAGCCATTTCTATTTGAAGTTTGACTTCATACGCTGAATCGTCTGCATGTGCTTTTAGTGATGCCAATTGTTCCTCATTACCCTCATCAAAAATAAACATCGCTGCACGCCATCTTACGATTTTTTGAGGGTCATCAAGTGCTTTTTCCATTTCTGGTAAAGCTTCTTTGAAACCTAAGTCACTAAGGCAATCGCCAGCAGTTCTTCTTACAGCTGGACTTTTATCGTGAAGACCTTGATAAATATAAGGTAAAATTTTAGGATCTTCAATCATCCCTAGTAGCACAACAGCTTCACGTCTTAAAGGGATTTTCTCTTCATTAAGTGCTGTTTCTAACAACGGGATATCATCAAATGTAGGTGTTGGAAATGCCTTAAGCATTCTGAGACGTGCTTTCCAATCTTGTGCTGACTCATACTCATCCAATGTGACATGTTGATAATGTTGTTCTGGAACTATAATATCAGTTTCAAGTGCTTCTTTAACTAGCGAATCAAGGCGTTCTTCGGGATAAAGTGCGATAACTTCTTCATAAACGCTCTCCATTACTTCTTCCACATTACCATATCGAATGCCGAAATCTTCCCATTTTCTCAAGAATACTACATTATCATTTTCTTTTTGGGCTTCTAGCATTTTATCGATATAAATTTCTGGTAATTGTTTACGTTGTTCATCTTTATTTGTTGTAATCTTAAGTTGATAAGGTATCCCTTTAAACATTAGAACTTCCGCACGAACTTCACCATAATGTTCGTCAGGTTGAGGTTCTTGATTATAGCTTGATTCATTATTAAGTGTTGAAGTGATTTGAGGTAAGACGTCTTCCCAATTGGCCTTTGGTTGTTTGTCTATTGCTAGGAAATCCATCACATAAAAGATGGATTTTACGCCTTCAAGTTTGAGAAGATCGTTAATAAATTGTGGTTGATTTTCTCTTACTTCAGTATAAGTATTGGATTGATTATCTTCTCTTTTTTCAGATAATACAATTTTCATTGTATTAGGACTAGGAGTAGGTTCTACACGAACAATCTCCATTTTTTAGCCCCCCTTTAAATAAAACGTTTATATTAATGATTAAAAGCTGCTTGAATTTGTGGTAATAAATCATCCCAGTTTGCGTCATCTTCTTTGTCAACTGAGATGAAGTCCATCACATAAAAAATAGATTTGACGCCATCGATATCGAATAATCGATTAATAAATTCTGGTTGCCCTTCTTTAGCAGAAGTATAAGTTGTTGAAGAATTATCTTGACGTGGTTCACTTAAAGAAATTTTCATAGTGTTGTGATTTGGTGTTTCTGAAATTGCTACGATTTCCATATTGGTGTCCTCCTATTGTAGCTCGTTCCCTATTTGTTTGATTTGTTTACCTACTGAACACTCATTAATGCAAAAATGATGCGCTTGTGTTTTACCTTGCGTTTTTCTGTTGTGCGCTTTTAGTGGGCATTGGTAACAATAAGTGTTCATGAGCTCGTCGATTTTATTAATCGCTTTTTGTTCTGAATAAGTGAGTATAGCCTCCACTTCCTTTAGCTATATACTTTATTAATGTTACATCTCTTATTTCACATGTTTGTATTATAGCATTGTTAGGGATGTATTTTGAAATAATCAATTTATATTTAATTATTGGAAGTTTGTTGCAAAAGGTACTGAGAAAGAATGCTGATTGAGTTGTATGTATTATGTAAATTTTAGTAACGCTATTGCATATTTTTGTTTTTTAAAGTAAACTAATTAGGTTATTTTTTCGCGGTTTCTAAACACCCGCTTTAACAAAATTTAGGAGGATGTAAGATGTTTAATGAGATTTTTGGTGTAGCTTCGTTTATAGTTACATTTATTTTAATGGTTCTCATGTATCGCTTTTTTGGTAAGCATGGTTTAATTGCATGGGTAGCAATGGGAACAATTATAGCTAATATTCAAGTCATAAAGACAGTTCATATATTTGGTATTTCGGCGACATTAGGGAATGTTATGTTCGCTTCTATCTATCTTGCAACAGACATATTGAATGATATTTACGGCAGAAAAGTAGCAAAACGTGCCGTTTGGTTAGGTTTTTCTTCAACATTAGTAATGATTATTGTAATGCAAATGTCTTTACACTTTATACCTGCACCTGAAGATACTGCTCAAGGTGCGCTTAAAACAATCTTTGATTTAGTGCCTAGAATTGCTTTAGGTTCAATCGTTGCATATATTATCGGGCAATATGTAGATGTGTTTATCTTTTCAATGATTAAAAAGATTTTCAGCTCAGATAAAACGTTTATTATACGTGCTTATGGTAGTACGATTTTAAGTTCAATTATAGATACAGCATTATTTGTTATCATTGCATTTGCCGGTACTTTACCTAATATGGCTGTGTTCGAAATATTTATAACAACTTACCTACTAAAACTTATTTCAACTATATTCAATGTGCCTTTCGGTTACATTGCTAAATCTTTCTATCGCAAAGGTAAGATTCAAAAACTTGATGAAGGCTATTAATTCTTAGTCGACCTATTAAAGGACTAAGTTAATTGAGACTGTCGATAAAGTCTAAGGACTTTGTTGACAGTTTTTTATGTGCGCGTTTTTTCAGGATCTTGTCTCAATATACAGGTATAAAACAAGTCTTTAAAGGTAATCATTTTCAAGAAAAAGTCAGGAAAGAAATGATTTGACCTGTCTATTTATAAATTTGCTACAATATAGTCAAACTTACAAACGAAGGTGTATATGAGATGGCAAAAATATACTTTGATGCTGCAACTAAAGGTAATCCGGGTAGAAGTGCATGTGCAGTTGTAATTAAAGAAGAATCTGAACGTCACGTGTTTACTCATGATTTAGGAGAGTTAGATAATCATAGTGCGGAATGGGCAGCAATGATTTATGCGTTAGAACATGCAAGAGAGCTCAATGTTAGAAACGCCCTACTTCATACTGATTCAAAATTAATTGAAGATAGTGTTAATAGTGGTCGTGTAAAAAATGCTAAATTTAAACCTTATTATGATAATATGGAAATTCTCGAACAAAGTTTTGATTTAATGTTTGTTAAATGGGTTCCTAGAGATAAAAATATAGAAGCAAACCAGCATGCACAACAAGCTTTATATAAATTGATTAAATAAAAAAAGAACAGGCTATAGGATTTCCTATAACCTGTTCTTACTTTAGAAGCGGTTATTTATTTTTTACTTTTTTGAACGCTTTTTGTTTTTAGTAGTACCTTTTTTTGACTTAGTGTTTGAAGAAGGACGTTGAGTTTTATTTGTTTTTGCTTTTTTCGAAGAACATGTCTCTCTTCTCATCTGTTTGTTCTCCTCTTTTTCTCTTTTATTTTTCACTACAGGAATTGCTTTTTTATTGTCTTCTTCAATAACAGTTTCTTCTTCTTTATCTTTTTTTCGTTTAGCTATAATCAATGGTTCTACTTTTTTAGAATCGGAAATATGAAGATCCTTCTTATCATTCAGTTTTTCTTCTTCCTCTTCTTTTTTACGTCTTTTAGCAAGCGCTAGCCAGAATCCTGAAAGTAAACCAGTTAGTGTGATGAAGCCTACTGCTTTGCCAAAGTCATCGATATCTCGATTGATGAAATTATTATCATGATGTTTAACATGTTTAGGATCATCTTCTTTGTGTTTATTCTTACCTGATTTAATACCTGAGTGACTTAATACTTCTTTGTAAGATTCTGTTTGACCTATATGACTTTTTACATCATTTTCTCTTAGACGGACGTCTTGTTTATAAGCGTTGTTAGCAGCGCGTTGTTGATTGGAAATTGAATCAAATGAACCTTCTAAACCTACTTCCATGATTTTACGAATACCATTCAATAACGCGTCTTGGACTTCTTTGATTGATTTAGCACGATGAATTGCATTCATAGTATCTAATTCTATTTGTCTAATACGATTGATTGCCAATTGTCTTTGGTATTGACTTGCTGACATATCATTAATAATTTGTTGAGTTCTATTATTAACAACGTTATTGAGTCTACGTTCAGCTTTATGTTTTTCACCGAGTAAATGAGCTTGTGCAATGATGTGATCGCGTTGCGCTTTGAAATCTTTGAGAATGCGTTTGAGTTCGTCTAGATTTTTTGCATTTTTAATCATGTTATAAACTTTAGATTCAAGATCTTTTAGTTGATGATTGAATTGAGCTTGTTCTTCAGGTGATAAATCAGAAATATGTTTAATTTCTTGTACACCTTCTTGTGTAAGTTTATTAACTTCAGCTTTATTAGCTTCTTTAGCTTTGTCCAATGTAAATTGTCTAGGATCAAAATGATTAATATCATTTAAATCTTTATTTTGATTATTTTCAACATCTTTTACATTAGTTGAATTGTTAATTTTATCAATAGCTTGATCTTTAAGTTTTTGAACTTCAGCTTTAGCTTGTTCTTTTTGCTGTTCGGTTAAAATTTTATCATTATCAATTTCATCTAACTTTTGTTTAGTAGCTTGATCAATTTGTTGTGATGCTTCATCTTTTGCAACTTGAAGTTCTTTTTCAATAACATCTACAGGGACATCGACAATAACTGATGTATCGTTCGCAAGAGTCACTTCAACTTTCGCAGTTAGGTTATCTGCAACTTTACCTGTGTTAGGTAATGAAATGATTCTTACTTTAAGACCATCAGCTAAAGTCATGGCACTTTCAATTTCACTAAGTGTAATCGTAGCACCTCTATGCACGATGACTTTTCCTGTAACTAACGCATTTTGTAAGCTTAAATCAGGACGATGAAGTATTGATGGCTGTTGATCAGTATCCCATATTACAATTTTCGCAATGTGGTTAAGACTATCATCTTTAACTTTGTTAATTTGATCTACAGAATTAGAGTTCTCTATTTGTTTAATAGCCTCTTTTTCCGCTTTATTGATTTCAGCAAGTGCGTGTGCTTTTTGCTGGTCAGTCAAATCAGGATTGTTATTGATTGCATCTCGCTTACGTTGTGCTAAATCTTTAATTGATTGTTTAGCTTGTTCTTTTGCAGATATGATATCTTGAGTACCTTTCATTAATTGATCTGCTTTAGCTTTTTCATCTGCAACAGCTTGTTTATTAGTAGCACGATCAATCTCGTTTTTAATGTTCTCGATTGCATGATTTAAATCATCTTTGAGTTTCTCTTTTTCTTGATTAGATAAATTAGGGTTTTGATCAATATTATTCAATAAACCTTTTAATTTTTGATCGATATCATTATTAGCATCAATTTTAGCTTTTGGTAATTCATCAGCATGCGTATGTTTAATAGCTGTTGTTCCTTCATTTTCAGCGTTATAAACGCCTGTATTAGAACTTGCATGATCAATATCAGCATTAGCATGTTTAGCTGCATTCTCTACAGATTTAATAGCTTGTGCTTTTGATTCATCTGTAGCATTAGCATGATTGATTTCATCAAGTTGATGTTTAAGTGCATCGTCAATAGCTTTATGTGCAGCTTGTTGAGCATTTTTAAGGCGTTGTTCACCATTAAGTGCGTCTTTAGCATCTTTAATCGCTTGAGTCATACCTTCAATAACAGTGATATCTAAGTTGTCGCCATCTTTTTTGTTTAAAACATTATTAGCTATATTTATCGCATTATCAAATTGTAATTTTAAATCTTCGTCTGCATTTTGATAATTAATACTATCTTTAGTAGATTGGTTTAATTGTGCAACGGTATCTCTAAGGTCTTTCATTGCATCATTTAGACTTGAAGCATTATCTACTATGTTTGTTATATCTTTAATATTATCAGATTTATTAATCTCATTTGTTAAATAATTGTTTTGAGCATTATTAAGAGTATCAAGTTGTTTTATAAATTGTTTAGATTTCTCTTTAGCTTCGGCAAGACGTTGTTCACCATTTAATGCATCTTTAGTGCTATCAATTGCTTGAGATAATCCTTGAATATCTCTTTCGTTGAGGTTGGCGCCTTTAGTTTTACTTAATGCTTCTCTAGCGTCTTTAATTGCTTTATTAAATTGACGTTTTAAATCATAGTCGGCATTAATGTAATTGATGCTTGATTTAACAGGATTAACTGTTTCTTTTAATTTGGCTTTTAATTCTGACATAGAATTATTTAAATCTGATGCAGTAGAAACGATTTGCGATAAATCTTTTAGATTATCAGTATCATTTGCTTGTTTAATTGAGTCTACACGTTGAGCATTATTTAAATCTTTTAATTGATTAATAAATATCTCAGCTTTAAATTTAGCTTTAGCAAGACGTTGATCACCATTTAATGCTTCTTTAGTATCTTTAATAGACTGAATTAAGCCTTGAACTTCTTCAATTGAAGCAGGTTTACCTGTAGCTTTAGACAATGTATTTCTTGCTTGTTGAAGCGCTTGATCAAATTGATTTTGTAAATCCTCGTCTGCATTGATGTAGTTAACACTCGCATGAACAGGTGTTGCATTACTTATTAAAGCATTGTGTAAATCTTCCATAGCTTTATTTAATTCAGTAACTTTCGAGATTGATTCAGCTAGTGAATTAAGATCTTCTGAATTAGTGATACTATTTTCAGCAACTTTACGTTGAGCATTATTTAAATTTGATAATGTTTGAACGTATTCTTGTGCTTTAGCTTTAGCTTTAGCAAGACGTTCTTCCCCGTTGAGAGCATCTTTCGTATCTATAATTGCTTGTTTTAAACCGTCTACTTGATTTTCATCTAAGTCTTTACCTGTTGATTTGGCTAGGGCTTTTCTAGCGTTATTTAATGCTTCATCAAATTGATTTTTAAGATCGTTATCAGCATTAATATAATTTGAGCTCGCTTGAACAGGTGCAGCATTATTGATTAAGCTATCTTTTAATGCATTCATAGCGTCGTCTAAGTTCATAGATTTGTTAATTAGACGAGATAATTTAGTTAATGAATCTGTACTTGCTACATCTTTGAGTGCATGAGTTAATTGAGCTTTATTAATTTGATTTAAACCTTCTATAAATTTATCTGCTTTCAGTTTTGCAGCTTTCAAACGTTCAATACCATTTAAAGCGTCTTTAGTTTCTGAAATTGCATCTTTAAGTGCGTCAACAGCTTCGAAATCTAGGTTTTGACCTTTAGTTTTATTAAGAACATTTCTAGCATTGTTAATCGCTTGTTTAAAGTTATCTCTTAATTGTGTATCTGCATTAATATAGTTGATGCTCGCCTTAGTTGGTGCATAGTTATCGATAATTGATTGAGCTAACTCGTGCATGATGTCATTTAAGTTTGTTCCATCATCAACGATGTGATTAATTTCAATCAAATCATGAGATTGATTGATCTTATCTACTAAAGCGGTTCTTTGAGCATCATTAATTTTATCTAATGAATTAATGTAAGCTAAAGCTTTAGGTCTAGCCCCCACTAATCTAGCGATACCATTTAAGTCATTTTTAGCGTGGCTAATTTGATGAATTGCTTCTTCTATTTCTTGTTGTGTTGCATTTGTTTTAATTACGTTTTGAGCGTGCTCTAAAGCATCATCATATGCTGTGATTCTATCATCATCTGCTTGACGATAATTATCTCCATGCTCAACAGAATCAGCATCATCGATAAATTGTTTTAATTGTCCCATTGCTTTATTTAGAGCTTGGGCATTTGCTTTAGCAGTTGCTATTTCATCAAGTTTAGTAGCATGTTGAACGTTATCTTTGGCTGTTTGTTGTTGACTCGCATTTAAATATTTAAGTTGATCGATAGTATTATTTGCGTCAGTTTTAGCTTCTTGCACACGTTGATCACCATTAAGGTTTTCAGAAGCTTGATTAAGTTGATTTAGAACTTGCTCTACTTGTTCTTTATTAGCATCTGTACCATTAGTTTTATTAATTATAGCTTCTGCATTATTAAGTGATTGATTAAGTGTTTCTTTTCTATCATCTGAAGACTCAGTATAGTTAGGTGACGCTTTATCTATAATCACTTGTTGGGTTTTATCCTTAAGAGCTTTCATGTCGTTATCAAGATCTTTAGCTTGTTGGAGCAATTGTTTTACTTCTGTTCTTAAAGGCGCATTTTTAATCGCTTTAACAATTGATTGTTTTTGTGCGTCATTAAGGTTTTTCATATCATCAATGTCATATTGTGCTTTAGCTTTATCGTAGGCTAATTTTTCAGCGCCAAGTAGATTGTTCTCAGCAGCCAATACTCTATTTTTTATAATATCAACTTTATTAGGTTCTAATGTTGGATTAGTAGTTTGATTAATCAAATCTTTAGCTTCTGTTACTTTTTGATCATACTGGTCTTGGAATTTAGAATCCTCGTTTAAGTACTTACTACTATTTTTCACATTATTACTTTCAGCTACGACATTTTCTAAAGATTTCATTGCTTGATCAAGTGCTTGCGCGTTATTTAAGTTTTCTGCTACTTCACTACGAGTTTTAGAATTAGTATTTTTGTTGATGATTTGTTCGCGTTGTGCTGTATTAAGATGAGTTAAACCATTAATTGTGTTTGCAGCATCTTGTTTTGCTTGGGCAAGTTTTTGATCACCGTGTAGGTTGCTTTGAGCAGCTTCAAGTCCATGCGTTAAGTTATTTATTACAGTTGGATCCATTTCAGGGTTATCCTGTCTATAAATAACTTTTTCTATGTTTTGAAGTGCTTGTTTATAAGCATCTTGTTCAGGTTGATCTTCATTGATAAATTGACTACTATTTAAGACATTTGTACTTTGATCATACACATGATTAAGTCCATCCATAGCGTTATTTAATGCTTTGGCTTTATCTAAAGCTTGAGTCACTTCAGCTCTTGTATCTGCGCCATAGATTTGTTTAGCAATGTCGCCACTTTGAGGTGAAGTTAAACTTGATAATTTACGTAATTGTTTAGCAGCTTCGTCTTTGGCAATGTTAAGTTTATTTAGGCCATGAAGGTTATTTTTCGCATTTCGAACATTATCAATAGCACTTTGGATGTCGCTAACAGACATTGTTGGTTGAGTCGTTTGATGCAATATATTCTCTACGTTTGTGACAGCATTATCATACGCCTGTTGTTCGGCAGGGTCTTCATTAATATAATCACTAGAATTTTTAACTTGATCTTTATCTTTGATACTATTTTCCAAAGCTTTCATCATGTTATTTAAAACATCTGCTTGTCCTATGATTTGTTGAACCTCAGCTCTCGTTGGTGCATTGTTAATTTGTTCATTAAATGCTTGTTGTTGAGCTGTGTTTAAATGATTCAATGTAGAAATAGTTTGATGAGCAGTTTGTTTATCTTCGTTTAGTAATTTTACACCATTTAAGGCATCTTTAGCCAGATTAACTTGTTGAGTCAACTGTTCAATTGTGTCTTTATTTAATGTTGGATTGTGCTCATTGATAACACTTTCTGCATCAGTTACTGCATGATTATAAGCTTGTTGTTTATCTTCGTTTTCATTGATGTATCTACTTTCTTGTCTAACAGTGGCTTGATCTTGAATACTGTTTCTTAGTTTACCCATTGCATCATTAAGTTCTTCTGCAATATGCATTTGCTGAGTAACGTTATCTCTGGTTGTAGCTTTATTAATAAGTGCTTTTTCAGCAATTTTCTGAGGAGTGTTTAAATTACTTAAGCTATCGATAACGTTATTGGCATTTTCTTTAGCTACTTGTAATTTATGTTCTCCCTCAAGAGTAGTAACTTTTTGTTTTATTTTATTAATCGTATTTTCGATTTCGTCATTTGACATAGTAGGTTGTGTCGTTTGATCAATGATTGCTTGGCCCTGTGCAATAGCATCGTTATACGCTTGTTGCGCTGTACTATCTTCATTAACATAATTGCTAGTTTTTCTTACGCTATCTTGTTGTCCCACAATGTCTTTAAGTTTTTGCATTTCGGAATCTAAAGCTCTAGCTTTGCTGTAGACATTATTAACATCAGAAACTCTAGTTGCTTGTTGTATTTCATGTGTTAAAGCTTCTTTTTGAGCTTGGTTAAGATTATCTAAATGATTTACTGCATATGTTTGTGTGCGTTTATCATCATTAAGTACACGTTCGCCGTGAAGGTTATTCTTAGTTGTTTGAACATTTGACGTATCACGCTCTATTACTAAAGGATCCATAGTTGGATTAGAAGTTTGATTAATAATTGGTTGAGCATGATCTACAGCATTGTCATAAGCATTTTGAATACTTGGTACTTCATTGATGTAATTGCTTGTTTGTTTAATATCATTAGCATCAGCAATACTGTCTCTTAATTTTTTCATTGCTGTATCTAATGGTTTAGCTTTATTAACTGTAGCAACGATGTCTGGTCGTGTTTGGGCTTGTTGAATTTCATGATTTAGCTCGTCTTTTTGAGCATGGTTCAAGCTCTTCATTTGATTAATACGTTCAGTTGCTTGTTGTTTATCTTGTTCTAATTTTTGTTCTCCATGAAGATCATTTTTAGCAGCGTCTAGTTTTTGAGTAATTTCGTTAATATTTTCTGGAGACATATTAGGGTTATCTTGTTGATCTACAATTTGTTTAGCTTGGTTTACATAGTGATCATAGTTTCCTTTTTGAGCTGTATCTTCATTAATGTAATTACTAGTTTGTTTTACAGTTTCATTGCCAGCTAATGCGTCTTCTAATTTTTTCATCGCATCGTTAAGTTGGTTGGCTAATTTAGCTACACTTTGAACACCAGGTCTCGTAGTTGCATCACGAATTTCTTCCTCAAGTTCTTGTTTTTGCGCATGGTTTAAATGCGTTAAATGATCTAAAGTATCTTTTGCATTTGTCTTATCAGTCGCAAGTTTTTGATCTCCATGTAAATTGTCTTTAGCTTGAGTAACTTCATTTACAATATTTTGAACATCACTATTGGATAATGTAGGGTCAGGATTGTCGTTGATAATGTTCTTAGCTTTTGTTACCGCTTGATTATAAGCTGCTTGTTGTTCAGGGTCTTCATTAATATATTTGCTACTATGAAGAACTTGTTCATTATCAGCAATTGAATCTCTCAGTGCTTTCATTGTGTTGTTAAGTTGTTTTGCATTTTCCAATACTTGAGCAACTTGAGTTTTAGTCGGTGCATTGAAAATGTCATCAACTAGCTTGCCATGTTGACCGTTAGTCAAATTGTTAAAGTTGTTTAATTGTGATGAGGCTTCTTTTTGGGCTTCAAGCAATTTATCGCTACCATGTAAATTATTAAGTGCTTGATTAACATTTGCTAAAGCTTTATCTATTTCTCCTTTGTCCATAGTAGGAGGTTGAGCATTGATTAAATCTTTAGCAGCTTGAATTGCTTTATCGTAAGCATCTTTTTGAGTAGGATCTTCATTAATATAATCACTACTTTGTTTAACGTTACTAGCGTTGTTGATAGCTTGTTGCAATTGTTTCATTGAGTCATTTAATTGATTAGCGTCGTTAATGATGTTATTCACTTGTGCTTTAGTTGACGCTTGATTAATCAATTCACGTTCTTTATCCTTTTGAGCCTCTGTTAGTCCATCTAATTTATCAATAGCTTGATTACCAGTTGTTTTAGCTTCAGTTAACTTAGCTTCTCCATTTAAGTTGTTTTGAGCATTAATGATAGTCTGAGTCGTTTTATTAATTACATCTTTATTAAGCTCTGGTGGTTGTGATGTTGTAATAATTTGAGTACCTTGGTTGATGGCAGAATCATAGTTAACTTGATTAGTGTGATCAGCATTAATGTATTTACTTTCTGTTTTGACTTGATTTTCTTTATCTACTTCAGCTCTAAGAGATTTCATGGCTTCATTTAGTTCTTTCGCTTTTTGAAGTGCCTCTTGAACACCAGGTATAGTTTGAGATTGATTAACTAATGTTTTTTCTGCTAATACTTGTCCAGGATTAAGTGATTCTAATCGATCAATTTGACTATTAGCTTGATTTTTCGATTCTTGTAGTTTTTGTTCACCATGTAAAGCTTCACTTGCACTTTGTAATTGATTTAATGCTTGCTCAATTGTAGTTTTATCTAAAGTTTTATCAGGTACTGCATTAATGATATTCTTCGCTTTTTGTAAAGCATCATTATAAGCATTTTGAGAGGCTGGGTCTTCATTAATATAGTTACTTGATTGTTTAATGCTATTCTCTAGATGAACTTCGTTCTCTAACTGATGCATCGCTTCATTTAATGCTTTAGCGTTATTTAAATCACTTTGAACTTCTGTTCTTGAAGGTGCACTATTAATTTCATTGTGCTCTGCTTGTCTTTGAGGGTCATTCAAGTTTCTTAATTGATCTATTTCGTTATTAGCATCTTGTTGAGCTTTTTGTAATTTTTGTTCTCCATGAAGATCGCCTTTTGCTAGTTCTATATTTTGAATAGCATTACTAATATCATTTTTACTTAATACATCAGTAGTATTTCCACTGATGATGTCTTGTCCGCTTTGAATAGCTTTATCATATATTCTTTGAATTTCAGGGTCTTCATTCAAATAATTGCTTTGCTTATGAACGCTAGGTTGTTGTTCAACTAATGATTTGAGTTTGCCCATTTCGCTATTAAGTTCATTTGCTTGGTTAACAATTTCTGCTACTTTTTGTTTAGTTGTAGCTTGATTAATTAAATTATTTAGAGCTTGTTTTTGTTTATCATTTAAGTTCGGTAAATGATTTATAGTTTCATTAGATTCATTTTGGCTTTGAGTTAATTTATCTGCACCATGTAATGCATCTTTAGTTTCTTTTACTTTTTGAGCAGCAGCATTAATTTCTCTTGGATCCATCGTTGGATCATTTTGTTGATTTAACAAATGTTCAGCATTACTCAAAGCATTATCATAAGCTATTTTCTTATCTGGATCTTCGTTAATGTAGTTACTAGAGTTAAGCGTATCGTTTTTGTCGGCAATACTTTGTTTCAATTCTTTCATTGCTTGATTTAAAACTTTAGCTTGTTCTAATTGCTGTTCCACAGCTGTTCTAGTTTCAGATGCTTGGATATCCTGAACTTCTTTGGCAGTTTGAGCACGATTTAAGTTATTCAAACCATAAACATCATTTATTGCGTTGTTTTTGGCTTGTTGTAATTTTTGTTCTCCATGTAATCCATGTTCAGCGCTATTAATTTGTTGAATAACATTACTAATGTCACTTCCATTCATTGTTGGATCGTTATGTGCATCAATAATTGCTTGTCCTTTTTTAATAGCATTATTATAAGCTTCTTTTTGAGGTGTATCCTCGTTGATATAGTCACTAGTTTGTCTAATATTAGAAGCTTTTGCGACAGCTGCTTTTAATTCTTCCATTTCATTATTAAGGAATTTAGCTTCTTTTAATTTTTTACTTATCTCAGTTCTATGTGTTAACTGATCTATAGCTTCATCTAAGGCGTGTTTTTGAGAATCAGTTAAACCTGTTAAGTTTCCAATTTCTTGTTTAGCATTATTTTTATCGTCTTGAAGTTTTTGAGCTCCATTTAAAGCATGTTTTGCGTTCTCTAATGCTTGAGTAGCTTGATTAACACTTTGAGGATCCATAGTCGCATTAGTTTCAGTAATAATATTGTTGATATTATTAACAGCATTATCATAAGCGTGTTGTTGAGTAGAATCTGCATTCGCATAATCACTACTTTGTCGTACTTGATCTTGATCCTTAATACTAACTCTCATAGCCTTCATAGCGTTATTAAGCTCTTTAGCTTTTTGTAATTCTTGAGATAATCCATCTAATGTCGTTGCATTGTTTAAATTATCTTCAAGTTTTTTACGTTGCGGTTGATTAAGGCTATTTAATGTACCAAGTTCTTTGAGTGCCTCTTTTTGAGCAGCGTCAAATCTTGATTGACCATTTAATGCGTTTTGAGCATCATCAATTTTATTAATCAATTTTTGAAGTTTAAGATGATCTAATGTATCAGGATGATTATCTATTAATTCTTTAGCTTCTTTAATAGCATTATCATAAGCCTGTTTAGTAGCATCGTCAGCATTAACATAATTACCTGATTGGTGTACTATGCTTTGTTTTGCTATTTGATCTTTAATGTCTGACATATCACTATTTAATTGTTTAGCAATATCTAGTTGTTTTTTAACTTCGGCTCTAGTATCAGCGTTATCAATTAATGGTTTAAAGTGAGCTTTTTGTTCATTAGTTAAATCATTTAAATGATTTAATTGATCATTTGCTTCTTGTTTAGCTTGTTCTAATTTTTGCTCGCCGTGTAAATGATTAACAGCATTCTGGATATTGTGAAGCGCATCATCAATTTTATTTTTATCTAATGTTGGATTAGAAGTTTGATTGATAATATCTTTAGCAGCGTTTATAGCGTTGTTATATGCTTTTTGTTGTTCTGTATCTTCATTCTCAAACTTACTACTAGATGTAATTGCTGGATCTTGATTAACTTGATTTTCAAGTTGTTTCATGGCATTATCCAGTGCTTTTGCTTCTTTAAGTTTTTCTGCTACTTGCTCTCTAGTTGTAGCGCCATCGATAGCTTGTTTTAAAGCATCTTTTTGTGGTTGATTAAGATGCGTCATATGATCAATTGAATTATTAGAAGTGTCTTTTTCATTTTGTAGACGTTGCTCACCATGTAAATTATCTGTTGCTGTTTTAATATTATTTAATGCTTTAATGATATCTTGTGGATTGATATTTGGATCATTAGTATTTTTGATTATGTCTTCAGCATGTTTAATCGCGTCGTCATATGCTTGTTTTTGAGCAGAATCTTCATTGAAATAGTTACTACTTGAATGAACGCTATCCTTAAGGGCAACTTGATTTTTAAGTTGTTCCATTGCGTTATTAAGTTGCTTAGCTTGTTCAAGTTCTTGTTTGATATCATCTCTACTATCAGAATGGTTAATTAATTCTTTAAGTTTCTCACGTTGGGCATCTGTTAAGTTAGTCAAATTATTTAGCTCTTTTGAAGTAGTAGTTTTATCTTGATTTAATTTTTCTACTCCATGAAGGGCTTGTTCAGCATTTTGTACAGCCTGAGTAGCTTGTTCTATAGTGCCTTTATTGAGTTCTGGATTTTGAGTCGCATTAATAATATCTTCAGCACGTTGAACAGCTTGATCATAATTTGCTTTTACAGTTGGATCTTCATTTAAATATTTGCTTTCGGATTTAACTTGATCTTGGTTAGCGATACTTTGTCTTAAAGATTCCATAGCATGATCTAAATCTTGAGCAGTTTGCAGGTGTTGTTGAACTTGCTCAAGTGTAGTTGATTGATTAACTAAATGTTTTTCAGCATCTTTTTGAGCGTTATTTAAATTAGAAAGATTAGTTATCGTTTGAGTCGCATTTTGTTGAGCTGCTTCTAATCTATGATTACCATCTAATGCATCTTTCGTAGTATTTACTGTTTGTGATGCTCTAGAGATATCACCTTTATTAATAGTAGGTTGATTTGTACCATTAATGAGGTCGTTGGCATGTTGAACAGCTTGATCGTATGCTTGTTTTTTCGTTGGTTCAGCATTAATGTAATTGCCATTTGAAATAATAGTCGCATTATCTTTAATACTCTCTTTTAAAGTCCCCATTAAACCGTTTAATGCTTGAGCTTCTGATAAATCATGAGCCACACTCGTACGTGTGTGTTGACTATCAATGAGTGAATCTTCCATGTGTTTTTGAGCGTTATTAAGATTTGGTAATTGTGAGATAGTTTGCTTAGCACTGTCTTTATCTTGTTGAAGCTTAACATCACCGTGTAAATTAGACTTCGATTGTGTAACGGCGTTAGTTAAATTATTAATAGTGTTAGTATCTAATGTTGCTTGAGTTTCATCTACAACCTGTTGTGCATTGTTAACTGCGTTATCATACGCTTGTTGTTCAGGTTGATCTTCGTTTATATACTTACTACTATTTTTAATCTCTGCTTTATCTTTTATGCTTTCTCTTAAACCATGCATAGCAGTATTTAAAGTTTTTGAAGATTCAAGTAATTGATTAACCTCTGTACGAGTTGTTGCAGCTTTAACTTTTGCAATTTCCGCAGTTTTTTGTGGGTCATTAAGACTCGTTAAACCACTTATCTCAGTTTCTGCTGATTGTTGATCTTTTTTGAGTTTTTGAATACCATGTAAAGCATTTTCCGTATTATTAACAGTGTGAGTTAATTGTTCTATTTCTGCTTTATCTAAGACTGGATGAGTATTGTTATTAATAGTACTTTCAGCATTATTAACTGCAATATTATAATCACGTTGTTGAGTTGGATCTTCATTGATATAATTACTACCTTGTTTGACTTGGTTTGTATTTTGAATGCTATCTCTTAAAGCTTTCATCGCAGTATTTAATCCATTAGCTTGAGTTAATAGTTCTTGAACTTTAGGTCGAGTTTCTGCATTAGAAATGAGTTTATTTATTTCGCGTTTTTGACCATCGTTAAGACTAGTTAAACCATTTACATTCTGAGTTGCAGATTGTTTAGCTGAAGCTAATTGACTTACACCATCGAGTGCTTGTTGAGTTTGTTGAACACGTGTTAACGCTTGTTGAATTTTATCTTTATTTAATTCAACTTGAGGTGCGGCGTTAATGATGTTTTCAGCATTTTGTAGAGCTTGGTCGTAGGCGGAAATCTTTGTAGGATCAGCATTGATATAAGCACTACTATGTCTTACTTCATCTTTATTGTTAATACCATCTCTTAAGGCTTTCATTGCATCATTTAACGCTTTAGCAGATGCTAAATCTTGTGCAACGTCAGTTCTTGTTGTTGCTTGATTTACTTGATTCTTTTCAGCACTTATTTGTTGAGGATTTAAGCTCGTTAATCCCTCTATCTCCCTATTAGCATTTTGTTTCTCAGTGTGTAATTTATTTTCACCATCTAATGCATTTTTAGTTGTGTTGATTTGGTTAGTTGCTTGTTCAATTTCACTTTTATTCATTACTGGATCGTGTGTTTTATTAATAATGTTTTGTCCAGCTCGAATAGCTACATCGTAATTATTTTTAGGTTGTTGATCTTCATTGAAATAGTTACTTTGTTGATGAACTTGATTTTGTTGATTAACAGCATCTCTTAACAATTTCATAGCATTATTTAATTCTTTATCAGTAGTTAATTGTTGATTAACATCTGGAATTGTGGTTTGTGCTTGAATATTTTGGATTGCTTTTTGACGTTGTGCATCGTTTAATCCTGAGAGTTTATTAATTTCACTAATAGCATTATTTTTAGCATTGTCAAGAAGACGTGCTCCATGTAATGCATTTTGAGCATTAGTTAAGTTTTGAACTTTTTGTTCAATTACTGTGTTATCTAAAGTAGGCTTACTACTTTCATTAATAATTGATTGTGCTTGTTGAAGCGCTTGATCGTATGCGCTTTTATGTTCAGGAGTCTCATTAATATAATCACTACTTTGTTTTACTCTAGTACTTTCGCCAACTTTATCTCTCAACTGTTTCATTGAGTTATTCAAAGCTTTAGCTTCGTTAAGTTGATTTGCAACGTCAGTTCTAGTAGTTGAACTATTTACAAGAGCCTCTTCTCCAGTTTTTTGAGGATCATTTAAATAACCTAATTGATTGATAGTTTGATTAGCTTCATTTTTAGCTTGTTGTAATTTATTAGCACCATGTAAAGCATTTTTAGCGTTATTGATTTGATTAATAGCTTGGTCAATTGTTGTTTTATTCATAATTGGATTTTGTTGACCGCTAATAATGTCTTCGCCATTATCAATTGCATTATTATAAGCATTTTGTTGAGCTGTATCTTCATTAATATAGTCACTTGAATGGTGAACTTGATCCTTAGCGTTGACCAAATTACGCAAAGTTTTCATAGATTGATCTAATGCTTGAGCTTCACTTAAAGTGCTAGAAACTTGGTCTCTAGTTTTAGCTGAACTTATAGTGTTATTTTCATTGGATTTTTGGGCATTAGTTAAACCATTGAGATTGTTAATTGTTGCTTGAGCATCTTGTTTAGCTTTAGCTAATTTAGTTTCTCCATTTAAGTTATTAATCGCTGAATTAATTTGATTAATAGCTTGTTGAATTGAATTTTTATCTAATTCAGGGTTCTGAGTTTTATCTTTAATTGCTTCAGCATTCGCTATGGCAGAAGTATAAGCGTTTTGTTGAGCTGTATCTTCATTTATATACTTACTACTACTTAAAACATTATTCTTATCATTTATAAGATTATTAAGTTGTTCCATCACTTTATTAAGTTCTTTAGCTTTATTTAATTGTGATGCAACTTCTGGTCTTGTTTGAACTCCATTAATCAATTCTTTTTCTTTAGTTCTCTGAGCATTTGTAAGTTGATTTAATGAATTTATCGTATTATCCGCATCTTCTTTAGCTTTACGAAGCTGAGCTTCACCATCTAAGGCATTTTTGGTAGTTATAATAGCTTGTGCTTTTTGATTAATAATATTTGGATCTAAAGTCGCTTGTTTTTCATCAATAATACCTTTAGCTGTATTAATAGCATCTGTATAAGCTTGTTGTTTATCTGGTTCAGCATTAATGTAATTACTTTGAGTCGGTACATTAGCGTTATCAGTAATGTTTTGTCTTAGCGTATGCATTGCATTGTTAATAGTTTTAGCTTTTTCCAACTCTGATGATATCTCAGTTCGTGTATTAGAGCTATCTATTACACCTTTAATAGCCTCTTTTTGAGGTGTGTTTAAATTAGATAATTTATTTAAAGAATTATTTGCACTAGTTTTATCAGCTTCTAATTTTTGTTCACCATGAAGTTCTGATTTCTTAGTATTAATATTATTTATTGCTTGTATAACAGTATTGTTATTTAATATTGGATCAGAAGTTTTATCAATGATAGTTTGTCCCTCAGTAATAGCGTTGTTATAGGCAGTTTTCTGAGGTTGATCTTCATTAATGTAGTTACTTGTTGATTGAACTTGACTTTGATCATTAACTAATGATTTTAAAGAGCCCATTGAACTATCTAAAGTTTTAGCATCATCAAGTTGTGTTTGAACTTCTGTGCGAGTGTTTTTGTTATTGATTAATGCTTTTTCAGCTGATTTTTGTGCTGGTGTTAAGTGAGTTAAATTATCTATTTCAGTGTCTGCATTATGTTGTGCTTCTTGTAATTTTTGTTGACCATGTAAATTATTTTGAGCTGTAGTCACAGCTTGAGCTTTTTCATTTACAGTGTTTACGCTCATAACAGGATTGCTTGATGCATTTATTAATGTCTGAGCATTTGTTACAGCTTGATTATATGCTTCTTTAGATTCATTATCTTCGTTGATATAATTACTACTTGCTTTAATATGATTAACATTATTTACGCTCTCGCGTAACGATTTCATAGCATTATTCAAGTTAGCGTAGTCTTGTAATTGGCTAGTAATATTTGATCTAGTAGTAGCATGCTCAACATTCTCTTTAGCTTTAGCACATTGTGCATCATTCAAATATGTTAAACCATCAATTGTATTCTTAGCATTAGTTTTAGCTTCAGCTAATTTATTATTACCGTTCAAATCATTTTTAGTTGAGTTAACTTTTTCAGTAATTTTACTTATCTCACTAGGGTTTAGTTGAACATTATTTTTATTGGATTCATTAATGATTTGTTTAGCTTGATTAACTGCACTATTATAAGCGTCTTGTTTATCTTTATCCGCATTTATATAGTTGCCTTGTTGAATTTCACTATTGTTGTCTGCGACACTTTGTTTTAATCCAGTCATTGCTGTATTAACGACATTTGCGTTGTCTTTAATATGATTAACTGATGTTATGTTATCTGAATGATTAATTTGATCAGTTAAAGCTTGGCGTTGAGCGTTATTCAAATCATGTAAATCACTTAGATGATTAATAGCATGTTCTTTAGCTTCAGCTAATCTTTGTTGACCGTCTAACGCGTCTTTAGTTTGTTGTACCTTTTGAGCTTTTTGATTTACTACATCACTACTCATTGTTGGGTTATGAGTTTGATTTAAAATCTCATTAGCTGAATTAACAGCGTCATCATAAGCTAGACGTTTATCATTTGATGCATCGATATAATTTTCAGTTTGTTTAACATTTTGATAATTAGAAATGCTGTAAGCTAAAGTTTTCATAGCTTGATTTAATATGTCAGCGTTATTTTGAATAGCTTTTAAATCACGATAATTACCAGCGCTATTAATTTGTTGAATAAAGTCCTCTTTTTGTGGTGCGTTAAGATTTCCTTCACCATTGATATGTGTAATAAATGGCTGTCTATCTAAAACTAATTGGGATCTTGCGTTATCTAAAGCCTGTTGAATTTTACTTGTCTCACGTGCGGCTGCTCTAATCTCTGCTACTGTAGGACTTCCGCTTAATATACCTTTATCTTTATTTAATTCTTGTTTAGCGGCTTCTAATTTTTCATTATAGTTTTGTAAAGATTGTGTAGTCATACCCTCTGTATCAGTTTGCTGAGTGATGCTATTTTCAAGTGCTTGCTTAGCTATTTCGAGTGGATCTTTGTCAGGTATTAACGAATCACGAGCGTGATTTAGATCCTTAATGACTTGATTAGCATCTGCCACTGCTTGGTTGACTTGTTCTACTGTTAGAGTATCTGGGTGTCTTGTTAATTTATTGATTTTTGTTTTTTCACTAAGTGCTTCACTCAACGAATCATTAAAATCTTCAACTGAGTCGGCTGTCATACCGTCAGTGTTAGTACCTGCGTCAATTGCTGTTTGAATATTTTTCATAGCTATTTTTAAAGGTTGTATATCAACTTTGAGCGTTTGTTTAGCTTGAGTTAATTCATTATTAATTCGCTCTGCGGTCGCTTTATTAGTATTAATAGCTTCAACATTAGGGTTGTTAGCAAGTACGTTATTAATAGTATTGATTTCATCTTTAGCCGCTTGCAGTTTTTGATTGTAGACTTGAACAGACTGCTTTGTCATACCCACAGTACTAGGGGCAGAATCGATATTGTTTTGTAATTGTTGTTTTGCTGATTCTAGAGGTTCTTTATTAACAGTTAAACCATTTATCGCTGATGATAAATTATCAAGTTTTTGGTTTACTTTTTCTATTTCTGTTGAAATCTCTTGATCAGTAGCATTACCATTATTAATTAAAGCTTGAGCTAAATTTGACTCAGTTTGAGCTTCTTGTTTGGCATGTTGATAGGCATTTACAGACTGTTGCGTCATACCTTCCGTATGAACAATTTCATTTATTTTATCTTCAAGTTTAGTTCTCGCTACTTTCAGTGCTTCATTATTTGCTAAAGGTTGAAGTTTATTAATCGCTTCAGTTAATTGTTGGTTAACTTGATTTACTTCTTGTAAAGCTTGATCCACTTCATTTACAGTGCGAATAGCCTTTTGAATTACTGTATTTGCATTATTTTTAGCAGCAGTAATTTGAGATTGTAATGCTTGCATCGCTTTATTATAAGATTCAATACTATTTGGTTTTTTATTGTTAGTATCACCTGTTCTATTCAATCCATTCAATGCATTTTGTAATTTACTTGTATCAGCAGTTAAATGTTGCTTAGCATCATTAAGTGCTTGCAATGCTTGATTAACTTTAGATTTTTCATCCGCAATTTGTTGAGCAGTAGCATCTCCGTTATCAATTATTGAGTTTGCTAGGTTGATGGCACTTTGTGCATCAGCTCTTTTAGCATTGTAATTATTAATAGAGTCTTGAGTCATACCTGTAGTGCTAGGTTGATTATTAATCGCTTCCTGTAATTGATTTCTAGCAGTAACTAATTCGTTATTGTTAGCCTTGTTTTCTAGTAAATGTATTGCACTGTCTAACTTGGGTTGAACAGCTTTAATGTTGTTTAATGCGTTATTAACTTGTTCTACTGACGGGTTTTCATTATCTAAAACTTGTTTAGCTTCATTTTGAGCTGCATTAATCTGATTTTGAATCTTAGCTTTAGCGTCTTGATACTTTTTAATGCTTGCAGGCGTTTTACCCTCAGTACTAACTTGTTCAGTTAATGTATTGTAAGCGTTTTGAAGTTCTGTCTTATCAGCTCTCAAATCATTTTTAGCACTATTCAATGCTTGTAAAGCTTGATCAACTTTATCTTTTTCAGCTGAAATTTGTTGAACATTAGCATCACCGTTTGCAATTACTTGCTCAGCTGTTTGAAGTTCAGCTTGTGCCGCTTGTTTTTTTACATTGTAATTTTGAACAGATTGTTGAGTCATTCCAGTAGTTGAAGGAGTTGAATCAACAGCTTGTTGTAATCGTTGTTTAGCGTTAACTAGTTCGCTATTGTCTGCTTTTTGATGTAATAAGTTGACTGCTTTAGTAACTTCAGGTTGAATAGCTTGGATTTTTCTAAGAGCTTCCTTGACAGCATTAACTGTAGGGTTATCATTCTGAAGTACTGAATTAGCTTCACTTTTAGCATTGTTTATTTGTGAATTAATTTGTGCTATCGCTTTATTATATTCTTTAATACTAGCTGGTGTTTTATCAGAAGTATTAACAGGTTTTGTTAATTCATTATAAGCAGCTTGTAATTGAGATTTATCAGCTCTCAAATCATTTTTGGCTTTATTTAAAGCTGTAGTAGCCTCTTCAACTTTTGTTTTTTCATTAGAAATTTCACTGGCTGATGCATCGCCGTTTGCAATTACTTGATCAGCTTTTTGAAGTTCAGTTTGTGCCGCTTGTTTTTTGGCATTGTAATTAGCTATTGACTGCTCAGTCATACCTTCTGTTGAAGGGACTTGGTTTATAGCGTTTTCTAGTAGTTGTTTTGCATTTACAAGTGCAGAATTATTTTCTTTAGGTTGCAATAAAGCTTCAGCTTGATTTACTTTTGTTTGGACTGCATTAACCTTATTAAGTGCATTTCTAACTTGTTCAACTGAAGGATTATTATTATTAATTACACTATTTGCCTCAGCTTTAGCACTGTCTAGTTCATTTTTAAAGCCATTTAATTCTCGTTCATATCTTTCAACTGACGATGGTTTTTTATCTGTTAAGTTAACTGATTGATTTAAATGATTATAAGCATTTTCTAATTGAGTTTTATCTGCTCTTAAATTATT